>JAQXBA010000190.1 GCA_029252625.1 Opitutia bacterium | reverse complement strand
TGTCGCACTCCCCATTAGGCATGTTTTCTGATACTCCCCACTCTGTATTCTCTCCTCGCGCTCGCTCGTCGAACCGTGGCTTCACACTGATCGAACTGTTAGTGGTCATTGCCATTATCCTGGTTCTCGCTGGCATCACTTTTGGCATCTCACGAGGGGTGCAAAATGCTCAGGCTCGCACCAAGGCCAAGGCCGAGTTGGCGGTACTGTCGCAGGGGATTGAACAATTTAAGCTGCGCTATGGTGATTACCCGTGGCACGACTCCGACGGAAGTGATACGAATAAGATGTTGTTGCTTGCATTGACGGGGCGTCTGTCGATGGAGCGCAATGAAAGCGGTGATTTAGAGGTAAGCACTATTTCTGAAGATATGGACAATGCTGAAGTTAAGAAGCGCCCCAAGTTTATCGATGAGACTAAATTTTCGGTGAACGAAGATGCTGCAGGTAACTCGATTGAGTTGCTTGATCCGTGGGGGAACCCATACATTTATTGGTATAAGTGGGAAGCTGCTGAAAATAATTCTCCGACCTGGGAGGTGTTTGGTTATCATTTATATTCGACTGGTGCGAGCGGCGATTCTGCCAATGATGCCATCAAAACAAAAATCAATGCGACGACTGGTGTGATGGATGCCGACTTCCGCGATACTGCAAACGACAATGGAATCATCTTTTCAGGAGAATAAATTTATGCGTGATATGAATAAAAAATCTGCTTTTACATTGATTGAACTACTAATGGTCATCGCGATCATCGGTATCTTAGCTGGGATCTTGATTCCGACCGTGGGTGCAGTAAAAAAACAGGCAAATATCGCCGCTTCAAAGTCGCAGTTGTCCAACTACGTGAATGCGATCAGCATGTTTAAAAGCGAGTATAAGTTCTACCCGGATTTCGGCGCTAGTGCTGCTGGTGATAGCTACACCGTGTCTCTCAATAGCCCGGCCACTTCTACCGCATTTATTAAAACATTATCTGCGCGAACTACAACTGGCGCGCCTATTTCGGCTACCGATGCCAAAAGCTTAGGAAATCGCCGTAAAATTGCCTTCCATAGCTTTTCGGAGTCTGAGTTCTATCTCGATGATAGTGATGTCGTTTCAACGGACCAGCTCGCAGATCGTTTTAACAATATTAATATCAATATAGAGATTGATGGTGACGGCGATGGCTTTGTGAAGCCAACTGGGGCTGATAAGATTCGCACGCCAATCACTGCGTATGTTGAGATCGATGAGGATCTTGGAGCGCCCGACTATACTTTGTGGGATTAGTAGCATAGTTCATTGAATACATGAAAAAATACGCATCTAAACGTGGTTTTACGCTCATCGAGTTGCTGGTGGTTATTAGTGTGATACTGATTGCATCTTCAATTATATTTATTGGCGGAAATGGTGGAGCAGGTGCTTCGCTCAGCGCATCGAATCGAATCGTTTCTGGTATTGCCAAAGGGGCACGTGGACAAGCGATTCTGAAGAGTTCGAGGACGCGGTTGATTATCTATACCGATAACTCAAATAATCCAGATGAGGAAAAGTATCTGCGTTATTTTGGTATTGTGTATGAAGATAACGATAATCCAGGGCAATGGATTGCGGCGACGCAAGGCACTTACCTACCAGAGGGAATCTATTTTGATTCTACAGTCAGTAGTAGTAAGGGCTGGCCAACCTCCGCGACGATGAATTTACAGTATCCGCGAAGTATTGCCAAACCTGAAGGCAACGGAGATGAATTCTACTTTTATGAGTTCAACAGTAATGGCACGATGTCGTCTGATTTCGTCAATGATTGGCTGGTAATTCGAGCAGGCACACTTAAACCGAATGCATCCAATCAACTTGAGTTAGAGTTTGAGGCGGAAGAGCAAGCAATTATCAGTGCTTTGATCCTGCGCCGTTCTGGCACCACAACACCCGTTTACGAGCCAGCTGATATTCTATAATTTTAAAAATCTATTTTATGAATCACGAACAAGAATTTCCTATGTCTAATAAAATGGGATTTAGTCTGATTGAGGTAGTCATCGCGATCGGTATTTTCCTCGTCACGGTCTTGGCGCTGGTAGGACTGCTGGGGCCGACACTTCAATCAGTTGATGAGGTGGAGAAGACCGATGAAGTCTCCTCGATCGTGAATACGGTGAATGCCTTTTTGCATAATTCAGATGCCATTGCAACTGGGTCGAATTTTGAGACCGTTTTTAATGCAGTTGCGGCCGGTAATTCGGCGACATTATTTGTGTATCAGGCCTATCGTGGTGATACGGAAGCCGTGCAGTTGAAGGTCGGGTTTGACGAGAATGAGACAGCAAGCCCAGCATATGCAGATGCAGTGAAGGCGACTGCCTCAGAGGCTGATTTAGACGATGCTGCTGGCACCATTTATCGGGTCGTGTTGACGCCTTCTTCGGTGATCCCACTTGCCGGAACTGACCTAGGAGGAAATTCGGTGACGTATCGTAGTTCCGAGAGAAATAATGCGACTGATGCTTATACCTTGAGCGTGGGTTATGCGAATTATTGGGAAGGCTCGTTTGCAATGGAAGTGCGTATCTATGCGGAATCTCCAGGGCCGACTTTTTCATATACAAAGACTCTGGGCGTATTGAAAGATGAGGTGCCAGTCTTTACTTATAACACTGCGGTAGTTCGCTAATTTTTACCATGAATACTTTGCAACTTAAAAAACGATGCGTAGCGAAGCGCGCCTTTACCTTGATTGAAATTATGGTGGCGACCGTCATCATGGTGGTGCTTGTCGGTTTGGTGATTCAGATCACCAGCGAAGTGCTTAAGGTGTGGACGCGTTCCTCTGGCAAACTGTCGGCCAATGCGGAAGCGCGCATTGCGATGGATCTCATTACACAGGATTTGGAGACAGCAGTGTTTCGTAATAATGGGCAGCAATGGTTACGTATTCAAGGGCCTGAGACCACTGGGGGGAATTATCAGGATGATACGGTGTCGCTGAAGCTGTTTTCTCCTGCACTGGATCGCCCGCAGAAGTATTCGAGTTCAGACACCCTCCCAGCTGGAGCTTCTGTCGGAGATAATATTCCTGGTGATATTTGTGCGATCGGCTATCGATTACAGCATAAAGAATCATATGCAGGGGGAGATCCTGTCTATGCGCTGTATCGTATGGTAGCGAATTCGCAGCAGACTTTTGAGCATTATTTAGATACGGGGGATGCCGCCGCGAGTCGCCAAGGAGCGCTGACTGGGGCAGTTGCTAACAAAAATGATTGGTCGGATGCCACGATTACGGCCAATGAAAATTATTTGGTCAGTAATATCGTGGAGTTCAAGGTGTTGGTCTATTTGAATGATGGCAAGGGCGAGCCAGTGAATGCAGATAAAGATACTTTAGCGCTAACGAATGACTATGTGTATGTCTATGGCGGCACTGATGGCACTGACACTACGACTACTACGACTCCGCTATTGTATGCAGATGTCATTTTGACGGTCGTTTCCGATGAGGGGCTTGAGCTATTACGTCTGTTGAATGATAATCGCACCGGGACTGGATATGAAGATGACGGAGCAGACACTGCTGAAATTCAAGTCGTCCGTGAGCACGGTGACACCTTCACTCGTCGCGTGAACTTCATGGCACATCCTTTGTGAGTTGATCCCTTGCAGGTCTTATTTTTTAAAAGCGGCGAAAGCCGCTTTTTTTGTGATAAAAGGGTGGGGTGCATGCTTGCGCCGCAGTTTTTTGAGGCTTCTGGTTTCAAAGATATGATTGCGAGCCGTGGGCTACAGCGGTTTGCTCTGTGTGTATCATGTCTATGCCAATCCCCATCGTTACTGTAACTTTAAATCCTGCGATTGATCAGACTGTGTTTGTCGATCAGTTGGTGCCGGGTTCGATGCATCGGGTGAACCAGTCGCAGTGTCAGGCGGGGGGCAAGGGTGTGAATGTCGCTACGATGCTGGCGCTGGGCGGCGCGGAGGTGGTGGTCTCTGGATTCCTGGGAGACGCCAATGTGGCGATTTTTGAGCAGCACTTCAGTGAGCATGGGCTGCGTGATGCGTTTATACGTGTGTCCGGTGAGACGCGCACGGGTATTAAGATCGTGGATACGAAGACGAACGAGACGACTGATTTAAACATGGTGGGGCCTGCGCCGAGTGAGGCGCAATGCCGGGCGTTGAAAGAGCAGTTGCTGG
>JAQXBA010000172.1 GCA_029252625.1 Opitutia bacterium | reverse complement strand
GTTCTGGGCTTCTGTAGCCAGCGCGTGCATTTTGGCCTTCGCTTGACTCTTCTTGGTTCATTTCGCCCGGGCCTTTCAGTCACGATTCTCTCGACGATGCGCTCTAAGATTTTGGCGCGTTGTTGGATTCGCAACAACGGGCGTTTGGCTAGGCCACAGAAGTTATGAACGAAAGCGTGGATAACTTGTTGCGTGCCACGGAAGCTTAAGCGCCTGTGGTTGACGCCGTGATCGATTGCGGATTTGAGCATAATCAGCCGCATGAGGTTGTAAACGATCTGGTGCATTAGTAGTTCCTTTTCGATCATCTCGGGTGACTTGGTGCGCAGCATCTCCATTCCAAGGGTAGTTTTAATATCACGGAACCGAACTTCGATTTCCCAACGATGAAAGTATAGAGAGGCCACTTCTTCGGCTGGGTAAGCTTGCGAGTCGAGCAATGTAGTGGAAAGGTAGCGCGTCTTCTGTTTGCCCTCTCGGTCTGGACCTTTGCAACGGATCAAGCGAACTTCCAACTGCTCAGGCAGTGCATCCCACTGCGCTTTGCTCAGGCTACTGCCTTTGGGCTGTTGGACGGGTTTACCCCAAACCACTAGGCGTTCGTTTGCGCTGATTTTTCGACCTTTACGAAAGTCGATTTTGCGTGCTTGGTGCGTGCGCCCAATAAAGTGAACGTCCTTGACTTGAAGCCTTTGCATGAGCTCGTAATTACTGTATAGGCGGTCGCCGATGAAGACATCACCGCAATTGAGATGCTCCTCCAATTCATAGTGATTACTCAGTTCACTGGTGTTCATGTCGCTGGTCGCGAACTGGTAAATGCCTCCATGACTAAGGTCCATTAAACCGCCAAGGCGCACCATCGGAAACCCGCAACCATCCGCCTGTCCGTGTGGATAAGGATACTTCTCGCGGTTTGATGCGGTGTCGGGCATTTGGGCACTGGTCCCATCTTCCGCACGTGGGCGCAGGCCGCGCCAGTGAGCACTCGTTGGAAGTTGTGCATTCAACTGGCTCAGTAGAGAGTCGTTCACTGCCTCTAGGAGCTTCAGTGGTAAATCCGCACGCGCCTGGCAATACGCGCCCGTGTTTGCGCTTGGAATCGGCAACCCCCGTTGTGCTCTGCCCAGGACTGCACATGAGCAACTGCTGAGGCGCAAGAGGCATCGTCGCTGGAAACTTGGCCGAAAAATGCCCAAAATGTTAGATGGTCAGGGAAATGACTAATGCGCTGCGTTTCGCTATGTCGCACTAAGAGCTCCGGAGGAACTTCCTCAATAAACTGCGCTTGAAAATCAAGAGTTCCCTCAACCAATGATTGCCGCTTTTGAGCAACAATATCTTGTGCTCTGCGTTTGGCACTGCCATAAAAGTGATTGGAGAATCCGGTCAGAAATGTTGTTTTTTTCACACCAAATCATCATCGATGGCCGGAGGATCCACACGCTTTTTTTTATCTTTTTTCACTGCTAAAATCAGCCACGCAACCTGCCGATTTAACTCTTAATTAAGTGCCATTCTTGTTAGGCCTGTTAAATGTTTTTATAAATCATCATAATGAGCATTCGTATAAAAATGAAGCGTATAGCAAATCGAGTAGTATTCTTGGGGGAAAGAATTGGGTTGAGTATTATGCGAGGTCCTGTTGCAAAGGCGGTAATGGGTCGTTTAGTCGTTGATTTTATTATGTGGCCGTCTGACTTTTGGAAAGTTTGGTTTGGTTACAAATCCAAGTTTGGTGATAATCCTAGATTATTAGCTCCGAAAAACTTTAATGAAAAAATTCAATGGGCAAAACTTTTTCGCCGGAAACCGATATATACCAAATTTGCCGATAAACTGGCTGTTCGTGATTACGTGTCGAAGAAAATAGGCAGCCAGTATCTAACGAATATTTTGTGGTCAGGTGATGATATACGTCAATTGAAGTTAAGTGAGCTTCCTTCGAGATTCGTTATTAAATCGAATAACGGATCGGGTACAAATATTATTATTCGTGATACAAAAAAAGAAA
>JAQXBA010000165.1 GCA_029252625.1 Opitutia bacterium | reverse complement strand
CTCGCACGGCTGACAGCGCAGACCGAACTCTCCACAAAGCCATTTTCAAACACCACGCCCTCTTCAGCCAGTCGATCCATATTGGGCGTATGAAACCACGGATCGACATGACTCATCGCCCGCAGCGGCTGATCATCGCTTAGAAAAAAGACGATATTGGGGCGCGTCTCAGCAGCCACAGCATGCAAGGCAGACAAGGCTGTCAGCGCGCAAGTCCATAGAGCTGATTTCTTTAAAGATAACATAGGGACAGTATATCAGACAAAGCAGCCACATGGAGAACCATGAAGTTGAAAAGCCCGACCCTGAGGTTGAATTTTGGAAAAGTAGGACGCAGTGCGAATGATTCACGTAGTGAGCCGCTTTAGCTAGCACACTGAGCTCAAGAACCCAATCGAAGCAATCCCTAGTGTGAAGCACGTTAAATTCGGTAACTTAAAAAATACGATTAGAAAGTGAACTTCGGAAGTTTGCTTTGAGTCTGTCAAAGTTGAAAAGTGGCGAACGAAATCGGAATTGAGGCCAGACCTGAGCTGAATCTCTAAACATGCGTAGATTTAAACCACCCACTCCCTTTGGTCGTTAGAGGACACGGAGATCACAGAGCTTATAACACTGCAACACGAACCGTGAACTCTGAACGTGCCGGAGTCGCTCTGTGCTCTCTGTGCCCTCTAGTGCCGCGTAGCAAACGGGTGGTAAAAAAACAGAGCCCGAGCACGTAGCACGAAGCCTTTCATTCCTGCTCTGTTTATAGTCGCACGAAATTAACATGCTTCACACTAGCTAAAGCACCGCTCTATGCTCTAGATACGTGCAGAGCATGAGCCGTAGCTGCGTGTGCTATGCCCTTTTGGGTGCTTTAGCCGCAGTTTCTGATTGGAACGTGCGGCTGCTCGGCCAAAACGCGGGCTAAAGCACACTGATCTCCAAGCACCCGACCAAAGCAAAACTCGAGCCGAAGGCGCCGCCAGATAACCGCTTAAAGACTCTCATTATAAGCGCGGATCTCAAACAGGTTCGCGGTCGGAGCGCCATAGTTCGCAGACACCGTCAAGCGCAGCTTGCTCGCCTTTTGGGTGCGGAACTGATGCTTGCGAAAGCGTAGGAAATTATCGCGCTCTTTAGCAATCGGCACCCACTTTCCATTCACCAAAGCCTCAATTTCATAATCCTTCACCTGCTCGGGAATCAGTTTGAGTGCATTTGGCTCGCCGTTCGGATTCGTCACGAATGTAAGCTGCACGGTATTGAGCGCTGTTGGTTTGCCGAAGTCCAACTCCAGGGACTGTGGCAATGCCTGGTTCGGATCTGAGCGCCACATGCTGGACGCATTTTGCGCCATACGCGTCCAACCGTTGATCACGTTCTCCGGCTTGAAGCTGGCCGAAGGTACTTGTGGATCGGTCTTCACACCGTGGAATTCGCCGCTCACTGCGGTATCGTTATAACTGCGGCCACCGGGACCGCCGGCATCCGCCATGATCGGCCAATCGACACTGGATACTTGCGGCAGTGTGACCTGCAGGAAGTCGACGCCCTCCTTCAAGAACACCTTTACCGGTACATCCACCCAACCTTTGAAATTAGCCGGAATCTCAAAAGTATATTCCCCGATAGCCTCCGCGGCATCCAGATTGGCAAACTTCTTCAAACCGGACAACTGGACCGTCGTCGATGTATCGAACCCCTTCTTTGATTCCAAATACAGACTGACGGTTTGGAGCCGTTGCACACCCTTTACCGGAATCACCACGGAGCGTGTCATATTTAACGGAATCGATTTCGAGAAAGTGATCGGCGCGGCGTCCGCGACCCTCTCATAACTGGAGGCAGTCACCCGAGCGTTGCGTGCCAAGTCGTTTGGATCCTCGTTCTTGATCCCTTGAATGGTGTGGTCGTTTTTCAGCAACACTTGCTGCAAAGCACCGATGTAATTCTGACCCAGCGTGCGCGGCGTCATGCCCTTGTCCGCGCAAATCGCTGCGGCGGTGCCAGCGGCCTGACCAATCGCCGCCAAGGTGCCCTGCACACGTACGGTGCCCAGCGCCACGTGCGAATAGCTCATGCAACGTCCCGCCATCATCAAGTTATCGATATTTTTCGAATACATACTGCGATATGGCACCGAGCTGAGCGGTACGGCTTCGTAAAAGTCGAAGGGGCCCTTCTCGCCGGAATAAATCCCCTCGGGATGATGGATATCGAGTTTCCAGCCGCAGTAAGCAATACGGTCATCAAAGAGTCGACCCGCCTCCACATCGTTTTGGTTGACCATATAATCGCCCACCAGGCGGCGTGATTCACGCTTCGCATCCAGGATCGGAATCATCACCAAATCATAATTGCTTGCTTCCTCGGCCATATCGCTGCGGTTCTTCACATAGTCCCAAAATGCCAGCGATACCTTGATCAACTCGTCACGGGCCTCTTCAGCCAGAAAGGTATCGTCAATGTCTCCGGGATGCTCCATCCACCAAGTCCCAACAGTCGGAACGTGGCCTCTTAACTTACGGTGGCCAGACACAAGAATATCGATCGGTTTCACCCATTCCGGGCGCACAAAATCGACCGGCTGATCCAGCTTGTTCGCGCGAAAGGCAGTCATATAGCCATTGCCATCGCCCATAATGCAACCACTCATGGTGATTCCATCGGCTTCATCGGGAGCCAGGCTTTCATCAAACTCACGGCCCGCTTCGCGACCACGACGATACTCGGCACCCGCATAATAGCCCAGCCAACCATCACCGGAGCAATCGATAAACATCGTGCCTTTATATTCAGTAATCAGACCCGTCAGGGTGCTGACCGATTTCACACCCGCAATGTGCGAGTCGTTGTCCATGTCTGCATCAAACACATGCTGATTGAGGAATAAAGTAAGGTTGGGCTCTGCTTCACACAAAATCAGCGAAGCATCACTGTAATTGATCTGCCCCAACATAGCCCGCTGAAAGCTGAGCTCGGTCACGAGGCCCGACTCCAACCAGCCGGGGTGATTGCCACCGGCACCCAGCCAGCCAACACCGGCCTCGACACTACCATTGCCGCCCAGAGTTGGACGATTTTGAATCAGCGCCGTGCGCGCCCCCATACGGGCCGCCGCAATCGCCGCCGGCACGCCGGCCGAGCCGCCGCCCACGACAATCACATCGAACTCGCCGGCAAATTTCGGCTCCAAGGACAAGCCCTGCAGACG
>JAQXBA010000163.1 GCA_029252625.1 Opitutia bacterium | reverse complement strand
CTCGCACGGCTGACAGCGCAGACCGAACTCTCCACAAAGCCATTTTCAAACACCACGCCCTCTTCAGCCAGTCGATCCATATTGGGCGTATGAAACCACGGATCGACATGACTCATCGCGCGCAGCGGTTGATCGTCGCTGAGGAAAAAAACGATATTGGGGCGCGTCTCAGCAGCCACAGCATGCAAGGCAGACAAGGCTGTCAGCGCGCCAGTCAATAGAAGTAATTTTAGAAATGATCTCATGGCAATAGTCTATCAAATAAAGCAACCGCATGGTGAACCATGAAGTTGAAAAGCCCGACCCTGAAGTTGAATTTTGGGAAACGTGGGACGTAGTGCGCCGCACTCGGTTGAGCCTGCCGAAACCTTCAGCTAGCACACAATACCCTCGTGCAGTGCAAGGTCGATGAGTTCATATCCAGAGGAACCGATTTTCTCGTAGTGTACAGCTTTCCGCTTCCTGCGTAGCTCGACACGTCCGCCGTAGCCTTGGCGAAGGAGTCAGTGCGTAGCATGGAAGCAAACGTTCAGAAGTCATCGCCTTAATGTGACTAGCGACAGCCCATCCATTTCAATAAACTTGCTTTTTTGGAATTAATTCCTAAATATCAACTTAATGATCCATCGCAGCCTAAAATCGAAGCTATGCCAACGCCTGACCACGACTTCCGCCGTCGCGCTGTTAGGCTCCCGTCAGGTGGGAAAAACAACCTTGGCCAAAGCCATTCAGTTGGACAAGCCCAGTCACTACCTCGACCTGGAACGCCCCTCAGATGTGGCGAAATTGGCCGATCCAGAGCTATACCTCAGCCAGTTTAGAGGCCATCTCGTCATTCTTGATGAAATTCAACGTGTTCCCGATTTATTCCCCGTCTTACGCAGTCTAATCGATGAGCGCCGCCAAACAGGCGAACGCAGCGCCCAATTTCTACTCTTAGGCTCAGCGTCTCCCGAGCTCTTGCAGCAATCCGCCGAAACGCTCGCTGGTAGAATCAGCTACCTTGAGCTAACACCACTCAACTTAACCGAGCTGGATCAAACACCCGCCTCAGAAGAACGCCACTGGTTCCGCGGGGGCTATCCAGATGCGTATCTAGCAGACTCAGACGCCGATGCCCAACAATGGTGTGATGACTTTATCACAAGTTATGTCGAGCGCACCCTGCCACAGTTGGGAGTGGCCGCCTCGCCTCTGCAGCTGCACAGGCTATGCTCGATGCTGGCTCATCAACAAGGTAGCACACTCAACATTAGCCGACTTTCTGGATCCCTGGGAATCGATGGAAAAACGATCCGACACTACATCGATTTACTAGAAGGGCTCTACCTGCTACGCTCCATACCCGCCTATTCGACCAACGCTGGTAAACGGCTGATTAAATCTCCCAAAACTTACTGGCGCGACTCTGGCTTGCTCCACGCACTTGCCGGTTTGGAGCATACCGAGCAACTACTCGGGCATCCACTGTGCGGACATTCATGGGAGGGCTACTGCGTCGAACAAATCATCAACCACCTCCCAAAAGGCACAAGCTACTCTCACTATCGGACTGGATCCGGAACCGAACTGGATCTAGTGCTGCAAAGCCCCAGCGGCGAAATCACAGCCATCGAAATAAAGCGCACACTCTCTCCGAAAATCACCCGTGGCTATACCGAGAGCTTTAACACCCTAAGGGCTGACCGAGGCTACTTTGTCATTCCCAGAGGCGAGCACTTCCCTCTGACCGAAAAAACAATGGCCATGAGTCTCCCTGACTGCCTAAAACAACTCAATCAGTGAACGCCATAACCAACCAAAACTGAGGTAGGCCTACGCCTTGCAAATCGATGAGTTCGTAACCAGAAGAACCGAACCTTCCTGCGTAGCGTGCAGTAAGAAGCAAAGCAAAACGCGGGCTAAAGCACCGCACTAAGCCAATCCAACGCACCGCCCCCGCTCCTTTATTTCGCCAACGCGAAATAAAAAGCGGAGTCGCGGCACTGCCGGGTCAGCCGATTAAAGACTTTCATTATAGGCGCGGACCTCAAACAGATTCGCCGTCGAGGCGCCATAGTTTGCAGACACCGTCACGCGCAACTTGCTCGCCTTTTGGGTGCGAAACTGATGCTTGCGAAAGCGCAGGAAATTGTCGCGCTCTTTAGCAATCGGAACCCACTTTCCATTCACCAAAGCCTCAATTTCATAATCCTTCACCTGCTCGGGAATCAGTTTGAGTGCATTTGGCTGGCCGTTGGGATTGGTCACGAATGTGAGCTGCACGGTATTGAGCGCAGTCGGTTTGCCAAAGTCCAACTCCAGTGTCTGCGGCAATCCTTGGTTCGGATCTGAGCGCCACATGCTGGACGCATTTTGCGCCATACGCGTCCAACCATTGATCACATTTTCCGGCTTATAGCTAGCCGAAGGTACTTGTGGATCGGTCTTCACACCGTGAAATTCGCCGCTCACTGCGGTATCATTATAACTGCGACCACCGGGACCACCAGCGTCGGCCATAAGCGGCCAATCAACACTCGAAACTTGCGGCAATGCGACCTGAAGGAAGTCAATACCTTCCGGCACGTTTACCCGCACTGGCACATCCACCCAGCCGTTGAAATTCGCAGGAATCGTGAGCTCATAGTCTCCGATAGCACTCGCGTCCTGCAAATTCGAAAACTTCTTCAAGCCGGACAATTGAACCGTCGTTGTGACGTCCCAGCTCTTGTTCGACTCCAAATACAGACTGACAGTATTGAGATTCTGAATACCTTTTACCGGAATCACCACGGAGCGTGTCATATTCAGCGGGACCGACTTCGAGAATGTAATCGGCCCAGCATCCGCAACTGCTTCATAGCTGGAAGCAGTCACTTTTGCACGTCGTGCCAGATCGTTTGGATCCTCGTTTTTAATCCCTTGAATGGTCTGGTCGTTTTTCAACAACACTTGCTGTAAGGCACCCATGTAATTTTGACCAAGTGCACGCGGCGTCATGCCCTTGTCTGCACAAATCGCTGCTGCAGTGCCTGCGGCCTGACCGATCGCCGCCAATGTGCCCTGCACACGAACCGTGCCGAGCGCCACGTGTGAATAGCTCATGCAACGTCCGGCCATCATTAGATTATCGATATTCTTCGAATAGATAGTGCGATACGGCACCGAGCTGAGCGGCACGGATTCGTAAAAGTCGAAGGGGCCCTTCTCGCCGGAATAAATCCCCTCGGGATGATGGATATCGAGTTTCCAGCCGCAATAAGCAATACGGTCATCAAAGAGTCGACCTGCCTCTACATCCTTTTGATTGACGATATAGTCGCCCACCAGACGGCGTGACTCACGCTTCGCATCCAAGATCGGAATCATTACCAAATCATAATTGCTTGCTTCCTCGGTCACATCGCTGCGGTTCTTCACAAAGTCCCAAAATGCCAAGGATACCTGGATCAAATCATCGCGTGCCTCTTCAGCCTTAAAGGTATCGTCGATCTCTCCGGGGTGCTCCATCCACCAGGTGCCAACAGTCGGCACACGTTCACTCAATGTTCGGTGTGAAGTCTCTAGGGTCTCGATCGGCTTCACCCATTCAGGACGCACAAACTCGACCTGCTGATCCACCTTCTTCGCGCGAAAGGCGGTCATATAGCCATTGCCATCGCCCATGATGCAACCACTCATGGTGATTCCATCGGCTTCATCGGGAGCCAGGCTTTCATCAAACTCACCACCTGCTTCGCGACCACGACGATACTCGGCGCCCGCATAATAGCCCAGCCAACCATCACCGGAGCAATCGATAAACATCGTGCCTTTATACTCAGTAATCAGACCCGTCAGGGTGCTGACCGATTTCACACCCGCAATGTGCGAGTCGCTGTCCATGCCTGCATCAAACACATGCTGATTGAGGAATAAAGTAAGGTTGGGCTCTGCTTCACACAAAACCAGCGAAGCATCACTGTAATTGATCTGCCCCAGCATAGCCCGCTGAAAGCTGAGCTCGGTTACGAGGCCCGATTCCAACCAGCCGGGGTGATTGCCACCGGCACCCAGCCAGCCCACACCGGCCTCGACACTACCATTGCCGCCCAGAGTTGGACGATTTTGAATCAGCGCAGTGCGCGCCCCCATACGGGCCGCCGCAATCGCCGCCGGCACGCCGGCCGAGCCGCCGCCCACGACAATCACATCGAACTCGCCGGCAAATTTCGGCTCCAAGGACAAGCCCTGCAGACG
>JAQXBA010000159.1 GCA_029252625.1 Opitutia bacterium | reverse complement strand
GAGTCGGCAACGGCAACCCCACCAGCCATGAACCCGAACAAGCCCCTCGCAGGCAACTGTTCAACGGTTGCGCCCAGCTAATCATTCGTACTCATGGCCAATCCGCAACCGTTTCCATTCACGCACATGCCGACAAACTAGAATCCGGCATGCTCCGCATCGAGATTCCGCAAGCCGTGACTGCCACAGCAAGTATTGGTGCGTCGACCGTTCAGGCCTCCGATATAAAGAAGCTAAATCCTATCGATGGTTCCCTTTAGTCGCCCTACCCATACCCATAATGACTACACGCAACTACCTACTGTCCCTCACACTAGCCTGCTGCTTTACCCTTGGATTCTCCTTGCAGCCACTCAGCGCCACAGAGCAACCCAACGTGGTTTTTATTTTAATTGATGACCTCTCACACTACGGCGTTTCTGCATATGGGGCGACATACCTCAATTCGACCCAAGTGGACAGCAATGGCGATCCCTTCTTCGCTCAAACACCTGTTAAAACTCCACAAATCGACCTACTAGCCGAACAGGGTCTGTTGGCTGGAAACGCGTTTGCCTATGCGATTTGTGAACCGACACGGGTCGCCCTGATGTCGGGCATGAATAACAATCGGAATTACATCCAAACAAAGGCCTTGCATGAATCACAAATCACCTTTGGCGACATCTTTAAGCAAGCGGGCTATGCGACCGGTATTGCTGGTAAATGGAAGCAATCTCGAGGCACCGCAGCAATCCCTGGTAAAGACTATGTGGATCAATTCGGTTGGGATGAAATCTACTGTTTCGACGTAGTCGGCGAAGGATCTCGTCATATCGATCCGAATTTTGTGATCAATGGGAAATGGACTTTTTTCAACAACAACAAAAATGGCGGCATTGATCCAGAAACAGGACGACGCTGGTATGGTCCCGATTTAATCAACCAATTCGCACTCAATTTCATTGAGGCGCATCAAAATGAACCCTTCTTCCTCTATTACTCAATGCTACTGGTGCACGATGAACATACCCCGACTCCAGACACCGTACCCCACAGTATTTTTGACAATTGGGAAGCGGGGTATGCACCACAACCGGCAGTTAACGAATACGGCTCCTTTAAAGGCGATGATCGGCGCTACTTCCCAGATATGGTGGCTTATATGGATAAGATGATTGGCAATATCATCGACAAGCTTGATGCCCTCAATTTGAGAGACGACACGCTCATCGTCGTCATGGGTGATAACGGCACCAAATCGGCCTACTCCTATACCTTATCAGATGCTACTGAGTTCATCGGCGGCAAAGGGGAATGCCGTGCGAACGGTCTACAGGTACCGCTGCTCCTCTCTCAACCAGGCACCATTGCTCCAGGCATCGAATACAACGGTTTGATTAATCTAACCGATATATTCCCGACGATCTGTGAAGCAGCCGGGCTCGAAATTCCCAATGCGGATGACCTCGACGGCATCAGCTTTTGGCCGCAGGTACTTGACAATACTGCTGCTGCACACAGAGAAAACATCTTTACTTGGTACAATGCGAA
>JAQXBA010000154.1 GCA_029252625.1 Opitutia bacterium | reverse complement strand
CGTGAGCATAACTTAAAGAATATCAGTCTTAAGATTCCGCGTAATCAATTGGTGGTGATCACCGGAGTGAGCGGTTCGGGGAAATCATCGCTCGCATTTGATACGGTGTATGCGGAGGGCTACCGGAAGTATATTGATAGTTTGTCGACCAAGGCACGCATGGTACTGGAGCAAATTCCGCGACCAGATGTGGATTTCATTCAAGGCCTATCGCCGGTGATCGCCTTAGAACAACGCACTGGTGGCGGAGGAAGCCCGCGTAGTACGGTCGCAACCGTAACGGAGATTGCGGATTTCAGTCGGGTGCTGTGGGCGGTCTGTGGCACGCCGTATTGCCCTAAAGATGGCGGGCTGATTGAGCGGCGTTCGATGGATGATTGTTTAACGCGTGTGTTTGCTGAGCCTGAGAAGAGTCGCTTGATGATTCTTGCGCCATGGATGATTACCAAGCCCTCTATTTTACGAGGAGAATTGCCGCGCTTACAGCAACGCGGCTTTCAGCGTGTGCGAATCAACGGCGTGGTGCGACGATTAGACGAGCCTGACTTAATTGATTCCAAGGCCCCAGAGATCGTAGTCGAGATTGTGGTGGATCGTATTGTGTTAAAGGCAGATCAA
The DNA here is from genome assembly GCA_029252625.1 of Opitutia bacterium. Lineage (GTDB taxonomy): Bacteria > Verrucomicrobiota > Verrucomicrobiia > Opitutales > Coraliomargaritaceae > Lentimonas. Next base: position 26,619 of record JAQXBA010000154.1, on the reverse strand, counting down.
CGCAGCCGATTGGCAGATTCGTTGGATCTTGCTTTTAGTGAGGGCGGTGATCGCGCGATTATATTGATCGAAGATAAAGCGGCGAAGAGCGGCTGGCGTGAGTTGCCGCTGAGTAATCGTCTAGCCTGTGTGACTTGTGGCGATGTGTATGATTCGATCTCGCCGCGGCATTTCTCGTGGAATCATGCTGAAGGAGCCTGCACTGAATGCGGCGGTCTAGGAGAGACGCTGCAATTTCAACCCGAGCTGTTAGTGCCAGATCCGTTGAAGTCAGTCAAGCAGGGCGCAATTAAGCCCTGGCGTCTCGGCTCAAAGCAGATGATCATTAAGCATAATGCGATTTTAAAGCAATTGGCTGAGCAATTGCCATTTGATCCAGATGTGGCGTGGGAAGATTTAGATGCTGAGGTACGGGCGCAAATTTTGCATGGCACGGGGAGGCGGCAGTTTAGTTTTAAGTTGAAGGGTGGAAATTCGAAGCCTCAGGCGATCGAGTTTGCTGGCGTGTTAGCTGATCTGGAGAACATGCGGCTCACCACGACGAGCGACGGATTGCGTGCGCGGTTGATGGCTTATCAAACCAGTAGCGTTTGTGAGACTTGCAACGGCCGCCGCCTGCGGCCGTCGAGTTTGAGTGTGTTGATCGAGGGCGTATCGATTGCAGACTTTTTGTGCTTATCGCTGCATGATGCGCAGGCGTTTGTCGCGAAGTTAGATTCGAGTGCAAACTACTCAACAGTGAGCGATGCGATTCATGGTTTGGCCGAACGCTTGTCTTTTCTGAATGAGGTAGGTCTGAGTTATTTAACCTTGAATCGTAGCTATGCCACTTTGAGCGGCGGCGAGGCACAGCGTGTGCGCTTAGCGACTCAGCTCGGCATGTCCTTGATTGGGGTGGTGTATATTTTGGATGAGCCGAGCATCGGCCTGCACCCGTTGGATAATCGCCGTTTGATTCAGACTTTGCTCGGCCTGCGTGATCGGGGTAATTCCGTGGTCGTGGTCGAGCACGATGCCGACACCATGCGGGCGGCGGATCATTTGATCGAGCTTGGACCTGGTGCGGGTGTGGAGGGCGGTGAACTAATTTTTCAGGGCGAGCCGCAGGCCTCGTATACTGCTGCCGGGAGCCGCTCAGGGCCGTTTTTGAGCGGGCAGCAGCGCGTGGAGAAATATGTGGATTCACTGAAGCCGACTAAAGATTGGTTGACCGTCAAAAAGGCAACCGAGAATAATCTGAAGTCAGTCGATGCTGCGTTTCCAGTTGGCTTGCTGACGGTGGTTTGCGGATTGTCGGGCTCGGGCAAGAGCACTTTAGTCAATGATATTTTGGCGAAGGCTGCAGCGTTTAAATTGAACCGAGCGAAGTCCATTCCAGGTAAACATGCAGGTGTGCAGGGCTTAGATAATTTCACCTCAGTGGTACAGGTGGATCAGTCTCCGATTGGTCGCAGCCCGCGCTCGAATCCAGCGACTTATACCAAGTTGTTTGATCAATTGCGTGATCTGTATGTGAAGTGTTCGCTGGCGAAGATCCGAGGTTATAAGCCGAGCCGCTTCAGTTTCAATGTGTCGGGTGGCCGCTGCGAGCGCTGTAAAGGGGATGGAGTCATTAAGCTCGATATGCAATTCATGGCAGACGTGTATTCGGAATGCACCAGTTGCCATGGCCAGCGCTACAACCGTGAGACTTTGGATGTGCGCTTTAAGGGCTTTAGCATCGCCGATGTACTGGCGATGAGTGTCGACGAAGCCTTGGCAATTTTTGATAAGCAGCCGCGCATTGCTGAAAAACTGCGCACCCTGTCGGATGTGGGCCTAGGCTACATTAAGCTCGGTCAACCTGCGACGACCTTGTCCGGCGGTGAAGCGCAGCGAATTAAATTGTCATTAGAACTGAGCAAGCGCCAGCAAGGCGAAACGCTTTATATTCTGGATGAACCGACCACGGGGCTGCATTGGCTCGACGTGCAGCGCCTGATGGATTTGTTGTTCAAGTTGCGTGATGCCGGCAACACGATCTTAATCATCGAACATGATCTCGATGTGATCCGCTTAGCGGACTGGGTTATTGAACTCGGTCCAGAGGGTGGCGATGGCGGCGGCGAGCTTGTCTTTGCCGGCGATGTGGCAACGTTTGCAGAGGGTGACACGACGCCGACGCAACAGGTGTTCTAGTCAGCAGACTAATCGATAGCTTCACGCGTGAAGCTGCCATTGTAGCCTGGTTTGTAGAGCTTCAGCTCTAAATGCTGCACCATGGCTTCAAAGTGTTGATCGACCGCATACACGCGGCAGTCTTGACCGATGGCGAGTGTGGCGATGAGTGCGTCGTTCCATGGTAGCGTCATCCCCGCGCTGCGAAGTGTGGCGAAGTGGGTGGCCGCTTCGCGCCAGAGTTTCTGGTCGTTGGTCAGGTACGGGAGTATCTCGAAACGGGATTGAATGCGCGGACGCTCGTGGGGGCGTGCTCCTCCGAGAAATTCCATCTCTACGGGGCCGCAAAGGGTGGCCTCCAGCTCTTCGACGAGCGCTTTCATCGCCAGCTTGACTGCGGGGTCGCCGTCTCGCCGGAAGAATTCAATCCATGCACTGGTATCGACTATGACCATGGCTTATTTGCTTAGCGGTCGGACTGTTCGATTTCATCGTTGGTCAGTGGATAGTCCTCAAACTCTCCCTCCATCACCATCGTTGCAAATTCCTTCGCCATCTCGCGCCGCAAATATTCTGTCGCCGCCTTGGCAACGGCAGGTCCTTTTTTGCTCATACCAGTCGCTGTCATGACTTTTTTGAGGGTCTTCTCATCCATCTCTACGCTGAATTTCATACTTAAAAAGTATTCTTTAGTCAGATTTTGTCAATTTATTTGTCTGATTAAACTCAAGAGATAGTCCTGGTTCGTTGACCGGTTTCTTTAATTCTTCTAGCCTCTTCCAAGCGCCTTCTCTACATCCGCGCCGCTGGGGGATTGGAAGGCGCTGAGCTGAAACTCGGGGAGGATCGAGAGTAGGTGATCAAAGATGTCGCCTTGGATGTCTTCAAAGTTGGCCCATGCGGTGTCGTTGGCGAAGGCGTAGAGCTCGATCGGTAGACCCGTCTGGGTTGGCGCGAGCTGGCGCACGATGAGTGTCATGCCGCTTTGGTGGATCTTCGGGTGGTTGCGTAAGTAGGCGACGCAGTAGGCGCGGAAGGTACCGACATTCGTCAGGCGGCGGCCGTTGATGAGCTCGGAGAGGTCGTCGGCGACGTCGGCGTTGTGCTTCTGGATGTCTTCCAGTTTTTCCTCTAAATAAGGGCGTAGGATACGGATGCCCTTAAAGCGTTCGAGCAGTGTCTCATCGGCAAACTGAATGGTGCGTACGTCAATGTTAAGTGAGCGCTTGATGCGTCGTCCGCCGGATTCGCTCATCCCACGCCAATTTTTAAAGGAGTCAGTGATTAGCGCGTAAGTCGGTAGCGTGGTGATCGTTTTGTCCCAGTTCTGGACCTTGACGGTGGTCAGAGAGACGTCGATTATGTCGCCATCGGCACCTCGCCCAGGCATTTCGATCCAATCGCCAACCATGACCATGTTGTTGACCGAGAGTTGAAAGCCCGCGACCAGACCGAGGATGGCGTCCTTAAAAATGAGTAGCAGGATGGCGGTGACCGCGCCGAGTCCGGAGAAAAAAACGAGGGGCGATTTGCCGAGGACGGCGGAGAGAATGAAGATGCAACCGACGAGGTTGATGACTAGCTTCGCGGCTTGGATGAAGCTCTTGGCTGGGAACCGTTTGCCGACGGAGAGTTGATCCCAAATGGAGCGGCAGAAGTTGAGCAGGCCATCGATGATCAAGAGGGCGATGACGATCAGGTAAGTATTTACGACGACTTGGCAAAAAGCGATGAGCTGTGGGTGGCTTGCAAAAAGTGTCGGCGTGAAGATGTGTATGATCGCTGCCGGGACTATATGTGAGAAGCGTATGAGAACACGCTGCTCTGTGAGCTGATCATCCCATTTGGCGCCAGATTTATGAATCAATGGATGGATGACCGAGCTGATGAAGCGCTTGGCGCCGTAGTTGGCGAGCCAAGCGAGTATCGCCAGGTAGAGTGCCGATAGGAGCAGTCCCAAAACTTCGGCGATCCCGGCGGAAAGTTGAAACTGTAGGAGCCAAGTAGAGATATTTTCTGCAGACATAAAAACAGCGATAAATAATTCGTTGCGCCATTACAATCATAGAGGCGTAGATCTTTTAGGATTTTGTTGGATTGGCTTGCCTGAAACGGGTGGCTCCGTTCATGATGATCCAATGCGTCTCCTTTTTATTCTTAGCTGTGTATTCATGACCTTTTCATTTGAGGCGATAGCGAACGTGAGTGATTCATACACGGTCCAGCGTATTCTTGAGCGCTATGCGGAGACCCTAGGTGGGCTACGATCGGCAGAGGCATTGTCTTCGCTGAGTATTGAAGGATCTCAAGTTCAGGATGGGGTGAGCTATCAATTTTTGATGCGCAAGAAGCGCCCGAACTCGATTCGTTATCGTTTGACTGCAGGTGAGACATCGATTGTTTGCGGCTCGAATGGTCGTCAAGGCTGGCAGCGCACAATGGTCGGAACAGAGGTGACGATTGGGGATTTGTCGACCGATCAACTCTCAGCACTTAGCCATGAGGCTGATTTTGACAGTCCCTTGATTCGTCACTTGGAGAAACCGTGGAACCAGATCTCGCTTGTTGGGAATGAGCAACTTGGTGGTTCGTACGTTCATGTGTTGGAGGTGAATAATTTACGTAAGCCTTTTGTGCGCTACTACTTGGATCCAAGGAGTGGGCTGGTTCTTAAACGTGTGCAAATTAATCCGGATGGAACGTTCGGCTTAGAGACTCAGTATCGGGATTACCGCGAGATCGATGGCTATCGGTTTGCCTTCGAGGTCGAAAATCGAATTGGAGACCAGCTAGTATCCCTAGTTAGCATCGAGACGATTAATGTAAACCCTGGCTTGTTAAATCTCTATTTCGACAAACCAAACAATTGATTTGGCAAACATTCCGCGGTATTGAACCAGCAGCGGGAAGAATTTGCTGAAGCTGCTCGGCGGAGATTGTCTCGACTTAGCTGAATGCCAAATAATCAACTGCACTGCACACTAGTTGTGCCCGATATTTTTATCGTCCAGCTCGCCTTTTAATTTAATGTCGAGCTTGAGTCGTTCGATTTCGAATTGTAGAAAGTTAGCAAATTTTTGGTAGCGTGGCACAATGCCGCGCGTTTCTAGAAGCTCCTGCTTGAGCGGCGCAGATGAGCAGAGCGTATAGATTGCCAGATCGAGCGCGTTTTCTGGTTCACTGATGTTAGCTAGAAATTTCAGCACTTCCTTGGGAATGTCTGCGCCTAGTCGACGCTGGGTTTGAATCAGGCTAAGTAGTTGGTTGTTCAAAGACGTGATCTGATCTTCGGGACCACCTAATTCGCTCAGGATTTGGCGAATGCGGGCTGTGCGGTAAGGGTCTTCGCTCACGATCGCTTCGAGCTCGACGCGAGTGAGTCCTTGCAAGACAAGATTCGAGCTGCCGTCGGGGTTTTTTTTACAGGCCCGTACGACGCCAATCGCTGCGGTCGAGTAAGGCGTTTCGGAGTGGTTGGCGTCTTCGCTGCGCTCGTCCAGGGTCGCGACTGCGAAGATGCGGTCATTGTTAAGGACGTCGCTGAGCATTGCCTTGTAGCGCGGCTCAAAAATAAACAGCGGCATCATCGCCTGAGGAAAGAGCACAGTATTACTAAGTGTCAGGACAGGAACTTCGCTTGGAATTGCACTGTCTTCTATTATGATTGGTAGTTTAGCTGCTTTTTTCGGTGTTGGTCTAGTTCCACTCATCAGGATGCATCTTGGCGTGATCGGGTTCTGGGGTCTCGGCATAGTAAACCGCCATGCGGAAGTAGCGCATACGATCGTCTGGTATGTTTTGGCTTTTTAACTGAGCCTCCTCGAACAATACCTCGGGGGCCCGTCCTTGGAGTTCGTAGATTTCGTAAATGCCGATGTCGATGAAGTTGCGCGCAGTTGCGACATCCATGCGTGGGATGCGCATGAGTGGCGAGTTAAGCGCTTCATAGTCGACTTTCTTTTTTTTCTTGAGCGGCAACATTAAGCCTAGTTGAAGCTATAATTCTACGAAATGCAATCAGTTCGGGGCAGCGCGTCGTTTTTTGTGTCACAGTTAGGGACAGCATTTACTAAGTGCGACAAAAGCCGAGACATATTGTCCCTGCTAGGGATGTGCTGAACTCATTCGTGTCCTCATGTATTATCTTTAAACATCTATTGTTAAGGTACTTGTGTGATTTATTTGCTGGTGGCATCGCAATTGCTTTAAAACTGGCATGGCTAAAATAATTGGAATCGACTTAGGCACGACGAACTCCTGCATGTCCGTAATGGAAGGCGGGGAATCTGTTGTCATACCAAATTCGGAGGGTGCACGCACCACTCCTTCCGTTGTGGCGTTCGCTAAAGATGGCGAACGTCTCGTAGGGCAGGCTGCAAAACGCCAGGCTGTCACAAATCCTAGTAACACTATCTTCTCTGCGAAGCGTTTTATCGGACGTAAGTTCTCTGAAGTTGAGGAGGAAGCGAAGAGCCTTCCTTACGAAATCGTCAAGGGCAAGAACGACGACGCTTACATCGAATGTGAAGTAAAAGGCAAGAAGGAGCAGTTCGCTCCAGAGCAGATTTCTGCGATGATCTTGCAAAAGCTTAAATCTGACGCCGAAGCATACCTCGGCGAAACAGTCACAGAGGCGGTGATCACTGTACCTGCTTACTTCAATGACGCGCAGCGCCAAGCAACTAAGGATGCTGGCCAAATCGCTGGTCTCGAAGTGAAGCGTATCATTAACGAGCCGACTGCTGCGGCCCTCGCTTATGGCCTTGATAAAGGTCAAGACGAAGTGATCGCGGTGTATGACCTCGGTGGTGGTACGTTCGACGTATCGATTCTCGAAATCGGTGACGGTGTGTTCGAAGTGAAGGCAACTCACGGTGACACACACCTCGGTGGTGATAACTGGGATAGCGCATTGATCGACTTCCTCGTTGAAGACTTCAAGAAGGAGCAAGGCATGGATCTTCGCACCGACAAGATGGCACTTCAGCGCCTCAAGGAAGAAGCAGAAAAAGCGAAGATCGCACTGTCCTCGACTCAGAGCACAGACATCAATCTTCCGTTTATCACTGCAGACGCCAGCGGACCGAAGCACCTGAACATTCAGCTCACTCGTTCGAAACTCGAGCAGATCTGTGACGCACTCTACCAGCGCACGAAGGCTCCTTTCGAGGAATGCCTCAAGGACTCTGGCCACTCGAAGTCAGAACTCGGCGAGCTGGTGCTTGTTGGTGGTATGACACGTGCGCCTAAGGTTGTTGAAATCGCGACTGAACTCACTGGTAAGGCTCCACACCAAGGTGTGAATCCTGACGAAGTGGTTGCAATCGGTGCTGCGATTCAAGGTGGCGTGCTTCAAGGTGATGTGCGTGACGTGCTTCTCCTCGACGTGACTCCGCTTACACTTGCAATCGAAACTGCAGGCGGTGTGGCAACTGCCATGATCGAGCGTAACACCACGATCCCGACGAAGAAGAGCCAAACATTCTCAACCTATGCAGACAATCAGACTGCAGTGGACGTCAAAGTGCTCCAAGGTGAGCGCCCAATGGCTAAGGATAACAAGACGCTAGGGAATTTCCGTCTCGACGGTATCCCTTCCGCGTCTCGTGGCACTCCACAGATTGAAGTGACCTTCGATATCGATGCCAATGGTATCCTCAACGTCAGCGCTAAGGATCAAGGCACTGGCAAGGAACAACACATCACGATCTCCGGTTCGTCTGGTCTTGATAAGGAAGAAGTCGAAAAGCTAAAACGCGAAGCTGAAGCACATGCTGCTGAAGACGAAGCCCTCAAGGCTGGCGTCGAAGCACGCAACGAACTCGACAACATCGTTTACCAATCTGAAAAACAGATCACTGATCTTGGCGACAAGATCCCTGCAGACAAGAAGACTGAGCTCGAAGCAGCAATTGCTGAAGGTAAGGCCGTTCTTGAAAACCAAGATGCTGACGTTGATGCATTGAACGCACCGAAGGAGAAGATCAATGAGATCATGCAATCTTTTGCTGAAGAAATGTATAAGCAGCAAGCTGCTGAAGCTGGTGCCGCGGGGCCAGAAGGTGCTGAGCCAAGTGGCGATGCTGCGACTGATGCAAAGCAAGCGGACGGCGAAACAGTTGACGCTGACTTCGAAGTCGTCGACGAAGACAAGAAATAATCTTAAAAAGAAGTTAGAAGAAGGGAGTTAGAAGTTGGGATAAAGAAACTAGCTTCTAACTTCTGATTCTAACTTTTTTAAATCAACCACATCTCCAAACACAAAATAAAATAATACTATGAAAATCAAACCACTCGGTGAACGCGTTCTATTGAAGCGCATTGAAGAAGATGAACAAGTCCGCGGCGGCATCATCATTCCTGATTCCGCTAAGGAAAAATCACAGGAAGCAGTAGTTGTAGCAGTTGGCACTGGCAAGAAAGATGACGCTGGCAAGGCGATCCCTTTCAATGTCAAAAAGGGCGATAAAGTTCTCCTTCCTGGCTACGGTGGCACACCTGTCAAAGTTGACGGTGTAGAATACATCCTCATTGAAGAAGATAGCATCCTTGGCGTTGTCGCGTAAGGATTTTACTTCTACATTTAACTAAAATAATTTTAAAGAAATAACATAATATGGCTAAGCAAATTCTCTTTGATGAAGCAGCACGTAAGAAGATCCTTAAAGGTGTCGAAACACTTTCTAAGGCTGTGAAAGTAACACTCGGACCGAAAGGACGTAATGTTCTCATCGACAAAAAGTTCGGCGCACCTTCTGTCACTAAGGATGGTGTTACAGTTGCTAAGGAAATCGATCTCGCTGATCCTTACGAAAACATGGGTGCACAAATGGTGCGCGAAGTGGCTTCCAAGACTGCAGACTCTGCAGGTGACGGAACAACTACAGCGACTGTGCTTGCTGAAGCGGTTTACCGTGAAGGTATCAAGAACGTAGCTGCAGGCGCTAACCCGATCTACCTCAAGCGTGGTATCGATAAGGCTGTTGCAGCAGCAACGCTTGCATTCGCAAAGCAAAGCAAGAAGGTCAAAGACCGCGAAGAAATTCGTCAGGTTGCGACTGTTTCTGCGAATTGGGATGCTGAAATCGGCGACATCATTGCAGACGCAATGGACCGCGTTGGTAAAGACGGCACCATTACAGTTGAAGAAGCCAAGGGCATCGAAACATCCCTCGACGTGGTCGAAGGTATGCAATTCGACAAGGGCTACCTCTCTCCTTACTTCTGCACCGATGCAGATGCTCAAGAAGTGAACTTCGACGACGCACATATCCTGATCAACGAAAAGAAGATCAGCAGCCTCAATGAAATTCTTCCACTCCTTCAGTTGGTTGCTAAGACCAACAAGCCACTTCTCATTATTGCAGAAGACATCGAAGGCGAAGCACTCGCAGCACTTGTTGTGAATAAGCTCCGTGGCACATTGAACGTAGCGGCGGTTAAAGCTCCAGGGTTCGGTGATCGTCGCAAGGCAATGCTCGAAGACATCGCAGTCCTCACTGGTGGCCGCTGCATCACTGAAGATCTCGGCATCAAGCTTGAGAACGTTCAGGTCAGCGACCTCGGTAGCGCTAAGCGCATCTCAGTCGACAAGGAAAACACCATCATCGTTGAAGGTGGCGGTAAGAGCTCTGCAATCCAAGGCCGCGTAAAGCAAATCCGTCGTCAGATCGAAGCAACTTCCTCCGACTACGATCGTGAGAAGCTCCAAGAGCGTCTTGCTAAGATCGCTGGTGGTGTCGCTGTCATCAATGTTGGTGCACAGACAGAACCAGAAATGAAGGAGAAGAAGGACCGCGTCGATGACGCCCTTCACGCAACTCGTGCAGCTGTCGAAGAAGGTATCCTTCCTGGTGGTGGTGTCGCATTGCTTCGCGCAGCGAAAGCGATCGAGAAGTCTGCAACTGAACTTGAAGGCGACGAGCAACTCGGCGCACTTATCGTTCGTCGTGCGATTGAATCACCACTTCGTCAGCTTTGCTTGAATGCAGGTGTCGAGGGCTCACTCGTCGTGGCTGAAGTCCTTAAGTCTAAGGGCTCAAAGGGCTACAACGTCGCCACTGGTGAATACGTTGACCTCCTTGCTGCGGGGATCGTTGATCCAGCCATGGTGACACGAACAGCACTTCAAAATGCTGGTTCCGTTGCAGGTCTGCTCCTCACCACTGAGTGCATGATCACAGACGCACCAGAAGAAGGCGGCGCAGCACCAGCTGGCATGCCAGACATGGGCGGCATGGGCGGCATGGGTGGAATGGGTGGCATGATGTAGTCCCCTGGGGTTACTCAGCTCAAGACATAGCACATAACTATCACAAAGCCCCGACTGTTGACAGTCGGGGCTTTTTCATGGGTAGAGAAACGACACTTTGACCAGCTCTGAAAAATGAAGCGAAGGCGATTCGCCCTCGTTGCTGTATGATGTGGGCGAGTCGCCCACGCCCCTTGCCCGTTCAGATTGCTCAAGGTTAATTGCTTTACCGTGGCGTCAGAGCTTACTCAGACCAACCGAGCATCAGTCAATCAATGCAGGCCAGAGCAAGCTCGGGTGCCACCTCCAATATCTTCCTCTCGCTGCCAGTCTTTACTCCGCGTCGCCCCGAAGCGCTAGGCTACGATTGCTTCTGCTGCGTCTTTTTCGACTTTCAAATTGTCGATAATGAAGGTCTGTCTGTCGGGTGTATTCTTGCCCATGTAGAAGGTGAGCATATCCTTGATCGTCATGCCCTTTGGAATGATGACTGGATCGAGACGGATGTTCTTGCCAATGAAGTGGCCGAATTCGTCTGGAGAGATTTCCCCCAGGCCTTTGAAGCGGGTGATTTCCGGCTTGGGCTTACATTCTTCCGTCGCGGCGCGGCGTTCTTCGTCGCTATAGCAATAGCGGGTCACCTTCTTGTTGCGCACGCGGAAGAGTGGGGTCTGCAAAATGTGCAGGTGGCCTTGTTTGATTAGCTCTGGGAAGAATTGCAGGAAGAAGGTGATCAGCAGCAGGCGAATGTGCATGCCATCGACGTCGGCATCAGTGGCAATCACGACGTTGTTGTAGCGCAGATCTTCCAGGCCGTTCTCAATCTGGAGCGCGTCCTGTAGCAGGTTGAACTCCTCGTTCTCGTAAACGACTTTCTTGGTCAATCCGAACGAGTTGAGTGGCTTGCCCTTCAGTGAGAAGACCGCTTGTGTATTGACGTCGCGTGCCTTGGTGATCGAGCCCGAAGCGGAATCGCCCTCGGTAATGAAGAGGGTGGATTCGAGGCGGCGGTCCTTCTTGGTGCCGAGGTGGACGCGGCAGTCGCGCAGCTTCTTGTTGTGCACCTTGTTTTTACGGGCGCGGTCTTTTGCTAGCTTCTGAATACCTTTCAGCTCCTTGCGGTTGCGCTCCGATTCTTGGATTTTCTTAACGAGGATGTCAGCGGTTTCCGGATTTCGGTGCAGGTAGTTGTCGAGCGCTTGTTTGATGAAGTTGATCAAGAACGTACGAACGGTCGGGCCCTTCGGACCCATCTCAGTTGAACCAAGTTTAGTCTTAGTTTGCGATTCGAATACGGGCTCTTCGACTTTGATCGCTACTGCGGCGCAAATCGAGGTGCGGATATCGACGGCGTCGAAGTCCTTTTTAAAGAAATCTTTAATGGTCTTGGCCAGTGCTTCGCGAAAGGCTGCGAGGTGAGTGCCGCCCATTGTAGTGTGCTGACCGTTGACGAAGGAATAGTAGTCCTCGCCGTAAGAGTCGTTGTGTGTGAAGGCGATCTCGATGTCGGTGTCACCCAAGTGCACGATCGGATACATCGGCTCGCCATCCAGCTTGTTGCTTAGTAAGTCTTTGAGGCCGTGCTCAGACTTAAATTTCTTGCCGTTATAGATGATGGTCAGTCCGCGATTTAGATAGGCATAGTTCCACAGCATGTCCTCGACGTAGTCATCGCGAAAGCGGATGACGCCAAAGATTGCAGGATCTGGATCGAAGCGCAATGCCGTACCGTTTTCGGCATCTTTCGCTAGTTTGTCCTTCTTGTCCTCTTTCAGCACTTCACCTTGGGAAAACGTGACCGATCGAGTCACACCTTCGCGGTAGGCCTGAACCTGGAATTCGGAAGAGAGGGCGTTGACCGCCTTGATGCCAACACCATTTAGGCCGACCGACTTCTTGAATGCCTCGGAGTCGTATTTCGCACCGGTATTTATCTTGGAAGCGCAGTCCTTGAGCTTGCCAAGTGGAATGCCGCGGCCGTAGTCGCGCACCGCGACGTGAGTGCCGTCAATATTGACCTCGATTACCTTACCATTGCCCATGACGAACTCGTCAATCGAGTTGTCGATCACCTCCTTGAGTAGGATGTAAATGCCGTCGTCAGAGGACGAGCCATCGCCGAGCTTGCCGATGTACATACCTGGGCGTAGGCGGATGTGTTCTTTCCAGTCGAGTGACTTGATGCTGTCTTCAGTATATTTAGCGGACATAAAGTGGTGGGAGAGTGGAACGGTTTAAAGTGAAAGGTGCAAAGGATTGAGCCACGGGGGAAATTTTCAATTTGAACGTCGATCGTCGAACGTCCAACCTCGAATTTTTAATATTTTAGGAGGGAGGCGACGAGATGGGTGTGACTACGATCGTCAGATCGGGGATCTTTTGAGGGTATGGCTTCCTAACTGCGGGCGTTTTTGCCCACGAAGGCGTGTGCTCTGAAAAGCTACGAGGGCGAATCGCCCTCGTTGGTGGATGCTGTGGGCGGGTCGCCCACACTCCTTTAGCGGTTCAGCTCGACGAGCTTGGCCATGATTGCTTTTTGCGCGTGCAGGCGGTTTTCGGCTTCGTCGTAGATGATGCTTTGTGGGCTATCTAACACTTCCTGGCTGACTTCTTCGCCGGCGTGGGCTGGGAGGCAATGCAAGAAGTGTGCGTTAGGCTTCGCGAGTGCGAGCAATTCGGCGTTCACTTGATACGGTGCCATTTCCTGCAGGCGTTGCTCGGCTTCACCTTCGTCGCCCATCGAGACCCACACGTCGGTGTAGATCGCGTCGGCGTCCTTACACGCTTGCTTAGGGTCGGCGGTGTAGGTGAAGTTGACTGGTAAGCTGTCCGCATTGAGGGCATCGACAACGGCTTGCTTTGGTTCGTAGCCTGTTGGGCCTGAGAGGACGAGTTCCATACCAAACATCGCGGCTGTGAGAATCCATGAGTTGGCCATATTGCAGGCGCTATCACCTAGAAAGGCGATTTTCTTGCCCTTGAGCATGTTGATATCGACAGCGTCGGGAGAGTAGCGCTCAAGTAATGTGAAGATATCGGTGTAGAGCTGACATGGGTGGTTGAAGTCGGTCAAGCCATTGATGATCGGCATGCTGGCGTGCTTGGCAAACTCTTCGATGATCGAGTGCTCGTAGGTTCGGATTACCAGACCATGCAAGTAGCGTGACAATACCTTGGAGCTGTCTTCAACTGTTTCGCCACGGCCGATCTGTGTCTGCTGCGAGTTGAGCACGATCGGGTGTCCGCCGAGCTCGTTAACGCCGACCTCAAAGGAGACGCGTGTGCGAGTGCTACTCTTGTAAAAAAGCAGACCCCATGACTGTTTGTCTAATGTCGCTGGCGTGTTGAAGCGGTCGTCTTTGAACGCTTTCGCCAGTGAGAAGACTGCTTGTGCTTGTTCGAGTGTGAAGTCGGTAACTTTTAAGAAATGGTGCATGGGAATTAGAAATTAGAAATTAGTAATTACGAATTAGGAACCCAGTTCAGCGAAGACTTCGCCGAGAATGCGGGTGCTCTTGGCGAGTTCTTTAGGGGTCGCTGTCAGCGCGGGGAGAAGGCGAATCGTGTTGTGACCTGCTGGCACGATGAGTAGGCCTTTTTCCCGTGCTGCTATGGCGACCACGCTGCTGTCGGTATGGAGTGCCAAGCCAACCATGTAACCCGCGCCCCGCATACCAGCGATGTGTTGTGGGTACTGTTCGACTAAACCTTGAATGGCCGCGTGCCAGATCGAGCTGTTGGCCATGATTTTCTCGAGAAGACTGTCTTCTTCGATAATGTCGAGGGTGGCGTTGGCTGCGGCACAGGCGAGTGGATTCCCGCCGAAGGTGGTGCCGTGTGAGCCTGGCTGGAATAAATGAGCGTAAGGCTCTGCTGCCCAGATGGCTCCGATTGGGAAGCCGCCGCCGAGACCCTTAGCCATGCCGATGGCGTCGGCTTTGACACCACTTTTCTCAAAAGCAAAGAAGTGTCCGCTCCGGCCGATGCCGCATTGGACTTCGTCGAGTATGAGCAGTGCGTCCCGTTCGGTGCAGAGTGCCCTTAGCTCTTGCAGGAAGCTGTCTTCAGCTGGAAAGATTCCCCCTTCACCTTGTATTGATTCGATGAATACAGCGGCGACGGTATCGTCGACGAGTTTGTCAAAGCTTTCAATGTTGTTAAGCTGGCCAAATTTAAAGCCTGTAAGCATCGGCCGGTAGCCGCCTTGGATTTTTTCTTGAGGTGTGGCAGCCATACCGCCGAAAGTCCGACCGTGGAAGGCATCTTCCGCTGTGACTACGGTGTAGCGCTTCGCTTCTTGCCCGCCGCTCAGGTTGCGGCCATGCAGTCGTGCGAGTTTAATGAGTGCGTCGTTAGATTCAGCGCCACTATTGCAGAACAGCACACGGCCGGGACCTGCTTTTTCCACGAGCCGATCTGCGAGCTTTTGTTGGCCAGGGATACCGTAAAGATTGCTGCAGTGGCTGAGGATCGCCGCTTGGTCTTGCACGGCCTTGACCCATTTCGGGTGTGAGTGACCGACTGATGTGACGGCGATGCCGCTGCCGAAATCGAGGTAAGCCTTACCGCTAGCGTCGTACAGATACAGACCTTCGCCCCGCACTGCGTCAAACGCCGGCGGGCCGTAATTTTTCATTAAAGTTGAATGGTGCATGGTTTGAAAGATTTGTAGGGTAGGGAGCTCTCGCCGAGCGGGGGGTTGGACCAAATAGCCCTACCTTTTGTCGTATTCATTAACTATCTCGGTGCCGACCCCCTTGTCGGTGAAGATTTCGAGGAGTAGGCTATGTGGATTTTCACCGTCAACAAAGTGCACGCGGTGTACGCCGCTACGCAGCGCTTTGACGGAGCTGTCGGTTTTTGGAATCATGCCTTGGCTGATGGTACCGTCTTTGACTAAGTCCGCGACTTCGTCGGCTTTGAGCGAAGAGATCAGTGATCCGGGATCGCTGATGTCACGCATCAGCCCAGGCACGTCGCAGAGGTAAACGAGGCGACGCGCTCGCAGAGCGGAGGCCACGCGACCAGCGGCTGCGTCGGCGTTGGTATTGTAAACTTGTCCGTCCTCGTCGCACGCGATCGGTGAGATCACAGGAATGTAGCCGTCGTTGAGCGCCTTCTTGATGATCTTGGTTTTGACGGTGTGTGTCTCACCGACAAAGCCGACGTCGATATGTTCGCCATTGACGACTACATCCTTCTTGTCGCAAACGAGGACGTCGTTGCCGGCAATGCCAAGTGGGCGTGCGCTTTTCTTTTGGAGGATGTCGCAGATGTCGAGGTTCACGACTTTGTTGAGCGTGTGCTCGACGATCTTGACGGAGTCTTCGTCGGTGACCCGTAGACCGTGTTCAAACCGTGTTTCGACTTTGGACTCGGCGAGTGCGCGCGTGATTGCTTTGCCGCCGCCATGCACGACCACGACTTGAATGCCGACTGCTGACAGGAATGCGATGTCAGTCGCTACCCGTGTGCGCACTGCTGGATCGGCGTCGTCCATAAAGGCGCCGCCGTATTTGACGACAAAGATGGAATTACGGAACTGCTGGACATAGGGGAGCGCTTCAAGCAGTACAGCTGCTTTGGTAGTGACGTCGAGATGGTCAGTATTGATCATTTTAAGAAATTGATTTTTTGCAGCGTGCGGGCTAACTCGCCCTGAGGTGAAGCGGGCACGTACCAGCTTGCACATCACTGTGTCATTCGCTTTTGTTAAAGTCCACGTAGGCTTCGCTGAGGTCGGAAGTAAGGAGGCGGTAGTGGCCTGCGCCTTGATTTAAATTGATTGTGATACGAAAGCGTTTTTTTGAAACGATCTCTTGCCATTTGGAAAGGTTATTATTCTGCGATCTACCGCTGATGAGAGCGGCGACTGTGTCGTAGTAGATATCTAAGCACGCTTCTTTGAGTCCAACGCGGGCATAACCAGCGGCGTCAGCGAGGCGTCCCCAGTTTGGGTCGGAGCCATACCAAGATGTTTTTACTAATAGTGAGTTGCCCACTGCTCGGGCGATTTTTTCAGCATCAGCTGCCGTTTTGCAGCCTTCGACGACTAGCTCGACGAGCTTAGTGACCTTCTCACCATCACCGACAATTTTTTCGGCTAGATCATCGCAGACGAGGAAGACGGCTTGTTGAAAGGCTTCGATCAGTTCGAGGCTGCTCTCGGCCTTGATGCCGGACGCACCATTGGCGAAGAGAAGCACGGTGTCGTTGGTGCTCATGTCGCCGTCGATCGAGATACGATTAAAAGTAAGGTCACTGGCTTGTTTAACTACGGACTTTAGTAATTCACTGTCGGCTTCGAGGTCAGTCGTCACGAAAGCCAGCATGGTGGCCATATTTGGCTCAATCATCCCGGCGCCTTTGGCCATACCCGATACGGTGATCGTGGTGCCCTCGTAGCCGAACCGTGCGGTGGCTACCTTCCGCCGTGTGTCGGAGGTGAGAATTGCGTCGGCAGCGTCGAATGACGATTGCGTTTCGGTGTTGAGCTTCTGGGCAGCAGCCGCGATGCCAGTCTTGATGTTGCTCATTGGTAATTGCCGACCGATCCGTCCAGTAGAACAAACGAGGAAGGGAGCATTGATACCTGTCGCGAATTGGGTAACTGTGTCCATCTCCTGTGCGTCGGTCATGCCTTGAGCGCCAGTACAGGCGTTGGCGTTGCCGCTGTTTATCACACAACCAGCGACTTGGTTGCCGCTTTCGGACAGGATTGCTTTGCAAATGTGCACCGGCGCGGCACAGACATCGTTGAGTGTAAATACGCCAGCTGCGCTGCAGGGTGACTCAGAGGCCAACAATGAGAGGTCGAGTCGCGGGTCACCAGTTTCCCGAATGTCGCAACTGACCCCAGCGATTTTGTAGCCGGGGCAGTCTGTGATTCCGTTAGAATTCTCGATGAGTTTGACTGTAGTCATTGTGGAAATGTATTAGGGTAGAAGAGTATTGTTCTGCCTTCCGTTCTCTGACTTGTGGCCGCTAAACTAGAGCAGTCCGGCGGTTTCTTTGAAACCGAACTTTAGGTTGAGGAGCTGTACTGCTTGTCCGCTGGCTCCTTTTAACAGATTATCAATAACTGAAGTGATCACGAAGTTGTCAGTTCGCGAATCGTAGACTGCAGAGATGTCTGCCCGGTTGGTGCCAGTCACGTATTTTGTGTCTGGATATGTGCCGCTTGGAAGCACACTGACAAAGGGTTTGTCGGCATAGGCGGCATTCCAAGTCGAGTAGACGTTTTGCAGTGAGCTGTGGGCTTTGGCCACGATCGTCGTTGAGATACCTCGAGACATCGGGGCGAGGTGCGGGTTAAATTGTACGACACAATCAGCGAAAGCGGCCTTTTCAAGTTGCTCTTCGATTTCAGAAAGGTGCCGATGCTTGGGCATGCTGTAGCCCTGCATACTCTCGTTGCGTTCGCAGTAAATGAAGTCTTCTGCGACCTTCCGACCTGCGCCACTAACGCCGCTATAGCTGTTGATCACGATGCCGGATGGCTTAATGGCACCAGCTTTGAGTAGAGGAATGAGAGGCAGTTGCACGCTGGTCGGATAGCAGCCAGGGCAGGCGATGAGCGATGCGTTCTTCCATTTTTCGCAGGCGAGTTCGGGAATGACGTAGGGAGCGGCTTCCAGTAAATGCGGTGCGGGGTGGGGTTGACCGTAGTAGTCTTGATACAACGCTGTTGAGCTGAGCCGGAAGTCGGCGCTTAGGTCAATTATTGTTTTGCCTGCTTGAAATAGCGGATCTGCATATTCCGACGCAACGCCGTGTGGCAATGCCAGGAAAAACACATCCAAATCCTCCAAGGCTGCCAGTTCAGACGGATCTGAATTGCTAAACTCAAGGTCGCCCACTAAATGCCGCAGTCCAGGCATGACATCCGCAACTGGCTTGCCAGCTAGCGAACGCGAGGTGACTGCAGCCAATGTCACGTCTGGATGGCGTGCAAGTAGCCTAACTAGTTCTTCTCCGGAATAGCCGGATGCTCCGATGACTGCTGCGTTCATGATTGTAAAAGTGAGTAAGTGATTCTAGTGAGTAGAATGATAGGAAAGAGGGATGAAGGCGATTAGGAATGTGTAAAAATAAAAAACCCTCCAAGGCACGTAAAACGGCCTTGGAGGGTTTGCAAAAAATGCGTCCTGCCGCTTGGCGGTTTAACGTTTCGAGAACTGGAAGCGCTTGCGAGCGCCGGGTTGACCTGACTTCTTGCGCTCGCGGGAGCGAGGGTCGCGCTTCATGTGGCCTTCTTGTTTGAGTGGCACACGAAGTTCACTGTCCATTTTTTCAAGAGCACGAGCGATGCCGAGGCGAGTTGCACCCGCTTGGCCATTCAGTCCGCCGCCTTCTGCTTTCACAGTAATGTCAACTTGATCTGCCAACTCAACTGTAGTGAGCGGAGAAAGAGCTGAGCGAGTGAAGTCTTCAGTCTTGAAGTAATCTGCTGGCTCTTTGCCATTGACTACGATCTTACCAGTGCCGCGAGTTAGGCGGACGCGTGCACGCGCTGTTTTACGGCGGCCTACGGTTACAAATGTTTGTTCGCTCATTTTAAGTATTCTAAAGTTTAGACGAGTGGCTTCGGCTGTTGCGCTTCGTAAGGATGGCTTGGGCCAGTGTGGATTTTAAGTTTCTTGAGCATTTTGCGACCAAGAATGTTGCGAGGCAGCATGCCCTTGACCGCGTGTTCAATTATAAACTCAGGTTTTTTAGCGCGCATCTCTGCCATGGTTACGTGGCTTTCCCCGCCCATCCAACCAGAATAGAACATATAGCTCTTATCGCTGTTCTTTTTGCCAGATACTTTGATCTTCTCAGCGTTGATCACGACGACAAAATCGCCAGTGTCTGCATGCGGAGTATAGATCGCCTTGTGACGGCCGCGCAATACGTTGGCGATTTTGACTGAGATGCGACCGAGTGTTTCTTCGGCAGCGTCAACCACATACCAGCTTTTGGTGTGATCAGATGTTGTAGCTAAAGTTGTTTTCATGATTTTGGAAAAGCGGCAAACAGTAAAACGGCAGAGGTACCTGTCAATGGGAATTTTAGCTGTTTCAGCTTATATTTGCTTTTTTATTGCAAATGCTTAGCGGTGCGTCATTGTGTGCCCCTTTTCAGGTTCACAATTAAGAAGGAGCTATAACTTTGAGAGACGATTATTTACAGGCCGCACAATTGGTAATTACCGATCCGATGATTCTGATCAACGTTATTTCGCGTCGTGCGAAACAACTGAAAAGTGGATACAAACCACTGATTGAGTCGCTTGAGCGTCTTTCCGCTGAGGATCTTGCGCTGCGAGAGGTCATGGAGGGAAAGATTACCTATCAGTTTGATGAGGAGACTAACGTAGAAGGCGCGTAGGCCTTCAATCGTACATTGCTCCTGATGACTAATTGAGGTGGTCCTCTTAATCAGAGGAGAGTTTTTACCGTGTGTGCTAAAAAAAAGTCAGCGGACGACCGTTTTAAGGAAATTCGCAACGGCAAAGCCCACCACAACTACTTCGTGGGCGATTGTTTTGAAGCGGGCATTGAGCTGAAAGGCACTGAGGTGAAGGCGATTCGGGGCGGTGATGGCCAGATCACTGAGGGATTTTGTCGGATCGAAAAGGGGCAATGTTGGCTCTACAACTCTCATATAGGAGAGTACAAATTCGGCAATTTCCAAAACCATCCACCACGTCGCAAGCGTAAGCTGCTGCTGCATCGTCGTGAGATTCACAAGTTGTTCGGTGCGATGGATTCCGGCGGGAAGTCTTTGATCCCGCTACGCATGTATGTTAAGCATGGTTTAATCAAGATCGAAATCGCACTCTGTACGGGTAAAAAACTCTTTGATAAGCGCGAAACACTGAAGAAGAAGATCTCGATGCGAGAGGCCGAGCGGGAGATGCGGCATCATAAATAGGAAGCGCTACACATGTCTCGAAAATCTGTTCTTGTTCAGGCTCCAGCTAGTACTTCAAATTGCGGTCCCGGTTTCGATACGCTGAGTATTGCGTTAACACTGTATAACTTTGTGCGCATTACACTGCGTGAAGATTCAGTGATTCGCGGCGTCGATGCTGCTGATGGCACACAAGCGATGGTCGAGGCAACTACGCGTGCATTTTCGAATGCTACCTGCGTTGAGTTGAGTGGGTTTGATTATGAAATCTGGGGCGATGTGCCACAGGCGCGCGGGCTCGGCTCCAGTTCAACGGTGCGTGCTGGTATTGTTGCCGGACTCAATGCTTTGACTGGAAGTCCATTGGAGATGGAGTCGATGATTCGCCTCACGGCGCAGTTGGATAATGCGCCGGATAATGCCTGTGCTGCGTTTGCTGGAGGCTTCTGTATCGCTCGCACAGATCCTAAGACTTTTGCCTATCGTGAACATGTGTGTTTCGATTTGCCGGAGTCGTTGGTGTTTATGGCGGTCTCGCCGGGATATGAAGTGCTCACCGAAAACTCCCGTCGCGTGCTGCCCGATAGTATTCCGTTTGATGATGTGGTCCGCAGTGCGAACAGTTTGGCATTTATCGTTGGAGCGTTCGTGTCGGGCGAATTTTCGAGCCTTAAAGCTGCGGTGAATGATTATATTCACCAGCCATACCGTAAGTTGCTCAATCCATTTGGGCACGAAAGTATCGAGGCGGGTTGTCATGTGGGGGCCTATACTGGATGGCTCAGTGGCAGCGGTTCGACTGTGATTTGCGTGACTGATGAGGTAAATGCGCTCAAAGTCGGAGCAGCGATGCAGCAAGTCTACGAGGGGAATGGCGTGCGGTGTCGGGTGTATCGTCTGGCTGCAGACAATGCGGGCCTGACGGTTTCGTAGGGCCTACGCTTACGAAGAATTCTTACCAAATTCTTTAAAAAAGGGACAGGCTATAAGTAGTAGGTTGGGTTGCGATTTACTGATTGTTGAGTGTGCTGTTGTTGTGTATGCGACAGAGACGATTGAAGGTCGGAGGACGTGAGGGGATTTATCACTGCATGACGAGGACAGTGAATGGAGAGTTGTTGTTTAAGAATAGAGAGAAAGAGATGCTTCGTAAGATGGTGCATCAAGTTGCTGACTTTTGTGGGGTGCAGGTGCTCACATTTTGCATTATGTCGAATCATTTCCATGTGTTGCTGCGAGTGCCAAGCGTTGCTGTTGTTTCGGATGTTGAATTGATGCGCCGCTATAAGGTTCTGTATCTCAAGCCCAGCAAGTATCAGGAGGCTTCTGTAGAGAGCATGCATTATCAGCTTCAAGCAGGCGGTGAAGCAGCGGAGGCGATTCGTCGTAAATTGCTGGCGCGAATGGGAGATGTCTCTGAGTATATGAAAGGCGTGAAGCAGCGCTTTTCTGTTTGGTATAATCGTTCGCATCAGCGCTACGGGACCTTGTGGGCGGAGCGCTTCAAGTCGGTGCTAGTCGAGGGGCAAGGGAATCCTTTACAGACGATGGCTGCCTACATTGACCTCAATCCTGTGCGTGCGGGGCTTGTCGAAGATCCGAAGGATTACCGTTTTTGTGGCTATGCCGAGGCAGTTGCCGGAGTCGTCGAGGCTAAGAAGGGACTGATCCATATTTGGAACGATCATGGGGTGAAGCGGATCGACTCAGCGCTGCGTGCGCACCGACTGTTAATCTTTGGTAAGAATGCTTCTGATGCTGGATTGTCTGAAATGACGCGTAAGCTTGCATTGAAGATTCTTGATCAAGAAGATGCCCAATTGCCGAAGGCGGTGATGCTGCGCTGTCGGGTGCGCTATTTCACCGATGGCGCGATCTTGGGTTCTGCGGAATTTGTGCGTGGTTTTACCCGAGTGTGGCAAATGGAGCGTGGACGTAAGCATCCGCCGAAGGTGAATGCGATACGTGGCTCCGATTGGGGGGATCTCGCTGTGATACAAGCACTGCGAAGGCAGGTCTTTGGTTGAGTTATGCCTTTTCTTCAGTCCGCCGTCTTTATTGTGCCTGGGAGGCTAAAAGAAGGCCGGTTAGACTTTAGCTCATTTAAAAAAGGTCAATGTATGGAAGGCTGAATACGAGGGGATTGACCTGTTGAAGCATATTTTTAGCTGTATCCGAGTGCCCCGCTCGGCATAGCAGGGGATGCTCTATGGTTGAAGTGCTGGCGAGTCGTATAGTTGCTCTTGAGCACAGCTGTGCTCATTTGTTATTTTGCGTCCGCTTGTTTCTTCATTGTCCGGTAGTCGAGTTTGCTGATACCGAGCAGAGGGAGAACATCGACGAGCTGCCAGTCTGTGGGGTTTGGTTTTCAAAGATATGGTACCTGAAGTGCTTTGAGCGTCTCGCGAATACTGTCTTCAGTTAGATCCGAGGCGATATGCAGCAGGCAGAGCTTTTCGCCTTTGCGCTCATCATTAATCGCGCAGCGCTGGCGCAGCGTGCGAACAGTGTCGGGTTGGAAATTGAACCGATCAGGCGTGGCGGCGGAAGAGATCTGGATGGAACCGTGAGCCTTTGGATTGCAAAGTTAGATGCCCCTACCAGAATTTCAGCGGGTTGCTGCCTTGTTGTTCGATCGTCACGCCATTTTCGCTGCGTGTGCTGCCGCAGCTCGTGAGCGCGATGACAAGTAGTGCGGCAATCAGTATGCGTAGGAGTGAATAGCGGAGTTGCTTCATGATGGTTCTTCGGTTGTAGTAAACGATATCTGATCAGACTGAGCGGTCTTTGCCTGCTTGTCGTAGAGACTGGTGTAGAGTTCGTTGCTCTGATAAAGTTCCCTATGTGGGCCTTGTGCGATCATGTGTCCGTCCTCGAATACGAAGATGCTGTCTGCGTGTTGGATGGTGCTAAAGCGGTGCGCAATAATCAGCACGGTGCGGCCTTTGGCTAAGGTTTCGAGCGCAGCTTGGATATTGTGCTCGCTCTCGGCGTCGAGTGCTGAGGTCGGTTCGTCGAGAATGATGATCGGCGCGTCTTTGAGGAAGGCGCGGGCGATGGCGATGCGTTGACGCTGTCCGCCTGAGAGGCGTGAGCCGCGTTCGCCAACGAGTGTTTCGTAGCCGTCTTCAAAGGCTTCGATGAAGTCGTGCGCATGTGCCATGCGGGCCGCTTCTTTCACCTGGTCGATTGTGGCGTTTGGTTTACTCAGGCGGATATTGTTGGCGATGGTATCGCTAAAGAGCAGTGACTCTTGAGAGACCAGTGCGATTTGCGCGCGTAGCTCATGCTTAGAGAGTGCGCGCACATCGACGCCGTCGAGAGTGACTGAGCCTTGGATAGCGTCGTAGAAACGTGGGACGAGGTTGGCGAAGGTGGTTTTACCAGCACCGCTTGGGCCGACGAGGGCGATGACTTGGCCAGCTTGGATGGTGACGTTGACTTGGTTGAGAGCGACTTCGTTTTCGTAAGAAAAGGTGACGTTGTTAAAGCAGATCTTACCTGTTACTACGTTGATCGACGTTGGTTTATCTGCTTCCGGCACTGTATCTTCGGTATGCAGCACGTACTCAAGCCGATCGAGGGATGCCTGTGCTTTACGAATGGTATTGGAAACACCGCCGAGTTTTTTGATCGGCTCGTAGCACATGTAGAGTGCGGTAAGAATCGATGCGATGACTTCGGGTTGGATGTTTTTTTGAACTGCGACGTAGAGCGCAAAGCAAAGCGCAAAAGCGCTAACAAATTCGATTAGCGGGGAGAGTGCTTTGTCGTATTTGACGGTTTTAAGCGCGAGTGTGAATAGCTTGCGGCAGGCTGCGCTAAAACGGTCGATCTCTCGTGTTTCGAGATTGTAGGCACGCACTTCGCGTACGGCTGATAAATTTTCGTTGAGCACATTGTTAAGCTCACCCGCTTGCTCTTGAGCCATTCTGGCTTTTTTGAGGATGCGTGATCCAATGGCTCGGATCGGCAAGACGCATGCGGGGACTGTTGCCAGCGCAATCAGCATGAAAGCGCTTTCAGATTCAGTGATAGTCAGATAAACGAGAAAGCCAATCGCGCTAATGAGCGTGGCAGGCTCTTTGACTAAGCTGTTAACGACTTTGACAAGTGCGGTTTGGAGTTGGTTGGTATCGCCGAGCACGCGGCTCATTAGATCGCCCACATTGTTTTTGTGGAAGAATGCAACGGGTAGAAATTGTATTTTCTCAAATACCATACAGCGCAGCCGTTCTAGCACATGCATACCTGCATAGGCCATAAAGTAGGCATTCAAAAAGCCCCCGAGTGCTCGCAGTGAGAAGGCGATTGGGATCGTCGAGAGTAGCAGGATCAGCGTCATGCCTCCTGGCTTGTCTTCGCTGGTGACGAGCGGTACGAGGTACTTGATAATAAATGGGAGGCCTGCTCCAGAGGCAGCAGCTGAAATGAGCCCGAAGCCGAGGCCCAGAGCGAACTGCTTGCGGACAGGCTTGAGATAACTGAAGTAAGGGCCGAAGCGTTTTAAAAACATAAAAAAGTGCGTTGAAAAAAGATGCTGCTAGTGGACCGTTTGCACCGGGTATTGATCGAAGATGCGATCCACTGTGGCGATTTCCCAGCCTTTGACCAGCGCGGAGGCAATGAGTAGGCGGTCGAAGGGGTCTCGGTGTAATTGTGGTAATTTGCCGAGCATGAAAATCGCTTTGTTATCGAGATGATGAAAGTTCAAGCCTGAGTCTTTAATCAGATCGGGGAGGAAATTCTGTGGTGAATCTGGTAGCTCTAATTTTCCGAGATCGTATTTGATCTGTATCTCAAGCACAGAGACCTGACTTAGGTGCCAGCACGCATCTTCGGCCGCGAACAGAGTCGTCAGCTTGGGGGGGAGTTTGCTTGGCGCGAACTGACTCCATAGGAAAATGTGGGTATCGAGAAGGAGATGTCTCATTCGCCGTAGAAGTCATTTTCGAAACTTTCGAGGGGCGCATCAAAATCCTCTGGAATCGTGGCTTGTCCTGTCATTAGGCCGAGTTTAGGGCGAACGCCACTGTCCGGTTGCGGTGCTGGGCCGATGACTGCGACGGGCTTATTACGGTCGGCGATGATGAACTGTTGGCCTTGAGCTGCTTTGCGGGCATAGCGTCCGAGATGAGCTTTGGCTTCACTGAGCTTTATAGTAGTCATTTAATTAGACTAGCAGTAGACTACTTGTTGTCAAATACACTCTTGTGTGGTAATAACGCAAAGAATTCGGTGATGACTTCGACCACACGGGTGATTTGCTCGGGAGCTAGATCTGGGAAGATCGGCAAGGCGAGGCTCATGCTCGCGGCGCGTTCAGCATTCGGGAAGTCGCCTTTTTTGTAACCTAATAGGCGGAAGCATTCTTGTTCGTGCAGGGCCAGCGGGTAGTAGATCTCGCAACCGATGTGGTGGGCGCGGAGATGATCGATCAGTGCATCGCGCTGGTCGGAGTAAATGACGAACTGGTTATAAATATGATAATTGCCGTCTTTTTCGGTGGGCAGGATGATGCCGTTTTGCAGATCGCCTGAATCGAGTAAACTGACATCGCGGCTGATGCCAGCCGCACTCGCGAGTTTGTGGTAGAGTGCGGCGTTTTCGCGGCGTTGCTCGTGCCAGTTGTTGAGATGCTTGAGTTTGACGTCGAGCACGGCAGCTTGCAGGGCATCGAGTCGGAAGTTGCCGCCGATGCGTGAATGGAAGTATTTAGGCTCCATCCCGTGGTTACGTAACTGGCGGCTGATGTTTGCATATTCAGCGTCATCGGTGATGACCATGCCACCGTCGCCGAAGCCCCCGAGGTTTTTGGTGGGGAAAAAGGACAGGCAGCCCATGTGGCCAAAGGAGCAGGCGGGGCGGCCATGCTGCTTGGCGCCAATCGCTTGCGCGGCGTCTTCGATCACCAGTAGGTCGTGCTCGCGAGCGAGTCGGTTGATCGCGCGCATATCAGCCATTTGTCCAAACAGATGTACGGGTGCGATCGCCCGAGTTTTGTCGGTGATCACTGCTTCGATCTTCGCGACGTTAATGTTGAACGTGTCTGGTTCGATATCGACGAACACGGGCGTGGCACCGAGGCGCATGATCGAGCCGACGGTACCGAAAAAGGTGTACGGGGAGGTGATGACTTCGTCGCCTTCACCAATGCCCATCGCCATCATCGCGACGATCAGTGCGTCGGTACCAGAGGATACGCCGATGGCGTGCTCGGTCTCGCAGTAGTCGGCGCTGGCCTGTTCGAACTTCTCGACCGTGGGGCCGAGAATGAAATACTGCGACGCAATGACCTCAGCCACCGCAGCATC
>JAQXBA010000151.1 GCA_029252625.1 Opitutia bacterium | reverse complement strand
GATTGCTTACCGTAGACCGTGTAGTCGAGGTCGAGAACGACTGGATACGCGTTGCCGCCGCTGGCTTCGATCAATAGCCCATCCGCGTACTCAATCTTGACCTTCCATTGGTGCCCATCAAGGACACCAGCATTGATATAATGCGGCTGCCACTGCTCTGCTTGTAAGGATTCTAAGGTCTGGCGAAATGACTGCCAGCGTTTCGGATTTAGTCTGCCAATCGTCTCTTCCTCGGAGTAGCTAGCAGCTGAGAAGTACAAGATGTCGCCCCGCAACTCAACGGTGCTCATAATGCCAAAACTCCCCTGTGTAATATAGAGGGCAGTCGGTTGCGCGTTATTAGAAGAGTCGCTTGGTGAGAGTGGAGAGGAGGTGTGATTCATAAAAGTAGTGGATGCTGTTGGCTGAGTTGAAGAGAGAGTGATTAGTTAGACTGGGGAGGGATGAGCTCCGTCTCGTCCGCTTGGTTAATTGATGCGTAATCTTTATAATATAAGTTAAGCAGACATCCAATGCCGGCTTCGATCACAGCCTGCATGGTAGCAAAGGCCTGATTCGGCTGACCCGTTACTTCATTGGTAAACAGGTCACGTCGAATTTCTAGCATCACACTCATGACCGCGGGATTCTTTTGGTAGTGCTTGCTCGGCACCATCGTACCCGCAAATGGATCGTTCAGTGTAGTCTGATAGCCACGCCCCACAAAGTACTTAAGCAGTGCGTCTGCGATCCACTTCGGCGTATGGTAGGCATCCGTGCCAATACAGATCTCAGGTCGGGCTGTTGTGTGGGCGTCCTCGTAGGGCAAGCGTTGACTCGCGAAACTGTGGCAATCGATAATCAACGCACGCCCCTGTGTCGCTAACTGAGCATCGACCAGCGCGGTCAGTTTAGCATGGTGCGGGTCATAATAGCGCAGCAACAGTGCTTCCTGTTCCTCTGCGCTTGGCAAGGAACGTAGCCGCTCCAGCTCAAAGCCGTGCGTATACAGGGCACCCATCCCGCGCGCCGCCATGATCTCGTCATTGACATCACGAAAGCGCTCCACATCGACAAAGATTCTGGAATAGGGGAACACCAGTGGCAGTGCTGCGATGCCTGGAATCGTAAACAAGCGGTCGGTGTGCAGATCGGATAATTTTAAATGCTCGTTAGAAATACGCGCCTGCCCGCCAAGGTAAGTTTCTTGATATTCATCAGGAATCGTCACTGCGGCATGCGGAATATGTAGGATTGCTTGCATGGGGTCGGTCACGCTGTTACTTGGGCGACGCTAAAGAGCTGCGTTAGCACGGCATCGCGCCGCTTGCGGGCAACAGTCAGATCGCGCGTCTTGAGCGAACGGCGTATCCGCTTGGTGGTCACTGAAGTGGGGTAGCTGGTGTAGTGCAGCCACCAGGTGCCGTTATTATTATAGAGGTGGTGGTTTCGATTTGTTGACTGAATCCTAATAGAGGAGTTCGCATTGCGTTTAATAGTCATCTTCAGTTCCTTTCTGCTCGAGTTTCTCTTCAATCCACGCATCCACGACCTGCTTCACCCAGTCCGATAGTTCGGGGTAAAACTCCGATTCGAAGCTTGTGAAATATCTGTAATTTTCAGCCTGAGACGCGCTCTCATCCTGACAGTTGCCCAAATTATAGGCTAGCGGCAGCGCATCGCCCTCATTGGGGCAGGTGGCCTCGATGAAGTCTTTCAGTTCCTTGAAGCTAAAGGGCTGGTCAATGACATCGGGATAGGGTTCGTGTGAGAACTCGCTTTCATACTCATCGAGCCATCTAAGCTTGATTTTACCATTCGGCAGCGGACGCGCCCGCAGTTCAATCACGTCGTGGGTCGTCGATTCAAGATCGATGCGGACAATTGTAACCTCCCCTGGGAGCCGTTGTGGCAGGTATTCACCACCCATAAAAAAGGGGTGAATTCGCCCAAGGCTTTCCCGTGCCTCTAAATTCAAATCATCCATTAGCAGGGTGTCTTCGACTTGATCGATGGCTCCCGCGTTCCAGAAATCGCGGATCATTTGACGGCGTGCTTTGCCGCTCACGTTGGCGAGAATCTCCGCCAGCGGGTTTTTGTGCTCCCAGTATCTTTTGGGTCTTTGTGCTTCTATGTTATCTTTTGTCATGTGCGTTTGTTTGGTTAAACGCACTCACCTTGACACAAAAAAAGATCGACCCTGCGGGACGATCAATACGTGCAGGAGAGTGCTTGGGTTCGGTGGCGTCAGGCCGCACATCATTGGACCACCGTGGTGACTCTCCAAAAAATGGAAAACCCGGTTGGCGTTATCCCGCGAGGCGGGACACTTCAAGATGCGTTAAAGACGCGAGAGATTTAAAGAACGATGTTTATAGAGTGGGGTAGTTCGCCTGAGGGGGGAAGCATTTTTTGTGTCATAGTTTTTAGAGCTTTAACAATCGTGTCCCACATTTATTGGTTACTTATGGATATGTCAGAGCGCCTCAGAGGTTGTTTAATAGGATTAGCAGTAGGAGATGCACTGGGGACGAGTTTAGAATTCGAGCTGAGAGATTGCTTCGATCCGATCGACGATTTAATCGGTGGTGGCCCTTTTGAACTCGAAGCAGGAGAGTGGACTGATGATACCAGCATGGCTCTATGCCTAGCAAACAGCCTGATTCATTCCTGGGGCTTTGATCCACGTGATCAGATGGAGCGGTATGTGCGCTGGCATCGTGAGGGCTACTGTAGCAGTATCGGTAGCTGCTTTGACATTGGCATGACCGTGAAAGCTGCGCTGGACGCATTTGAGGAATCTCAAGTGCCCTTTTCAGGTCCCACTGATCCATTAAGTGCCGGCAATGGATCAATTATGCGACTGGCCCCAGTTCCGATGTTTTACAATTCCAATTACCAACAGGCTGTCTTCTACAGCGGTGAAAGCTCTCGTACGACTCACGGTGCGGCAGAAAGCGTGGCAGCCTGTCATCTGCTTGGCTCACTATTATGGCATGCGCTTAATGGTGCTGACAAATCAGCTTTATTAACTAGCTGCGTTGAGTCGCTGTTATCTATATCCATCAGCCTGCCTAAAACGATCAAAGCGATTGCTGAAGGTTGCTATCAGACAAAGCATCGCGACGACATCAGTGGCAATGGCTACGTGGTTGATAGCTTAGAGGCAGCTCTTTGGTGCTTTTATCAGACCGAGACGTACCGCGATGCCGTGCTACTCGCGGCCAATCTAGGTGACGATGCGGATACGACAGCAGCTATCTGCGGTCAGCTCGCTGGGGCTCATTATGGCTTAGAGGCGATACCTTCGGAGTGGCGCCAGCGTTTGTGCCAGTATGATGTGATTGCGCAGACCGCAGACGCGTTAAGGCCGGTCTAAGCCTGAATACTATTAAGGCACGCAGCCAGTGCCTCATCACTATCCATTGTCTCAAGGGAATTTCTGAGTATGGTATCGATGTCATCTGGTAGATTTTTACCAAGAGGAGTTTTTGACGGGGTGAATTTGATATAGGAATCACCGGTCGCACCCATTTTGTAGAGGTTGATCACTAACATTTTCAGTAAGCTCGAGCCATTCTTGCTAAGCTTAACCTCGTCAATAGCTGTTCCGCGTATAAAAAGCATCAAGGTGAGGTCGTAACACTTTAGATAATTAGGAATGAATTCATCCAAATATCGTCCGTCTGTTTTGAGGTAAGCTATATAGACATTTGGGTAGTGTAAGTCTGCGAAGTAGATGTCAGTCGAAACTTCGATCGGATACTGCATGAGCAACTCGTTAAATACATGGTCAATCGTGCCGACTTTGACCGCACGCCGAGATTCTGGTATATTGGGCAGGGTAGTATAAGAAGCCATCCA
>JAQXBA010000124.1 GCA_029252625.1 Opitutia bacterium | reverse complement strand
ATTTGAGCAGTTTCCATTTTCGAAGTTTGAGTTTTAAAGTGATGTGCGTGCCGCCTTCTGGCGGGGATGCTGCAGTGAGTTGCCCTCCGAGCAGGCGGGCGCGGCGTTTGAGCGAAGCGGGAATGGCGTCGGGCAGCCCGATACCGTTGTCGGTGATGGTGAGCGTTAAATGATTCTGGGTGACGATGAGTGCTGTGTCCGTCTCGGTCGCACCCGAATGGCGAATGATATTGGCGAGGCATTCTTTATAGAAGAAGAAGAGGTCAACGCGTTTGCGCGGTCGCAGAGTGCTTAGGAATGCCTCGCCTTCGAAGGTTAGGTGGTATTCCATATCGGCGAGTAGACGGTCCGCTGAGCGTTGCATGTCTTCGGGCAGATTTTTGCAAAATCCGCGGCCTTCCAGTGTGTTTGTGCAATAGCGCACCGCCCTGATACTACGCTTGGCAAAGTCGCGCGAACGCTCCATCAGTCCCGCGAGTTCTGCCTGCGATTCCGAATCCTCTGCCAAGTCGCCGAGCATTTTGATGGCGTGCAGGTTGGCGCCTAGTTCGTCGTGCAGGTCGGCGGCGAAGCGCTCTTTGATCTGGACGATGTGGCGCATACGGATGATCCAGTTCGCTAGGATCGACGCGAGGATACCGATGCCTAAAAAGGCAACCATCCAGCTCATGCGGCGCAGGTTTTCTTTTTGACGCGCATAGCGACGGTTCAGTTCGGCGGCGACGAGCGGCCGTTCCCTTTCGAGGTCATGTCGGAGGGCGAGCAGCTCGATCCATTGCCGGACTGGCAGGATGGTGCCATACAGATTGGACCCATCCGTGAGTAACCGCTTGGGACGACTCCCGGAGTGCTCGGTCGTTTCAAACTGCTGATGAAGTGCCACGTTGCGCCCTTCGGAAAAAACTTCGATTTCGGCAAATCCGATCACCGCATGCACCCGTTGGTTGAGCGTATAATGTTCCAGCACGGACAGACGGATATAGCGGCAGTGCGTTTCCTTGAAACGGCACATAATCATCGGCCCCACGTCATTGGTGGACGCTTTATGGTATTCAAGTAGCTGAATGGCATCCGAGAAGTCGGCTTGATTGGCCCCTTCTACCACGAGACGGTTGGGGAGGGCGTGTCCGATGGGCAGTGAGTGGGGCACTGTATCGTTTGAGTCAAAAGCATGTAGGTGGATGCGGTTGATTGGATACGTCGCACCGAGATCCAATAGGAGTGATGGGCGCTCGGTAGCCTTGAAATAGGCCTGGTATGAATTGTATTTGCCGCCCTGTGCGGCATCCATGATGTAGGGCACAAAGCCGTTCACCAAGAACTCTTTTTTACGTGAGCTGCCTTCCTGCTTTCCCACCGATGAAGCCGTCACGGGTTGATGGAGTGCGACATTTTCCTCGCCGCTGAAAATAAGGAGCTCCGTCAGCGCGAGGAGGTAGCTATGATCCAACTTGCGCTGAGAAAGGACGGATGCCTCCACCCGCACCCACGATGCGGTGGTGGCGCAGGGCACGACGAGCGGCGCCACGCGCGGGATGAGTGCGTCGGTTGCATCAAATGTCGCAAGGACGGTGCCGTCGGTATCAGACTCGTTGCCAGCGATAATTTTAAAGGTGAGCGGAAAGCCATTGGCATCGAGTCCCGTGTCCGAGTCCTGCCAGATGGTGGGCACCAGCACGATGAGGTCGATCGGGGTGGGCTGCCCCAAGTCGACCTGCACCCACTCCGTGTGG
>JAQXBA010000118.1 GCA_029252625.1 Opitutia bacterium | reverse complement strand
CGGCAAATAATACGGCATCAACGAAGCCGCCTCGGACATCGTCATATGTGGCAATAAGACGACAAGCGGTCGCCCCTGGCGATCCCCTGACATATAACGTTCACAACACGCTCGTACTTGGTCATCCACATCCAACACATGATCCAGCCGTTGTTGTGAGAAATAACGAGAAGCCGGCAAAAACAAGGCCATCTCAACCACTCGTGCACAGGCTTCGTAATAGACCTTTCGGCGCCACTGCTCACTCTCCTCAGGAAACGCATGGTGCAGGTTCTTGAGTGTCATGTGGCGCCGCGCCCCCGCACACAGGCCAATGACTCGGCCCAACACGACGCACAATCCACGCACTAACCATACGGGCGAGGCGGCGCTCAAACGCCCAATCAGTTTAATAAAAAATAATGACACAACAAAAATTAGAAATCGCCACAAAGAAGAACGATGCATGCCCTGCAAAGGCAACGCCGAAATCGGAGTAGCACTCCGAAGCGGGTGATTTTAAAAACTATCAGAATAGTCCTCGAAGATCCGCAACCCGTTGCGTCTGCGCTTGCGCAGGCCAATTTAAGCACTCCCTTGACCTCTGGCCGTCGCAAGCGACGACGCCACGTGACACCTTTAGCAATTACACTCACTCCGAAGCTATCCTAGCGCACCCTCGCCTTTTGGCTTGTTAAGTCAGCAGATCCTTTCAGGTTCATTGCTCTTAAAATGCCAGCAATGATCGACGACCTCTCAGCTCAAACCGACGCTCTACGAAAGGATTATGCCTTTCTAGAAGGGTTTGGGGTCGATGCCTCCAAAGTTCGTAAGCGTTCGCAGGTGTCGCAACACTCGTTCACTGAAAATGGCGCAACAGTGCCGACCTTCGTCAAAGTCTACAGCTACCATAAGTCGCCGCTGCATCGCTTCTGGCGCAAGGGAACCGCACGCAACGAGGCCCGCAACCTACTCTTCTTTAAATGCATCGGAATCCCGACACCACGAGTCATCGCATGGGGCCAACGTAGAAATGCGCTCGGTAAAATCGTCGACGACTATATCATTACTGAAGCCATCCCCGACTCACAGACGCTGAACGAATTCATGACCACTGTGTGCCCTGACCGCAGCCAACCAAGCTATTGCCTCCAACGCGACAGTATCATCGAACAACTCAGCCGCGCGACGCGCGCAATACACGAACAGCACTTCTACCATCAAGACCTCAAGTGGCGCAACATCCTTGCCCGTACCAATGGCGACCGTGCCGAACTCTTCTGGATAGACTGCCCAAAGGGCGATTTCACTAAATCGGCCACTCACCAAGCGCGCCTTGCGCTGAAGGACTGTGCCACCCTCGATAAACTTGCGCGCCTGCGCTGCACACCAGAGGAGCGCCTGCGCTTCGTCGCTGGCTATCTCGACCAGCCCGCCGATACGCCCGAAGTCGCCACCTTCGCCCAAACAATCTCCAACTACCGCCGCAAGCGCTTCGATGCAGAAGACGAGCGTCAAGCACACCAACGACAAGCCAGAGCAGATGCTGCCCACTCTAAGTAATAACGAATTTGAGGAGCTGACCCAAGGCGCACGCATCCTGGAAGAAGACGGCTTTGGACTGAAGGTGCTACGCCTCCCCGATGCCCGCATCCTGAAGCTGTTTCGGCGCAAACACCTACTCTCCTCCCAGCTCTGGGCACCGCACGCCTTACGTTTTGACCGTAATGCTAAGGCCTTGCTCAAACGAGGCATCCCCACCCTCTCGGTCGAAAAAATCTTCGCACTCCCCGAAATGCAGCGCCAAGCCGTGCTCTACCGCGAACTGCCCGGCACCACCCTGCGCCAATGGCTGCGTGAGCACGAAGGCGACGAGGCCAAAGCATTGATCGAGCAATTTGCTCGCTTCGTCGCGAAACTCCATGGCGAAGGTGTGCTGTTTCGCTCCCTTCACTTCGGCAACGTGCTCGTCACCCCCGAGCACGATCTCGCACTGATCGACATCGTCGACATGAGCTTTCG
>JAQXBA010000106.1 GCA_029252625.1 Opitutia bacterium | reverse complement strand
CCTCAGTTTTGTGAGGGTAAGGTTGGTTTGGCGATTCCAGCCAAGATCCGTGGTGAGCTTTACGATCTGCATGTAGGTTACCCTGGAGCTTTTTTAGGTGGCGACGAATGGGTGCAGGGCTATGTGCTGTCATTCCAGCGCGCAGCAGATTTTTTTCAACTTGATGTGCTGGAAGGGTTTGAGCCGGATCGATCAAACCAACTTAATGAATATGTGAGGGTGCGCGTCGATTACTTTAACGCGGACGGCGTCAAGCTCGGTGAGGCGTGGGCTTATGCAATGACGGATGCGACCTTCAAACGTTTCTCGTCGACACGTATTGAGGATGGCAACTGGCCCGCTTAAGTGTATGTATGAGTGCTGAAACACAATTTTTGAAATTATATGCTATTTACTGAATCAACTACCCTACTCTTTGTCGGCGACTCAATCACCGATTGTGGTCGTGACCGTGAGTCAGGTGGCACGGACCTCGGCGCTGGTTACGTGGCGCAGGTGCAGGCGCTATTAGGCGCGCACCATCCAGAGGCCGAGGTTCGTTATTTGAATACGGGCATCTCGGGCAACCGTGTGACGGATTTAGAGGCGCGTTGGAATGTCGATGTATTGGCACATCAACCAGATTGGGTATCGGTGATGATCGGGATCAATGATGTCTGGCGTCAGTTTGATAGCCCACTTGTGGAGCAAGTGTCGTTGCAGGCCTACGGCGAGAAGTTGCAGGGCTTGGTCGAGCGCACATTGCCTCAGGTGCAAGGCATGATAGTTATGTCACCTTTCTTCCTAGAGACTAATGTCAAAGAGCCAATGCGCGAGTTGATGGATCGCTATGGAGCAGCGGCTCGCGCGATTGCTGTGCGCAATGAGCTACGGTTTGTCGATGTGCAGGCGGCATTTAATGCATGGTTGGTGCACAATCATACCTCGCAGCTGTGTGCCGACCGCGTGCATCCCAATGCCATCGGGCATAACATTATTGCCAGTGCGTTTCTCAACGCAGTTGGTTTTGAATGGTAAGCAGCAAGTCCCCTACTCTATTCGGCTTTTTTCGCGGTCTTTTTAACGATCTTCTTGGTCGTTTTTTTTGCAGTAGTCTTTTTGCTGACTTTCTTAGTGGCCGTCTTTTTTGTCGCGACCCTTTTTACTGCTTTTTTGACTGCCACCTTTTTGGTCGCCACTTCTTTAGTCGCCCTTTTTGCAGCCTTCTTTACTGCTTTTTTCTTCACTTCGGGCGTGTCAGATACTAACTCGAGTTGCTGCTGTGGTTTAGCCGCTGGTGTTTTCTTTGGCTTACTGGCCTTCTTCCCCTTTGCAGGAATGGGTGCTGAAAGCCTGACTTCTCGGGGTTGAAATGAATCAGGTTGTGGCTGTGGAGAACTGGTTTTGGAGCGTTCCGCCGCGGCACTACTAGACTGCTCATAAGCTGGGTATTTTTCATCAAGTCTAACAACAGGTTTGCGGCTGCGATTACGTCCGGGACGTGCTGCCTTCAGTGGTAGACTGTCCTTTTTAGGTTCTACGAATGCACTTTTGTCTCCGACTGGTGATGTTTTTGGCTTAGAGCCTGACTGGTTACGCTCATCGTTGCGTGTGGAGGTGTTGTCCGCTGGTTGTTCGTGATTCTTATTACGGTTGCGTCCGCCACGGCGAGGGCCACGACGCGATTTCAGCTGGTCCGACTGTTCGGCGTCTTTTGAACTGTCTCGTTTCGGCGCTCGGTCACGATCGTTGCGGCTAATCTTTTTATTCCGCTTAGGCTCTTCGTGGCGTTCAGGCTGAGATTCGTAGTCCTCAATAGCTGAGGCGATTTTCTCTTCCATTTCTTCATCCGTGTAAGGAATGGTGCGCTCGATTTGATCGGGTTCTTTGGTGAGAAT
>JAQXBA010000101.1 GCA_029252625.1 Opitutia bacterium | reverse complement strand
AGTGTCGTCGATATGCCCGTCGTTATGAACGCCAGTGGTAGTTACGCAGATTGGCTTAAGAGCACACGCCACGACGTCACCTTTGGCAGTCGCGCCGTACTCTGTGATGTCAAAAACGGCGGTCTGCGCCGCGACCTGAGCCTTGCCTTTGAGATGGATGGCACAGCAGAGTCTGATAACGCGCCACTTTTTAATCAGCAAGATGGTGAGTTTGTGGCAGGGACTGACAGTCTTACGGCCATTCAAGCTGCGCCAGGAATGCCTGTTCTGGATCGATATTTATTCAGAGACTTCTCTGCTGCAGGCAATGCCTTTTCTGGCGCTATCGCGGCACCAGAAACAGCGGTGAGGGGCCCCAATTGGTGGTTGTTGCGGGATTATGCGAATTTGTATAAGCGCATAAAAACCTCTGGAAGTCACTACGCTCTGGATGCGCGGGCATATTTTCCGAACAGAACGTCCTCCAACCCGAAAAATAATCTTTTTGATATTCACGCCCAAAAAAATAATAGCGGTAACGGTAGCATTAGAGTCCCCGTCATTAACAGAGAAGTCGGTTCACAAGGCGCCTATGCTTTTCGCCCAGTCCGAGCCAGTTATGCACCTGTCTTATTAGGGGTGAATGCCATCTACAGCCTCGTTTATAAAGGCAACCGTCTACAATTGGTTGTGGATCCCTTTTTCATAATCTGGAATCCATACGACACCCAAATTACGGCAGATAAATTTGCGGTGACTCTTGAGAACGGACTAGCGGGTGGAATCCAGTTCAAAATTACAGATCCTAGTGGTGTTGAGACGATACATGGCAAGCCAAGTAGTCGGTGGCCCACTCAGGGGACAGACACGTCCTTTGCTGATTATGCAAAGCATAAATCAGGGGTGAATGCGAACGTAAGCTATCTCATTTCAGATCTCACCATGAATGCTGGAGAGGTTCTCTTCTATTCTCCACCGAAGGAAGCGCTTCGAGGCAGTGATGCCAACGTTCTGAATGATGAGTTAGTTCCAGGAATGAACTACGATGTATTGGAGTCCGGTATCTTCTTCGATGAATTCCCAGATCAAACTGGAGGTAACTGGCAGCCGATCACTCGCGACCAACCGGGGGATTACACGATCGATGTGATGTTCAATATATTGAGTCAGAATAACTATGCCATTCTGAACTTCATCGAGACAAACTTGCCTCCTTCGGGGAGGAAGCCTGATGAGTTAACAACAGAGGCAAACTTCGGAGACCATTTGTCAGGAAAAGAGTTTCGCCTTAATTGGGGAGGCTCTCAATTTAAAACGAATGTAGATAATGGAACCCGTGGGTATAGCCTCAGCTACGGGTTTGATGAGTTGGGGACGTTTAAGAAATCTTTCGGGATCCTATCCATGCTGACTATTCCAACGGACTATGCAGAGGCGGATACCGCAATGGAGGTCTTTTCACAACTGAATGTCACCGCTGCGGTCAGCACAAACTCAGAGATTTTCGCACGAGCCCCTTTTAATATCGTGGTCAAAGTGATTTCGGCTTATGGCTACGGTAACTTGATGCAGGAAGTTGGTATCGATCTGGATGCGATTGGGGCCTCCGGCAATAACGGATTTTACGGTAAAGGCTATGATCTAGCAGAGGGCGACAGCTCCTTTCCTTTGTTGAGCATCCCCCAAGCGCCCTTGTATTCGCTCGTTCAGTTCTCAGGGGCAAACATTGGAACCCGGCTGTTCGAACCCACGCATGCCATTGGTAATTCATGGAAGCCTCCGTATATTCCAGCGGATTCAATTTACGCAACTAGATGGGTCCTTCAAGGTCCTGGAAATGCCACGCTGAATGATGTTTCCTGGCAGTGCAATGATGCCCTTTTCGATCGTTATTACTTGTCGGGAATTGCACCAGCCTATACGATTGGTGAAGGCGGTTATACGATGACTGCAGGTAGTGCGAGCGTTGGCATTGAAACGACCCTTCAGAGCTTTTACGGTGGCAGCCCAGAGTTGGCAAAAGCCAACCCGGCTCTAGAGCCTTACCTCCCGGACGGGATGACTGCGACACAGGTTGAGGACTTGCTCACTCCCGCGGATGGTTATCAAAAGTTGGGGGCCTACAGCTTAATTAACGGAGCCTTTAATGTGAACTCGACCTCGGTGGCCGCATGGAGCGCACTTCTTTCGGGGAATAAGGATCTGGCCATCCAGTCGCTTCAAGGAACGACCGACTCTGCAACAGGCACCCCCTTTCCTCTGAGTAGCTCAGCCTCAGATACCACTTCAACTAATGGATGGGAGAAATTATCACGGCTCACCGATGAGCAGATCTGGGATGATCAGGGCACGCCCAACGACACTTCAGACGACACCGGGTTGGCAGCTGAAATAGTCAATCAGGTGAAAGCCAGAGGCCCCTTCATGAGTCTCGGCGACTTTGTAAATCGGCGTATTTCTACTGACAATAGTTCAGCTCAGGGAGCGCTACAAGAAGCCATTGAACAGGCGGGCATAAACGGCAACCAGTCTAGTGGCATTCGGGCAAATACGTCTTATACGATACCAAACTACAGCGACTATGCGTCTATTTTTCCGCATGCGGCGGACCCCTATATTGGAGACCGGAATAATGCCACGGGTATTCCCTTGGAGATTAACCAAGCAAACATTCTGTTACCGATCGCTCCCAAGCTGACTGCCCGAAGCGACACCTTTAAAATTCGAGCCTATGGAGAAGTCGTCTCCATGCGAGGCGATGCGGTTCAGGCCGTGTGTGAGGCGACCGTGCAGCGAGTGCCAGACTATGTGAACACGGTCGATGAGCCATGGGATGAGAATTATATAAACCCTTTGTTTCCTAGTGGAGCAACTCCTCAACTGGATTCAATGAACCAAACCTTCGGCAGGCGCTTTAAGATTGTCAGTATTCGATGGTTAGACCACGCAGAAATTTAGACACAGTATTTATGACCTTATATAGACTCAACACACTATTGGCATTGCTTGCCGCTGTTTTTATTGCCGGAACCTCGAGCGCCGCAGAGCCAAATAAAAGAGGGCCGATCGCTTTTACCGTGATTTCGCTATCAAGTTTGCCTTATGAGACTCTGTATTATCGAAACGGCAAGAAGTTCACTCCGATAGAGCTACGGAAGAGTAAAAGGTCGAAGCCTTATGCCCTGTCCTCCGCTGAATTTATTGAGCTGTATACGGATCATGAAGACCCGGAGCAGAGATACCGGCTCATCGGAAAGGCTCCGTTGATCACTGAATCTCGTGAAATGCTCTACTTCCTTAAGGAAGTCGGATCTCAGAAAAAGGGGAGACTTCCGGTCGGCTTGTTTGGTTTGGATGACTCCGATTCAACGTTCCCTGACAGTAGTTTTCGTTTTATAAATTTCATTAATGCTCCATTGTTGATTGAATTTGATAATAAACGCTTTGGTATGAAAGCTGGCGAATCGAAGATAAGTAAACTGGATTTGCCAGCAGCTGGGGAATTTACCTCGTTTATTGTTAAAGACATTGAGGAACGCACATTAGGTGGCACGCGCTTATTCAGCCATGCGGCCAGCCGTGAGATGGTGCTGATTTTTCCGCCTAAAAAGGGGAAGAAGCGTTTGGACATTCGATACTTCTCAGATTGAGCGCACATTCGAGCAACGCGTCTGGGGGCGCTTCGTCAAATGTGACTCCGCCTGCAACTCCTCCTATGTCATCTTTTTATGGAGTGCCTTCCGTATATACAGGATACCCATCGCAAGGAATTCTGGTATCCTTGTTCTGCGCTAATGATGCAGGATTGACTCATTGCCACCATGCGGCTGAGCAGTTTCTATAGTTGCGGCACTTTCTTTATTTAACAGTATCTATCGTCCCATCCCGCTCCCTATGTCTTTCAAATGTCGCCTCGCCTTAGTGCTTCTTTTTTTGTTCTCGCTGGTCGCTTGCGGTCAGGCGGCCCAAGTTGCTGTGGTTGTGCCGGCTCCTGAAGCGGACGAAGTCGCAACTCCGCCGGCGATCGCCGAGCCCGCGGAGGGCGTTGTGTCTCCTTTTGTTGTTGAGCCGAACCCGCTGCCGATCTCAGTGCGTGATTATTCCTTCGGTTCATGGCTGAATGGTGTGCGCAAGCATGCCGGTGATCCCTCGTCGCATGTGCTGTCATTGGAATCTGGATACGCTGGGTTCGTTCTGGATTTAGGGGACTTCAGTCAGACCCGTTTTGGTCGGTTTGATCACGCATTGAGCTACACAGAAGCCTTGGAGGTTGGCTCTGGTCGCTTGGAGCAGTTGCAATCCGCCGTGCTTGAGATCGAATTGGAATCGAGGGGGAAGGTGTTCCGCGCGGTTTCCTGCAAGGGCGGTGTGGATCCTGATCGACGGAAGCTGAAGGATGCGTGGCTGTGGGAGTCGGCTAGGATGA
>JAQXBA010000096.1 GCA_029252625.1 Opitutia bacterium | reverse complement strand
CACTGCGAACTCTTTGTGAATGGCCAAAAGGTGGGCGATCATTTTCTCGATGCGCCGTGGTCGGTGTATGAAAAGACGGTGTATTATAACTCCTTTGATATCACCGACTACCTTCAGGTGGGGGAGAACGAGTTTAAAATTATGCTCGGTAAGGGGTTCTACAACACGAACGGAGATCGTCGTATTCACGGGGTGTACCGCGACCACGAGCTGATGGCCTTGCTGGAGGCTCATTTGCACTACGCGAACGGTGACACGAATGTAGTCGTATCCGACCGCTCTTGGGACGTTGCGCTGGGGCCCATCACTCACAGCGCGATCATTGGCGGCAGTGATTTTGATGCGACCATGGCTGAACCGGAAAGATGGTTGAAAGCGAAACCGACGCAGGCCGTGGGGACGCTGCGGTCGTCCGAATCGCCTCCGATGAAGCATTTCGAACGGCTGACGCCAGCCAAGGCTTACGAAGAGCCCGAGCCAGGCGTCTTTGTCTATGACTTCGGTCAAAATCTTTCTGCGCTGCCCTTCATTCAAGTTCGTGGCCAAGCAGGGCAGGTTGTCAAGTTGACCCCAGCGGAACAGCGTCATGGTCAGACGGATCGGCATAACAATGGTAAGGGCCGGGTCAACCCATCTGGAGTCGGCACGGGAACGTGCTTTGTTTATACCTTGAGCGGCGATGGAGTGGAGCGCTGGCAGCCCCAATTTAATTACAGCGGCTTCCAGTATCTCGAAGTCACGGGTGCGGTGCCGCAGGGGCACCCCAACCCGCAGGGCTTACCGGTGCTGGAAAAGATCGAGTCAGTGCACGTGCGCTCCTCGGCCAAGCAGGTCGGCGATTTTGCCTGTTCAAACCCTCTTTTTATGCAGATTGACCAGTCGATCGATCGGGCGGTGCGGAGCAATCTGGCGCATGTGCTGACCGACTGCCCACACCGTGAAAAGCTGGGCTGGCTCGAGGTTTCCTATCTCATGGGCCCCTCGATTGCGCGGCGCTATGACCTGTCCCGTCTGTATGCCAAGGTCACCCGTGATATTCGCGAATCGCAGGGGGAGGAGGGTATCATTTATACCGTCGCGCCTCAGGCTCCGGAGTTCAAGGCTGGTTTCCGCTATACGCCGGAGTGGGGCGCCGCCGGTGTGATCCTTCCGTGGCAACTCTATCGATGGTATGGTGACGAGCGGGTGCTGCGGGAAAACCTTCCAACGATGCAGGCCTTTGTCGATTATATGAAGCACACCAGCACAGATCTGGTGCCCGTCCCTGGGCTGGGCGACTGGTATGACTACGGGCACGGCAAAGGCAACGGACCATCAAAGTTCACCCCTTCGGAATTGAGCGCGATGGCGACCTTTTATCGCTGCACCGATCTGCTCGCTCGCAGCGCCGAAGTCTTGGGCAAGCATGACGTTGCTGTGCGCTATCGTGCCTTGGCCAAAGAAATCCGCGTCCAGTTCAACCAGAAGTATTATAGGGGCAATGGGCAGTATGAGAATCATGGCAGTTGCCAGACCGC
>JAQXBA010000080.1 GCA_029252625.1 Opitutia bacterium | reverse complement strand
AAAAATACCTCATCCACCGAAGTGACGGTCACTTCGGACGGCTCGACAGTTGCCGGCCCACGACTAAAACGCTCGCGCAGTAGACGGCGACTCTCCAGCATATTACGAATCCGCGCCTGCAAAATCGGCATATGGAAGGGCTTCGAAATATAATCATCCGCTCCTCGCTCGAGTCCTTCGAGTTGATTTTCTTCCGAGCCCCGGGCGGTCAACAAAATCACCGGAATGTGGCAAATTGCCGCGTCTTCCTTTAACAGCCGACACATCGCCATACCGTCCAGCACCGGCATCATTACATCACTGAGCACCAGATCCGGTGCATGCTCACGGGCGACCTCCAGGCCGAGTTGTCCATTTTCCGCCTCCAGAATCGTATAACTGCCCTCTAATTCCAGACGAATAAAAGCCCGCAAATCCGGATTGTCCTCGACCAACAGAATGACCGGTTGAGTTTGGGGTTGCTCGTTGGTGGTTGTTGGTTGCTCGTTGCTTGCTGATGACGCAGCATTCTGCGCGTCCGCTTCATCCTCGGCGACCTCCTCTGCAACTTCAACCGGCGACTCCGCCTCCCCAAAGGGCAGACATACGGTAAACCGTGTGCCCTTGCCCGCGGCCACCGGGCTCTCGACCGAGATTTCGCCGCCCCAGAGATCGACCAAATCTTTAACAAAAGCCAAACCGATCCCGGAGCCCGAGGCTTCAATCGCCGTTA
This sequence comes from Opitutia bacterium, assembly GCA_029252625.1. GTDB lineage: Bacteria > Verrucomicrobiota > Verrucomicrobiia > Opitutales > Coraliomargaritaceae > Lentimonas. Next base: position 2,526 of record JAQXBA010000080.1, on the reverse strand, counting down.
ATTGATCGGCGCGGAAATATTGCTCAAATACATGTGGTAAATCATCCGCCGCGATCCCCGCACCGGTGTCCTCGACCATGAATGTCAGACGCTCCCGATCCATGACCAGCTTCACAGTGACCTGCGCACGCTCGGGGCTATACTTGATCGCGTTACCGATCAAATTGTCCATGATCTTTTGCAGCTTCCCACCATCAATCGCCGCATGCTGTTCTCCCGGGGGACAACTCAGCGTGTAGCGGATACGTTTATCGGAGGCCATCGAGTGATAGACCTCAAAGCCATTATGTACGAACTCAGCCACATCGATCGTGCTCCAGCTCATTTCGACCCGCCCATCCTGCAGCTTGCGGAAGTCCAGCAACTGATCGACCAGTGCCTGCAGCTTCTTTACATTGCGCTGAGCCAAGGGCATTAACTTGCGCGCATTATCTTCGCTCGGTGATTGCAGCAATTTTTCCACCGGTCCCAAAATCAAGGCCAGGGGCGTGCGCAGCTCGTGCGAGATATGCGTGAAGAAGCGGATCTTCATCTGCTCCAATTCTGTCAAATGGCGCTCCTGCTCGACTCGCAAACGCATCTTCTGCACCCCCATTTGACGCAGCACCAGGACGACCACCACAACCACGAACAGCAGCCCGATCACCACCAAGCCTCCGATGAGGAGCGATCGCCGAACAAACGCATCCCAGCGATTCTGTAGTTGCTCTTTAAATAGCAGCGCAGCATCCAGCCGCTGATCCAAATCACGGTGACGGATCAAGCCGTCCAGCCAGACAGTCATCGGCAACACCGTCGCGCCACTCGCCCGCCCATCGACCAGACGCTCCGGATCAGCCACTAAGTCAGCCTCCGGCAGATCCATCTGTATTCGCGATTCCCATACGTGATAATCGCGACCACCGGCGACTTCGATTTCGCCCAAAGCAAAGGTCGCCCGCCCCTCGTGTTGCGGCAAGTCTGTGAACCTAAAGCGTAGCCAGCGCACTTCCTTCTGACTCCATGGCAAGCGCAGCACATTACTACCAGGATTTGCCAATTCGACACGATGATAGCCAAGGATCGGACGCTCCGCTCCAGTGTCAGTCTGCCCCAAAAAGTCCACTTCCACGGCGCCAGGGAAGCCAAAGCCCGGCACAAAGATACTTCCCGGTGAGTTTGCAGGGTGCAGCACGATACTATCGACCTCCCGATTTTCCAGCAAGTCGAGTTCCACCTGCACCGTGACATCCTCCGAGTCGTCAAAACGCAGGATCAAATCATTCGAGCTGTCCGCATCCGGCAACAGCGGCAGCCCTAGACTGGTCTTTTGATCGACCAAATACTCCGCACTCCAGAATGGCAGGGAGTTGAAGCTGCCCTCACAATGCACCTGCATCACCCGTTCAAATTTGTAGTGGCTGCGCACAAAAATTTCATCCAATGCGAAAAACTCCTGCCCGCTTTCCTCTTGCCCCTGATAGACTTCCAGGATCAAGCGACTGAGCCGAGCATCCGAACCCGGAATCCCCACCGGGTAACGCCCCGGATCTGGATAATCTCGCTCGCGCCAATCCGCCAGCACATGACGTTCCCCCTCAGGATCCACACTGATCATCCGAAAGCGCTTGGGGAAGCCATAGCCCGGCATCCCCGGCACCCGGCGATCGGCCGCTGGCACCAGATAAGATTCACTAAAGCCAGTCCACATATCCAGCTCCAACTCAACCACCCAGCGCGGCTCCTCTGAAACGGCCTCGAGCAAGGGCAAGTAACTGCTGTGAAATCCATAGCCATCCAACTGCAGGGAGTTACGAATCTGTGGTAAGCCTTCGAGCGCCGTTTGCAGATTTGCCATCTCGGCGTCGAGTCGCTCGACCGCAGAATGAATCGACCACACCGGAACAGCGCCCAACTCAGTCGCGCCAGGCCCTTCGGCAAACAACTCAGCCGGATTAATGGCCACATCATCGAAAATCTTCACGTTGGCCATCTCCATCCGATAGCCGTAGGCACCGCTGCGGTTGACCCCGAGTATGATTTTCTCCAGCCCCATGTCGTAGGCATCCCGCACCGCCAAGGGTTTCAAAAAAGCCTCTCCGAGTGCATGCAAATACAGTTCCGTGCGCGCCGACTCCCCTCGCCCCCGCTTGCGAATCGCCACATGCTGCCACTCATTCGGCTCAAATACATGATTACTATGCAGGCCCATTGACTCAAACACCTGTATCTCCAGTGCCCCTGCCTCATCGCGGTTGCTATACAAGCCCCAGTCCAATTTGCCAGCTGGGTTCGTTACCTGACTCCATACCGGATTCCGATTGGAGGCAAACAGTGATGAATACCGGTGCCCCTGATTGACCTGATCCGTACGAAACCAAAACGATACCGTAAAGTCTTCCAGAGCACCCGGACCTTCGGTTTCCAGCCAGGCATTCAACTGAGTGCCGCCGCCAAACACCGCCGTGCCATCGAGGGAATTGAGCCCCACCCGCGACTTACTGCGCTCCGTCGAGCGCATCGCCTCCAAGTGGTAGTCCGCCCCAC
>JAQXBA010000073.1 GCA_029252625.1 Opitutia bacterium | reverse complement strand
GCAGCGGCTTGAGTGCCTGTTCGGGGCGTGTCGTCGGATCTTGTTTGAGGGATGCCTGATAGTTATTCAGTGCGAGCCCATAGGCTTCCTCGTTGAGATACATATCACCGAGCAGGCTGAGGCTCGATGCGGATGGAGGGGCAACGGAATGGGCGATTTCCAAATTGGCGATCGCATCATCCACTTGGTTTTGCGAGAGGTAGCTATTGGCTTGAAAGAGCCAGTAATCTTGCTCGTCTGGATGCTCGCTGATGAGTTCGTCGAAGAGGGCGATCGCAGCGCCGTATTGTTGAGTCATGAGCAAGCATTGTGCTTCACCACGACGTACGTCTATGCTGTCTGGTAAAAACATACGTGCGAGTTGATAGGCGCTGAGAGCCGACTGGTATTTTTCTTCAGTGAGGTACGCGTAAGCGAGCATGCTGTAGCTTTGACCGTCACCACCGCCGAGCTGAATGACACGTAATAGATGCTTGATTGCGGTTTCGTAGCGATCTTGTTGGATGTAAATCAATGCAAGATTGCGGTGTGCACGGCGAAAATCAGGGAATTTTTTGAGCGCGGCATTCAGGTAAGAGCCTGCGTCACTGTAGTTACCTTGTATATAATAGAGGCTGCCGACGAGATAGTCGAACGCGGCATTACTCGTTTTAGTTATACCTTTTTTAGCGAGCTCGATTGCCTTTTCTGGTTTCTTTTGCAGGTAGGGTGCAATCGACTCATAGAGCGGCCGGTCCGATTGTGTGAGGATGGGTTCGATCGCCGAGTTAATGCCAAAGCTGCCGTAGAAGCGTTGTTTAAATTCGGCACTACTGGGGTTGGTGTCGACCAAGTCGAAGCTTGGCGATGCGTGGGCAGTACCAGAGAGCAAGAGGAAGAAAAGTAGGATGTGTCGAGTCATGACAAAATAGATCAAAATTTAATATGGTGCGCGCAGTATAATGGGCCATTCGCCGATTACTTTTTGTGGTACGCCAGCCACCTTGGGCGGTGTGAAGCGAGCTTTACGAATAACTTCTTTTGCCGCTGAGATGAGGCGTGGGTCGGTGGCAGATATTATTTCCAGTACCCGTGCACGACCTTTCGTATTGATCTCGATTTTGGCGCGTACCCGTCCCTCACGAATGCCGCGGCGAATCAATTCTCTAGGATAAACGATACTTGGGCTGTTGATAATACGCGGAGCACTTTGCAGATCCGCAAAGGTGAAAAGCTTTTGAATCTCACTGAGGCCATCTGCCTCGTTTGCAAAGCCTGCGCTCGCAATACCAATTTTTAATGCGCCACCGACGCCTGGCTGAAGCGACAACTCCAGCTGGTTGAGGCTGAAATTTGGTAATTGTTGTTTAAATTCAGGCTTTGGCTCTGGTTCGTTCGGCTGAACTGGTTCGGGCGTGGGAGGCAGCACCATCGGTGCCGGAGGAGTGATGGTAAGTGCTTCTCGAAATTCGATTAGATCGCTACGCGGATTTCCTAAGTGCTGGGTGAGGGGAATCGCTAGGAAAACCAGCAGGGACATGACTAGCGCCCCCAGCAGCGCAAGCGGCGCGCGGTCTTTGTTGTGCTCGACTGGCAGTGCCTGTTCCATTAGCGAGTCGTTGCTAAGTGGATACTGGTTGCGCCAGCGAGGGCAGCCTCATCGTGTACTTTGGTGTACAGATCCACCGATGCGGTTTTATCGGCTTGAATGATCACTGGCATATTCGGTTCGCGCAGGAGCAGTCGCTTTACAATGCCACGCACTCCATTGCTGCCGATTTCGTTGCCGCCGTAAACGATTTGTCCATCGGCTGTAATCGCTATTAAAATCGAGTTTTTTTCCAGCTCGTTGGCTGAGGCGGCTTCCGGGCGTTGCACATCCACGCCGGTCTCTTCGACAAAAACGGTGGTGACGATGAAGAAAATCAGCAGTATGAAGACAATATCAATCAGCGGGGAGACATTGATTTCATCGGCTTTTTGCGATTGTGAAAATATGAGTCGGCGTGATTTCATTTGCAGGCAAGGGTCACGTTGTAATATTCGAGCCGCGCAATGCAGCGTTCGAGTTGGTTGCGGCGCTGGATAATGAAGGACAGTACCACCAATGCTGGAATGGAAATAAGTAGGCCGGTCTGGGTGGTGATTAAGGCTTCTGAAATGCCTTCAATCATATTGTCAAATTTAGTGCCATGCGCGCCGACCATGCCCCTGAAAGTGACCAGCATACCAGTGACTGTGCCTAGCAACCCGACGAGAGGTCCTGCGGTAATGATGATAGCAAGAAAGCGGATGCGGCGATTGATGACGGGGAGATATTCCTGACGTACCTGTTTAAAGTGACGTCTGACTTCAAGTGTCGATTTTGCATCAGGCAACAGTAAGCGTTTTAACAGTGTTAATTTATCTGAGAGCGCTAATTTCAGTGCCTCATCCGAGAATTGATATACCTGACTGCGCAATAAAAAGTGCATCCTTAAGCGTAAGTAAAGATCCAGCGCAGTATAATACATGAAGACTGCTAGCCCTAATAGTGGCAGCATCAGCCAACCCCCTGCGGTCCAAACGCGTAGGGCTTCCAGGTAAAGGCTGTGAGTGTTGTTGAGCACAGTGAGCGGATCTTATTTATTTCGAGACAGGGTATTGAGCAGCGCGACTGAGAGCTTTTCTATATGTGCCATCACGCCAGACACCTTACGCGCAAGGATGGCATGGATAATCAGTGCGGGGATGGCCAGTACGAGGCCCAGTTCGGTGGTAATGAGTGCTTCAGAAATTCCGGAGATGAGTGGTTTCGGGTCGCCCGCGCCAAATACGCGCATCAGGTTAAAAGTTTTGATGATGCCGGTCACCGTGCCGAGTAGTCCGAGCAGTGGGGCGACCGATGCAGTGACTGCGATAATATTTAAATAACGCTCCAGTTTTGGCTGTGTATTGAGCATCGACTCATACATGGCTTCTTCGACTAGTTCGATGGACTCATCGCTGTGTTTGACTGCCTGTAATAGCATTTCACGAGCGGGAAGCGGTTGAGCTTGGGCCAATTGTATGGCCTCAGTTTGTTTACCTGCACGCAGTAACTTGGCAATGTCGTAGATCGTATTCGGTGCCGGTTGGCGAATCGTCATAATCTGCACGAATTTAAATAGCGCCACTATGGTTGCTACCAGTGCAAATAAGATGATTGGATAGGCCCAAATGCCGCCTTTCTGTAAGTGTACCAGCAGGCTGTCTTTAGTGCTTTGTAAGGCCAGTGCATTGCCTAGGCTAAGGTCCATAGGTAGTTTGCCCTTGCCGCTTTGAGAGGTCGCGGCGATTTGAGTGGATGACTCGGTGTTGATCAAATGAATACGAGCCTGCAATGCTTTGGTTTCCTCAATTATTCCTGATTCGTCGCCGCTAAAATAAAGCAGTGGCCCGAGTTGCAGGAATTGCCCATTGGTCAAACGGCCTTCGGAGTTAAGTGCTTGCCCCGCATAACGTTTGCCTCCGAGCAGCTGATCAATGCGATCGACTGAGTCGTTGATCAGGCTTAGCGAGGATTCAAGGCGAACGCTTTGAGTGGTATCCGGATTTTCGAGTAGCAAGTTGAGCGCTCGAATGTCTTCGCCGTAGTGGGCCAGCTCGCCGACTGACAGGTTACTTTCGTAGCTGCTATTGTATTCACTCAGCAGGGAGCTGGTGATGTAGTTGTACTCTTGTCGCAGCACTTCGACGTTGTTGCGAAGTGTTTCTAGACCGAGACTGCGGCTATCGTCTGCTCGACGAGCTTCGTAGAGCGCTTCACGCAGTTTTTTGCCTTCTACTTCGAGCTTGCGCAGGTTGCGAGCCAATGGGATCTGTTGCTCATTGATTTGCAGGCGCTGTGCAGTCAGACGGCGCACGGCATCATCTAGTTTGGACTGCTGAGTTGCCTGTAGGCTGGCGAGATCTTGACCGAAAGATGTAGTCGCAAGGGCGAGCGAGCTAAAGCCGAGAAAGAGTATGGATTTTAAAGAGATCACAGGCACTAATTTTGCAGCTCGACCGGAAGTGCGATGAAACGTGCTTCTTGTGCGCTATTGTTGGTGATCGCAATGACTTCGGCAATTGCGGCGGAGAGTTCTGGTTGAGAGTTCCATTGCCAACCGCTGATGTGCGGTTGCCCGTAGCCGGCATCGTCGCCGGAACGTGTGCGGTAGTAGGCGACGCCTAGCCCCACGTAGACGCTTTCCACTTCGCCCTGACTGCCGTCGCCAAGCGTACGAATTTCCTCGTGCACGGTAATGGCGCGGTCAAATTTGTTAATTGTATTTAATATGCCCACGATTGTTTGCATGCGCTCGGCGATCCCGAGCGTTGTGTTGCTGGAATCATTTGGAATGCGTTGAAAAAGGCTGGTGAGTTTAGTGTTGAGCGGCGCGGGCAGTGCTGGCCTTAAAGCAGTTAACTGTGGCTCAATCTCGGTGAGAAAATTTGAGATCTGCTGGCGGGCTGTCTGTAGTGCTTGTTGTTCGGTGACTAGCTTAATACGAAGGGCCTCAGCACGAGTCGTCGTCGCTGCAATTTTATTTAGGGATTGATTGAGTGTCGCGATCTCCGCCTGAGTGACTTGGGTCAAGTCGTTGAGCAGGGTGTGAGCTTCTTCCCAGAGAATAGCTTCACTGGAAATCGCTTTTTCGGTGGCCACCCACTCTTTTACCACAGTGCGGGTGGATTCGAGGGCGACGGAGCCTGATGCCGAGATCGCGAGGATAAGGATCGCAAAGCTGTTGATATAGATATGTTTGTGAATTTCCATTGCGGACTTTTCGGAGTTGAGACAGAATCTCATAGTTTGATTTACTGAGAAGCAAGCCTATCAGTTAGATATTTTGTGACAAATATTAGCAAATGACTGTCACAGTTTCTGCCCGAGCGCGGAGCAAAATTAGCTGTTTTTGACGGCCAGCGGTATAATTTATCTCTGCTATGGAATTATTTTACCCCTTGATTGGGTCGTTTTGGGAGTGATTCTTTGTTAGTCTTGTTATTTTCCTACGGTGGGCTATGCCCATGTTCTAATTCTTTTTTATCATAATGAAAGCGCTCTTCCTTTACGGTCTCAGTTTATTTTTATTTTGCTCAGCATCGCTAGCAGATACACTGACGATTTATAGTTACCGACATTACGAGAGTGATGTATTGCTGTTTGATAAATTCACTGAGGAGACAGGGATTGATGTTAAAGTCGTCAAAAGTAAGGCAGGTGCTTTATTAGAGCGTCTAAAGGCTGAAGGAGATCAGACACCTGCAGATGTTCTGATAACCTCAGATGCTGGGCGCTTACATCAGGCGCGCGAGGCAGGTGTGTTACAGCCGATAAAGTCACCATTCTTGGAACAGCGAGTGCCTGTCAACCTGCGTGATCCGGATGGGTATTGGTATGGATTTACACAGCGTGCGCGCGTGCTTGTTTATGCACCAGACCGCGTTACTGAGGATGAACTGAGCACTTATGAAGACCTTGCCGCTGCAGAATGGCGTGGGCGTTTGCTGGTGCGCTCTTCTGCGAATGTCTACAATCAGTCGTTATTGTCTGCAATGATCGACTCCAATGGCAAAGAGCAGGCGAGAGAATGGGCGCAAGCTGTACGCAAAAATATGGCGCGTGCGCCGCAAGGCAGTGATCGAGACCAAATGCGTGCGGTTGCAGCTGGGTTAGGGGATGTAGCAATCGTTAATACCTACTATCTGGGTCTGTTGGCAAATTCGGATAATCAAAAAGATCGTGCAGTCGCCGCACAGTTGAAGGTTTTTTTCCCGAATCAATCTGCGCGCGGTACCCATGTGAATGTGAGTGGTGCGGGTATTGTTGCGGGTTCTGATCATGTCGAAGCGGCGCAACAGTTTCTTGAATATTTGGCAACGGATCAAGCGCAGTCCGTTTTTCCTGGTGCGACCTTTGAGTACCCTGTCGTCGCTGGTATTGAATGGTCACCCTTGCAACAAAAATGGGGTACATTCAAAGCCGATGCGATCAGCTTGACTCGATTGGGAGAGTTAAATTCAGATGCGATTCGCTGCTTCAATCTTGCAGGATGGGAGTAATAATGGGCACGCAAAATAAGAAGCAATTGCAGACTGATTTTTGGTCGGTTGCAGTCGTGCTTTGTGCACTTTTGCTACTGGCGCCACTGATTGCTGTTTTTATTGGTGTTTTTCAGCCGACTGAAGAGTGGCAGCACTTGGCGAGTACCGTGCTGCCGGGTTACCTGCTGAATACCTTGATCCTCATTTTAGGCGTGGGGTTGGTCAGTGTTCTTTTTGCCGTACCGACTGCATGGTTTGTAGCTACTTATGAGTTTCCTACTCGACGGTTTTGGAAGTGGGCATTGGTGATGCCCCTTGCCGTACCGACTTTTGCATCTGCATTTGCTTATTTGGATGTATTAGAATTGTCGATCCCCTTGATCGTTAAGGTTCGTGAGGTCTGGGGTTTTGATGCATCACAGTGGATCGAGCGTCTGGTTCGGTATGGGATGTTGATCTTACTACTCAGCTCTGTACTTTACCCATATCTGTACTTGAGCTTACGCTCGACCTTTTCAAAGCAACAGGGAGTTTATTTCGAGGCAGGTCGAATGCTTGGTAAACGGCCCGCATCGATTTTCAGGCGCATTGCCTTACCGATGGCGCGGCCGACTCTGATTGCGGGGCTTAGTTTGGTGGTGATGGAGGTCGTGAATGAGTATGGGGCGGTAAATTTGTTTGGAGTGCCGACACTCACAGAAGGCATTTTTCGAACTTGGTTCGGACTTGGAGATCGAGCTTCGGGCTTGCGTTTGGCGGTGATTGTGGTGGTGCTCGTGTTTGCGGTATTAGCCTTCGAGGTTTGGCAGCGGAGACGTTTACGCTACGTCGAAGGGGCGCAGAGCAACATAGCGCATCGTCGGGTTCGGCTGTGCTGGCGACGGGCTTGGTTGATCGTCGTTCTGTGTGCTTTGCCGGTACTGATTGGTTTTATCTTTCCAGTCCTGCGTTTAATCTACTGGGCAATCGTTGCGACCGATACATTTGATTTTGTAGGTTTTTTGAGTCAGGCGGGCAGTAGCTTAGGGCTTGCTTTAATGACAGCACTCTCACTCAGTATAGTGGCCTTTTTTTTGGCCTTCAGTGTTCGAGTCCGAGGTGATTCAAGTGTGGGTAAATTGGTGCAGTCTGCTACACTTGGTTATGCGATTCCGAGTGTGGTGACAGCTGTTGGAGTGATGGTATTATTAGGCAGTATTGACCAATTGTTTGCCGATTCATCGCTCTCGCTGGTTCTGAGTGGCAGCCTATTTGCAATTGGTTTCGCATACATGGTGCGTTTCATGACGGTCGCCTATCAGCCATTGAATGGCAGTATGCAGGCCGTCTGTTCCACTTTACACGAAGCTTCACGCACACTTGGACAAGGGAATTGGCAAAGTTTGACCCGCATACACTGGCCACTGTTGCGTATCAATATATTGGCCTGTGCGACACTGGTTTTTATTGATATCATGAAAGAGTTACCGCTGACTTTGGTGCTACGTCCAAGTGATTTTGAGACTTTGGCGACCTTTGCATTCGGCTTTGCTAAAGAGGGATACATCTACGACTGTGCGCTACCTTCTTTATTGATTATTCTGCTGGGGGTTTGGGGCTTGCTTGTGATTGAGCGATGGGTTGATAAAGACGCCACGCAATCATGTTAGAAGTACAAAACATTTCCAAGTCATTCTCTGAAAATGAGATTCCTGCAGTGCATGATGTCTCGTTTCGGGTGGCTGCTGGCGAATTGCTTTCCCTTGTGGGTGAAAGTGGCAGCGGAAAAACAACCTTGCTGCGTATGATTGCAGGGTTGGAGGTGCCTGATACTGGTCAGATCCGCACGAATCGTGGATGTTTGTTCGGTGAAGGGAATTGGGTCGTTCCGGAACAGCGCAGAATTGGGTTGGTGTTTCAGGGAGGGGCCCTATTCCCGCACATGTCTGTCGCCCAAAACCTATGGTATGCTATTGGGAAACTTCCTAAGCGTGAGCTAAGCGAACTTAGTGACGAATACCTTAAATTAGTCCAATTAGAGGGTAAGTCGAAGCGTTATCCGCATGAATTATCCGGAGGGGAACGACAGCGTGTTGCGCTGGCTCGTGCCTTGGCCGCCAAACCTGATCTGATTTTATTGGATGAGCCTTATAGTAATCTGGACGTTGCGCTCACCGCAGATTTACGTGAGCAGGTACGCGATGTCTTGCAGCAGAAAAAAATTACAGGTGTGTTAGTCACACATGACCCCGCCGATGCGCGGCATTTTGCTGATCGGATCGCGATACTGCGCAAGGGAGTACTGGTACAACTCGGACTGGTAAAAGATGTGGTGGATCACCCCTGTGATATGTATTGTAGCTTGTTGATACGCGGACGTTAATTATCGGGTTGGGGTCAAGATAGCCTTTGCAGGCATTGATATGCTTTTGGCAGCAAGCCGTGTCGGTCTTTGAAGGCTCTGGCGAAATGGCTGGCGTTTGAGTATCCCACCTCATTTGCGACTTGAATCACGCTATGACGATCATTTTTTAATAATTCGGCGGCATGATCCATTCGAACTTCACGTAAAAAAGTAAATGCGGTTTTGCCGAAGATGCTTTTAAACGCCAATTTTAATTTATGCTCGTTCAAGTTGCCGAGCTTACAAAAGTCATCAATAGAATGTTCACGCCCAGGGTCATTTCGGATCTCTTCGATAATCCGATTCATCGCATCGCGGTCATTGGCATTTAGAGTACGGTCAGCTAGGTTGCTGTTTTTGGGTTGGCTCAGTATTTCGGCGATCCATGACAGTACATTTGATTCGAGTTGTAGGCGGTGGCGTAGTCCATCGATCGATGAGCTTACAATTTTTTTTGAGGCTTCAAATGCGTTGCGGTTCATTTGCCCGCTGTTAAAAGGAACCGCGACGGATCCATTGGCGAACTGTTCGAAGTCTGCTACGCGCTCGGTATCTGTACCAATATCTAAAAGTAAGCGAGTGAGTTCCTTTGAGCAGAGAATCAAATCAATGTGGGCGGTTTCTGTGCTGGTCCGGTCAAGGCACAATTCAGAATTAGAAAAGCGAAACCATTGCCCGGGTTCGAGTTTTTCGACGTCTCCGTCGATTGCCTCTGCTTTGGCCCAGCCTGCATTCACATATCCCAGGACTAAGCGCTCCTCAGTAAAGTCGATATTGATTGATAGTGGGCTATCAATGCGGAGCTGCAGGCTGAGATAGTCAAGGCCATCTTTGATTGAGACACGTCGGCCAGAAAACTCACTGTGTGTGTCGCTCCAACTAAGTATTTGCGCAGGCTGGAATGGACAGGATATTCTTGGCCCTGACTGGTTGCCTTGGAGTGCGATGCCTGTATGCGTGCGCTTCAATCGAGTGTATGGTTTGTTTTGTGCCGTACTACGGTTTTAAGTAGGAATAGCGGTGTGGTGAGAGGCACCTCAAATGTTAATGAGACTTACTCTCATTAGAGGATGGCTGCAACATTTTTATATTATTTTATAAATCTAAGCGAGCCGGCCTGGTAAAGTGAGACAAGTTACGGCGTCTAAATCATGCAAGCAATCGATCGGATCTACCTGGAAGGAGCACTTCTGGCAGAGGCCGTATGCTTGATGATTCATAGTTAGTTTGGCTACAAGTTAGGGCGAGATCGCGTCGGAGGACTGATGTGAATCATGGGAATTGAATCGATCCATCCGAAGTCGCGTTTAAAGAGCACAAAATTATCCCTATTTTGAATAAGGGTACGATCTCGAGCTAAGCGATCGACCTAGTTCCCCTCCGACCACAGCAATCTCTAGAGTTTCGACTTTCATGAGGAACCCAGTCAGACTACATCCAAAAATCGCTGGCCCCGTCCAGGGTTCGGTATTAGCTCAATGAATTTAAGTCGAGTAGTTTGTACTGAGACGAATTTCAGCAGCGCTCCGTTTTCGCGTCTTTATTTGGGTCTTTTGGTATATTGGCATGAAGTATGCTTGTTTAGCGATGTTCGTTCTTATTAGCGGGCACAGTCGATCCCTCTCGTTTGAGGGCTTGAGCTGTCTCAATTCCTACAAAAAAACAACTAGACCAAATAGAATCATGAAGATTAAGAAAACCCTTCTCGCTTTGCTGCTCGGCAGCTCGGCGTTCTTGTTTGCCGGAAGTCTCGGCGCACAGGAACTCCCTGTTATTGAAACTGCTGAAGTAGTTGAGGCTGTCGCCGATACAATTTCCTTTGATGACGGCTATGCCGCATTTATGGAAACGCCCGGAGCTGCCTTCTTTACTATCAGTAATCTTTGGCTACTGATCGCAGCTGCTCTGGTGTTTATTATGCACCTCGGATTCGCAACCGTTGAGTCTGGGCTTGGCCAAGCAAAGAATACAGTCAATATCCTGTTCAAGAATGTATTTATCATATGCATGGGTATTTTGACTTATGCGCTATGGGGCTTTAATGCAATGTATCCGGGGTTTGCAGAAGGATCCGCCGGCGTATTCGCCATGGGTTCATGGTTCGATGTTGAAGCTTCGGTCGCAATGATGACTGCTGAGTATGCTGACTACACTTGGTATACAGACTTCATCTTTCAAGCGATGTTTGCTGCGACTGCAGCAACGATCGTATCTGGTGCGGTGGCTGAGCGCGTAAAGCTCTCTTCCTTCATGATCTTCGCAACATTATTGGTGATGTTCGCGTATCCAGTCACTGGCTCATGGCAGTGGGGTGGCGGCTGGCTTGCAGAGCGTGGCTTCTACGATTTCGCTGGTTCTTCGCTGGTACATGCTTTCGGTGGTTTTGCTGCCTTGGCCTGCGTAATGGTTCTTGGACCTCGTGCCGGCAAGTATATCAACGGTCAGATTCGTCCGATCCTCGGTCACAGTATGCCACTCGCTACAATCGGTGTCTTCCTCCTTTTCCTTGGATGGTTCGGTTTCAATGGTGGTTCGGTTCTTAATGCAGACCCATTCCTCGTTTCGCTTGTCTTCGTCACCACAGCACTCGCTGCAGCGGCTGGTGGCCTGGGCGCGATGTTTACCTCTTGGTTTTTCCTCAAGAAGCCTGACCTTTCGATGGCCCTCAATGGTATCCTTGCAGGTCTGGTCGGCATCACTGCCGGCGCTGATTCCATCATGCCTGTGTATGCAATCCTTACTGGCCTCATCGCTGGTGTCTTAGTCGTCTTCTCCATCATCTTCTTCGATAAAATCAAGATTGATGATCCAGTCGGTGCGATCTCAGTACACGGTGTTTGTGGTATTTTCGGCACATTAGCAGTCGCATTTTTCAGTGATGCTGCTGGGTTCGGCATCCAGCTGATCGGCACACTTTCGATTGGTGCTTTCGCTTTTATCTTCTCCTTCGTAGTCTTCAGTATTCTGAAGGTGGTCATGGGGGTCCGTGTTTCTCCAGAGGAAGAGGCTGAAGGTCTCGACATCGGTGAGCACGGTCAAGAAGCCTATCCTGATTTTGGTACAGCTCGCACTCGCTAATTAAGCCTAGCCAAGTAACTTAAATAACTTACATTACATCATTATGAAATTGGTCAAAGCAATCATCAAGCCCTTCAAACTTGAAGAGGTCAAAGAAGCACTCGCAGATATCGGTATCGAAGGAATGACCGTAACTGAGGTAAAGGGGTTCGGTCGCCAGAAAGGGCACACCGAAATCTATCGCGGCAGTGAATACACCGTCGACTTCCTACCCAAGGTCATGGTCGAAATCGTGGTTGACGATGCAGACGCAGACAAGACATCCGATGCGATCGTCAAAGCTGCCAAGACTGGCAAGATCGGGGACGGCAAAGTCTTCATCATTCCCGTCGAGGGCGCTATTCGTATCCGTACTGATGAGTCGGGCCCCGAGGCCCTCTAGTCTGAATTGATTCAGTTCGCTCTACTTCACCGGCCATCCTTTCGAGGGTGGCCGGTTTTTTTGATCTGTTGGTGACCTCGATCTTCAGATTGCGGAGCGTTCGCAATTCACCGCATGCGAACGAGTAAAAAAAACTTGTTCCTTGCGGCGGACTAACATTACTTATTGCGAGCTACCAAATACTGATCACAAATAAAGATGAAAAATACCCATCGTTTAATTTTACTCCTGCTGCTTTCCTTGGCACCAGGCTTTTTATTCGCCCAAGAGGCTGGACTGACAGAAGTCGTCGAGCAAGTGGCAGAGGTCACCGCGACCGCTGATAGTGGCAACACTGCGTGGATGTTAACCGCGACGGTGCTGGTGCTGTTTATGACCTTGCCTGGCTTGGCGTTGTTCTATGGCGGTCTAGTCCGTGCGCAGAATGTCCTCTCAGTGTTGATGCACTGTTTTGCGATCGCCTGCTTGGCTTCAGTAATGTGGGTACTGTGCCTCTATACGATGGCTTTCTCTGGCGGTGGTGCGTGGTTGGGAGATTTTCAACAGTTCGGTTTGAAAGGGATTATGACTGCAGACTTGAGTGGTGATATACCGGAATCGGTTTTCATCATGTTTCAAATGACGTTTGCGATCATCACGCCTGGTCTGATCGTGGGCGCGTTTGTGGAGCGTATGAAGTTTAGCGCAGTACTACTGTTCACTGCGTTGTGGCTCGTGCTCGTCTATGCACCCGTCACTCACTGGGTGTGGGGCGGTGGTTGGCTGCAAGCACGTGGCGTGATCGATCTCGCCGGAGGCATCGTGGTGCACGCGACTGCGGGTATTTCCGCGCTTCTTCTGGCTTACTTCGTTGGCCCGCGTGAAGGATTTCCCAAAAAGTTACACATCCCACATAGCCCAGGTATGGTCATGATTGGTGCGTCGATGCTGTGGGTCGGTTGGTTCGGTTTCAATGCCGGTAGTCAGCTTGCCGCCAATGAGTCCGCAGGGATGACGATGTTGGTTACGCATATTTCTGCTGCAGTTGCGAGTTTAACATGGATGATGATCGAATGGAAAAAGACCGGTAAGCCTGGTCTTGTTGGTATCGTCACTGGTATGGTGGCAGGTTTGGCCTCGATTACTCCAGCGTCTGGTAATGTGGGTCCGCTTGGTGCGGTATTAATCGGCCTCATGGCCGGTTCCATCTGCTACTTCGCTTGTGGTTTTGTTAAAAGTAAACTCAAGATCGACGACACACTCGATGTGTTCGCAGTGCACGGTGTCGGTGGCATCATGGGCACGATCATGGTCGCGGTGTTCGGCACGGCAGCCTTCGGCGGCACGGGTGTTGATGACATAATCGGTCAACTCAGCACGCAGCTATTTGCTCTGGGCGTGGTCATTGCATGGTCTGCAGTTGCGACGACAATCATCGTATTTGTCTGTAAGAAGACGACTGGCTTGCGCGTCGACCAAGAGGTGGAACATACCGGGCTCGATCTTGCTGAGCATGGCGAGAC
The DNA here is from genome assembly GCA_029252625.1 of Opitutia bacterium. GTDB lineage: Bacteria > Verrucomicrobiota > Verrucomicrobiia > Opitutales > Coraliomargaritaceae > Lentimonas. The sequence goes on along the minus strand of JAQXBA010000073.1, from coordinate 28,115 downwards.
TGCTTACCACTTCGAATAACGAATATTTCAAGGTTCACATCATTAAACTCAAACAGATTACATTCTTATGAAATTGATTAAAGCTATCGTTAAACCCTTTAAACTCGATGAAGTGAAGGAAGCCCTCGCCGCAGTTGGCGTCGATGGTATGACCGTCACTGAGGTCAAAGGCTTCGGCCGTCAAAAGGGGCATACCGAAATCTATCGTGGCAGTGAATATACCGTCGATTTCCTACCCAAGACGATGCTCGAAACCGTCGTCGAAGACGATATCGTCGACGCTGCAGTTAAAGCGATTATTAACGCTGCTAAGACTGGAAAGATCGGTGATGGTAAGGTCTTCGTTATTCCAGTCGAAAGTGCTGTTCGCATCCGTACTGACGAAGAGGGGAGCGAGGCGTTGTAAGGCGAATTGAGTGGAAAATTTCAGACGGTCATCCTTTCGAGGATGGCCGTTTTTTTTGTGCGTCGGCAGGGCGCAGATACTTGAGCGTATGTATAATGAAAACTTACGAGGCTAACACATTGCATAAGAATTAACTGTTAAAAAACTACAGCCTACTTGCGTTGTCGTTACAGAAGTGTGGGCGAACCGACCACGTTGATGCAAATCAGGGCGATTCCCCCTCACGTCTATTTTTTTAAAACTATAAAATGCCTTTTTGCTGCATCTGTTTGAGTTGATTGGCATCGACCACGTCGGGCGCACGTTTGTCTTTGCCGGCGGTCTTGTTGTAGCGGCCGGTGACTTTGTCCTTCTCGTAGCGAGTAAAACCGTGCTTCTCGACATTTTCATCGCTCAATTTGTTCTTGGTACTGCCTTCGGTATATTTAGTTGAAACATTCGGCGCGTGGAAGACTTTGCGCACCTGGTTGCCCGTTTTCGGGTGTAGCTTGAGCGCTTCTTCGGACATGCTCTGGATGTATTCAAAGGCTTCGCCGTCGCTGCCGTCGGGTAGGATTTCTTGATAAACGTAAGTGGGCATTTTTATGAAATGTATTTCTGAGAAACGCAGTAACGGCAAAATCAATCACGAACCAAAATTAATCAATACTCAGAGCTTAATTAAAAAATAACGTAGATTTAGCCTAACTGGCCTAGTAAGATAACAGTACTGAGCAAAAAATCAAAGCATTGCTCAGATCATTCGCAACTCAGAATAGGGCAGTAGCAACGCTTTGAGCTGTCGCTTAGATCATTGGTCGGTCTTGGGACGAAGTGGCTGTCATCTGGAGAGTCGATGAATTGCGATTGAATTTCTCGCAAATGCGCAGCGTTTTGCACAGTGAAACTGGGTCGGGCAAGTTGGAAAGCTACTTAGCGTCTTTTCCCGTCCACTTAGCTTCGAATGACACTTTGAGTTGTAAGCGCGCCCGATGCAACAGCACCCATAAGTAATTCGGAGTAATATTCATAATCCGGCAAACTTCGTCTGCACTTTTATCTTCTAAGACGCGTAGAATGAAGACGTCGTGGGCAGGGTTTTTTACTTGCTCAATACACTCGTCAAAAATCTCCCAGAATTCATTGTTGTCGCAGCCTTTACGTGGGTTGAATTGCCAAGAGGAGGCGTCAGACGTGGCAGCAGCACTGTATTGATTCCAGGAGCCCTCGAATCGGGTTTCGCCTTGAGTGTCGATGTCGACCTTCTTTTCTTTGACGGATTTTCGGATCTCGTCGACGATTTTATGTCGCATGATTCCACGCAACCAGAACTTGATGTCGCGGCTGCCGTCAAATCGATCGAGGGCTTTGATTCCGGCCATAAAAGTTTCTTGCACGCAGTCGGCGGCGGGTTCTGGGGCATGTAACCGAGACATCGCATAGCCATATAAATAATCACCATAGCGTTCTACCCATGTTTCGGGTGGAGCTGCCTCAACTCTAAGTAGTGCGGATGCGGACATCAAATAGCGACTCTGATGCTAATAAATATCGGTGTCAACAATAGTTAATTTATTTAAGTTAATTAACGTTAGTTTTAATTCATTTAATTGATTCGGATTGTTTTTTCTCATCGCTGATTTGCTGCGCGAGTGTCTGCTTCGACTAGGTCAAATAGGGAGGAAGAGGGATTGGGGAGGCTACGCCTTGTCGCCACGCGACCGCCTTTGGCGATCCATCTCCAGTCGCTAGCGCTCCTTGCGTCGAACCCATTGGTTCGTATCTCCTCTTTCTAATCGCCATTTCCGGCAGCGCCTGAAATGGCGGAGAAGGAGGGATTCGAACCCCCGGTACCATTTCTAGTACAACTGATTTCGAGTCAGTCACATTCGGCCACTCTGCCACTTCTCCTAAAATTGAGATAGAGAAGCGGTTCAAATCTACTTGGCAAGCCTGGACTGAAAACAGTCACATGTTCTGGTTCGCTACCCACCTGTTCTTTTCGTCGCGTTGCTGTTCGAGAGGGCCCTCCTGCCACTGCGCCTAGCTAAGTTGTTGCCGTGCTGAAGAAGGGTTTGAGTCTGAGAGAATCGCCTCGCAGCAGCCAATTTCAGTTTGGGACGCTTTCTTGTCGATAAAGGCGGTTTTATTCATACGGTGCGGTGTTGATCGAAACTATGAGTCACACAGAATTCAAAGACCTGCCTATAATCGAACCGATCCAGCGTGCGCTTGCTGAGAAAGGCTACGCGGAGCCGTCCCCCATTCAGGCGCAGGCGATCCCCTTGTTGCTCGAGGGACGCGACCTATTGGCATGCGCGCAGACGGGCACAGGCAAGACTGCGGCGTTTGCGTTACCGATGTTGAATCGTATTGCAACGCAGGGGCGTAAGCCGTTTCGGCGCGGGGTGCGTAATCTAATTCTGGTGCCGACGCGTGAATTGGCTGTGCAGGTGACCGAGAGTTTTCGCAGCTATGGGGCGCATCTCGACCTCAAGATCGCGATGATTTATGGCGGTGTGTCGCAGACACCGCAGACCAGGGAACTGTATTTCGGCTTGGATGTGCTGGTGGCGACGACGGGGCGCTTGCTAGATTTGATCAAACAGGGGCACGCGAATTTAAGCGGTGTGGAATGTTTGGTGTTGGATGAGGCGGACCGTATGCTAGCGATGGGCTTTATTGATGACTTGCGCGAGATTGTCAGTGATGTACCCAAGGAGCGACAAACGCTGCTATTTTCGGCCACCATGGCAAAGGGCGTAGCGAAGTTAGCTGCGGGACTGTTGAACAAGCCCGAGGAGATCCGCATCGACCCGGAGGGCACGACGGCGGAGAAGATTGATCAGTCCGTACTGTTCGTGCGGCTGCGTGATAAGCCAGCGTTGTTGTTGGATCTCTTGCACAGCCAATACTTTGAAAAGAAGGAAGAGCTCTGCCTTATCTTTACCCGCACCAAGCGTGATGCGCGCTTGATTGCCACGCATTTGAATCGCGACGGAATTCGCTCGGATACGATCCATGGCGACCGCACGCAGGCGGCTCGCGAGGATGCGCTGCGGCGGTTCAAGCTCGGCGAGACTCCGGTACTGGTGGCGACGGATGTGGCGGCGCGTGGAATTGATGTGAAAAATATCGGGCTGGTGATCAATTATGATCTGCCGATGGATTCAGAGAATTATGTGCACCGGATCGGGCGCACCGCGCGTGCGGGGGAGAGTGGTCGTGCGATTAGTTTTTGCTCGGAGATCGATCAGGATGTGTCTCGGTTTAAGGCGATTGAGAAGTTGATTAAGCTAACCCTTACGACTGTTCGTGAGCATGACTTTCATGACGAGGCGATTGAAGCGCTGCATCGTGAAGGTATTCCGCTGCCCGAGGCCGCCGAAGATCGCCGACCTGCACGTGGTGTGCGTTCCGCGAAGTCCCGTGCACCTAAGAAGAGTGAGGCTCGCAATGACAAGCCGAAGGAAGCCTCAGGTGGTCGAGCCGCCAAGCAGAAACGTGCGGGCCGGCCGTTTCGAGGTTTTGGGCGCGGGCGTCCTTAGTGCTAACTCTGTCGCGGTTTGCGCTTGTCCCTGAGTGCCCTGAAACTAATTGATAGCATCTATGACAAAATCACTTAACCGGCAAGCACAGGCGCAGTTTGATCTACAGCTGCGCCACCGCATTAATGCTGGACGAGTGGCAATGAAAGCGCAGACGGCGTTTTTTAGCCGCCAGTTTGGTCAAGTTGCCAGTGAGTGGAAGGCGGATGACACGCGAGTGACCTTTGCGGATTTCGCGATTTCGGAAAACCTGTTTGCCGCCTTGCGGCGTGATTTCGCGGAGGATGACTACTGTAGCGAAGAAGCGAGTCCTTTTGACGAGGTACTTGAGCTCGAGGGGCGTTTCGCCTGGGTGGTGGATCCGATTGATGGCACGAATAATTATGCGCTCGGCTTTCCTATCTGCGCAATTTCCTTGGCGCTGCTGCACGACGGAATGCCGGTCTATGGATTCATCTTTGATTATAGTACCGATGCATTGCTGGAAGGCGGCCCGGGCTTTGGCGTGCAGCGCAATCAGAGGAAGGTGAATCGCGACCGCATAGCGGCCGATGCGCAAACCATGCTGGGACTTCATTTTCCGATGGATGGCGACTTGCTGGACCGTCTAAAGCCCTTGCTAGCAAAATACCGCGTGCGCTGTCTCGGCAGCGGCGCACTGACTGCCAGCTACGTGGCGACCGGCTATTTGACCGGCGTGGTCGATTTTCGGGTCAAGGTCTGGGACATTGCCGCGGCTTACGCCTTGTGCCTAGCTGTCGGAATCGAGTTCGCATTTCTCGGCGAATGCCCGTTCCCACTGCGCCGCTTTCACCCGCAGATGGAATTTTGCCCATACATGGCAGGCACGGAGGCGGTCTGTAAGGAGCTGCAGGGAGTGTTGAATTATCAGGACTAAGAGTGATGGCAGTGAAATAGTGCTGCGGGTGTTCCTGCCTGTGAAGGCATGATCCACAGATAGGAATGTTAGTCGATCACCTATAACTCAGTTGCCGCCGCCTGGGGTTTCCAAGCGGCGTCGATTTTGGCGAGGAACTCTTCCGGCGGGCGCAGGCCTTTGCCGTGTTTATCCATGAAGCCATGGCTGGTGCTGCCGGTGGCGAGTAGGGTGTCGCCGTGGCGAACTTCGTATTCGAAGCGGAAGCGGGCGCGGGGTTTTTCGCGCATAAAGAGGTGTATTTCCAGACGGTCGTCGAAGCGGGCAGGGCGCTTGTACTCCGCGGTGGCAGTGAGCACGGGCAAGCGCAGGCCGCGTGCTTCGATTTCGAGATAGGGAATACCGATTTCGTCGAGCATTAGAATGCGGGCGGTCTCGAACCAGACTAAATAGTTGCTGTGGTAGACCACATCCATGCGGTCGGTCTCGGCGTAGCGGACACGTATTTGCGAAATTGTATGAATCATCAATCAATAGTGTGTGGCTTCGTGTGAGAGGTGTGAAGAGTGAAATGAGCAAACTTGAAGCAAAGAGCCTGTGCGTAGACTTGCCTTGCGCGGATTTCCGTTGCACCGTGCGCGCATACTTATGGGGAAAATGGATCGAATTTTTGTGTATATTATGGGCTTTGTGTTGGGCTCGCTGCTAGTTGCAGCTATTATGAATCGACGGGAGATTCGTGAGGAGAAACGCGTGGATCCATGGGTGACGCATAATGCGGCGGCAGTCGAAGCCGGAGCAGAACCGCTGCCTGAGGGGATGCCAGAGGTGATTCAAATCGGTAAGATTTTAGATTTTGGTACTTTGCCGAGCGCGGCGGACGCGCAGACAAAGGTCTGGCACTTGAATTTTGACGAGAGTTACCCGTATGTGCGTGTGGTGGAGGATCTTTCGACGGGCGAATTCTCCTACATGGCGGCCGATCAGATCTTGATCGAGTTGGCTGATGGTGTGGATGTGACCGCGCTTAAGATCATGCTCGACGAGCTGGGCCTGCGCCTGCGGATGTTTAACCGGAAAGACCAAATTGCGGTGGTGGGGGTTTTGAGCACACAGATTGATGCGGTTCCAGCCACGATCGAAGCTTTGCAGCCGTATGCAGAGCTGTTTCGGACGGTCGGACCGGACGTGATCGAGTTTAAATAGGCCGAATCTGTGGCGTGATGGTGTGCTTTGAGTCCAATTTACCCGTGATTCGGGCCTAAATCTGTTAAAAAATGCCAGATCGCTGAGATATACCATCCAGATGGCAACATAGGCATTGACCGAAAAATTCCTTTCCACTTTTATAGCGCGCTTTTTCCTAGAACTGCCTAATTCAGGCGATACCAAATATTTTTATGAGCACAGTTAAAACCGACGTCCAAGACATTAACGAAACACGCAAGACGATTACCGTGAGTGTCGCTGCCGCAGAAATCGCCAGTATTGAGGCGAGTCTGATCAACGAATTTAAGCGTGATGCTAAGATCCCAGGCTTCCGCCCAGGTAAGGCTCCTGAGAATATGATCCGTATGCGCTATGCAAAGGAGCTGAAGTCAGAGCTTTCACAGCGCGTCGTTTCTAAGGCACACCAAGAAGGTGTTGCTAAGTCAGACTTCGAAATCTTCGGTGTCGTCGATCTTAACGAAGGCGAAATCACTGCGAGTTCCGACGCAACTCTCACTTTCACAGTCGATGTGCTTCAAGCATTTGAGCTTCCAGCTTACGAGGGTCTGAAGGTGACTAGCGAGCCAACTGAAGCCAGTGCTGAAGAGGTCGAGAAGATGTTTGAGCAATTGCTCAGCCAACGGGCAGAGTTCAATGTAGCTGAAAAGGCTGCTAATAAGGGCGACTACGTGCGCTGCTCCTACGAAGGGAAGATCGGAGACGAACTCGTTGCGGATCTCGTACCTGAAACTCCAATGTTCGGTACTCAGAAGGTCACATGGGAAGAAGCTGGCGCAGAAGGCACCCCAGGTGTTCAAGCAATTGTTGACGGGGTAGTTGGCATGCAAGCTGGCGACGAAAAGGAGGTTACCATGGAATTTGCTGAAGACTTCAAGCCAGAGGCGCTTGCTGGCAAGACCGCGGTGTACTCCTTGAAAGCTGAAGAAGTTCGTGAAAAGGTGATGCCAGCAATGGACGATGCATTTTTTACAAGTATGCAGGTTAAAGATGAAGCTGAGCTGCGTGAACGCATTAGCGAGAACATTGAAGGCCAAAAGAAGGAGAAGAATTCCAATGCCGAGCGCCAGCAAATTACCGAGCAGCTTTTAGCAAGCGTCGAGTTCGCCATACCAGAAAGCGGGATCGAAAGCGAAACTGAAGCAGTGCTTCGCGACTTCATGCAGCGCAATATGCAGCAGGGCGCTGCCGAGGCAGATTTCGAAGCACACAAGGAGCAGCTTCATGAAGGTGCGAGTAAGGCCGCGCATGATCGCCTCAAATCTCGCCTGATCCTCAGTAAAATTGCTGAACAGGAAAAAGTGCAGGCCGAGAACGACGACTTTAGCCGCATGATTATGATGCAAGCACAGCAATCTGGCGAAAAGCCTGATAAAATCGTGAAGGAAATCCAAAAGGATCAGAGTCGCATCAACAACATGCGCAGCGAAATCCTCTTGGGTAAGACTATGGATCTGATACTCGACAAGGCTGAGCGCGAAACAGTTGCAGCGGATCCTGTCGAAGCTTAAGCTTATTTGTTAAAAGCGCTGGATATCTGCGACAGGTCCACTATGGTCTTTGCATCATTCTATCACCCTCATCCCAAAATTATAAGTTATCGTGAGTTACGTTCCACTACCTACAGTCTATGAGCGCGAAGGGCGCACCGAGCGCGCTTGGGATATTTACAGCCGCCTGTTGCGCGATCGTATCATTTTTATCGGCACGCCGATTAATGACTTTGTTGCCAACGCCGTAGTTGCGCAGATGCTCTTCCTGCAAATGGATGATCCGAAGAAGGACATCAGCCTGTATATCAATTGCCCCGGAGGCAGTGTGACAGATGGCATGGCAATTTACGATACCATGAATTTCTTGCAGTGTGACATCGTCACTTACTGTGTGGGGCAGGCCGCTAGCATGGCGACGCTCTTGCTCGCTGCTGGTACTAAAGGTAAGCGCTACGCGCTGCCAAATAGCCGTGTGATGATGCATCAGCCGACTGGTGGTGCGACAGGTCAAACTTCTGACATTTCGATCGCTGCAAAGGAAATTCTTCGCTGGCGTGCTCAGATGAACGAGTTGCTAGCCAACCACACCAACAAGACCGCTGCAGAGATTGCATCTGATTCGGATCGCGATTTCTATCTCACCGCCAAGGATGCGATGGAATATGGGATCGTCGATAAGGTGATCGAGAATAAGCCCAGCGCATAAAAATTTAGCAAAGAGACTTTTACTAGTATGGCAAAATCCACACGGATGACTTTTTGTTCGTTTTGCGGTAAGGCGCAGAATGAGGTGCGTAAGATGATTGCTGGGCCGGCCGGCGTGCATATATGCGATTCTTGCGTGTCAGTTTGTAAGACCATCATTGATCGCGAACTTTCCGAGGCTCCGGAAGAGGGTGAAGTCAGTAAGACAGAAGTTGCTGCAGGTGGCAGTGGAGGTCTTTTTAATATGCTCAGGCCGGCCGAAATTACGGCGGGCCTAGACCAGCATATTATCAGTCAAGACTACGCGAAGCGTGCCCTGGCTGTGGCAGTGTATAATCACTATAAACGCCTGCGCTCGGAAGATCGTATCGACAGCGCAACTGATTTTTCTGACCTCGATGGCAAGTTCGCCGATGTGCAAGTGGAGAAAAGCAATATTCTGCTGCTCGGCCCGACCGGTACTGGTAAAACATTGCTGGCACGTACCTTAGCTAAGATGCTCGATGTACCGTTTGCGATTGCAGATGCGACCACTTTGACTGAAGCTGGTTATGTTGGAGAAGACGTTGAAAATATCGTCCTGCGCCTACTGCAATCGGCTGATTACGATGTGAAAAAAGCCGAGTGCGGCATCATTTACGTCGACGAAATTGATAAGATTGGTCGTAAGACAGACAATGTCTCGATCACTCGCGATGTCTCGGGTGAAGGCGTGCAACAAGCACTGCTCAAGATCCTCGAAGGCACGGTGTGTAATGTGCCACCGCAAGGTGGTCGTAAGCATCCGAATCAGGAATACATCCAGCTCGATACTTCAAACATCCTCTTCATTTGCGGGGGTGCGTTTGTCGGTCTGGATAAGATCGTTCAGGGCCGTATTGGCTCCAAGGCGATGGGCTTTGATACACAGCATAATTTACGTATGGACGAAGTGCCTCTCAGTGAGTTACTGCGCGATACACAGCCAGAAGATTTGGTGCACTTCGGTATGATTCCCGAATTTATCGGACGTCTGCCGATGGTTGCGGTGCTCGATGAGTTGAGCCGTTCCGATTTAGAACACATCTTACAGAACACCAAGAATTCATTGCTCAAGCAATATGGTAAGCTCTTCTTGATGGAAGGTGCGAAGCTGCACTTTACCCGCGATGCAGTCGCCGCGATTGCTGATAAGGCGATTGAGCTGAAAACTGGTGCGCGTGCGCTGCGCGCGATTATGGAGCGTATCATGCTCGATGTGATGTATGACTTGCCGCAGACTGAAAATGTCGATGAAGTGGTGATCAATCGCTCAGTCGTCGAAGGGCGTGGTCAGCCAAAGATTAAGTACCACAAGATCGAGAAAGCAGCTAAGGTGACTAAATCGAAGGCGAAAGAAGCTGACGGCACTAAGTCCGAAGATAACAGTCCAGCGGACGCAGCGTAGTCGTAATTGTTTTGTTAAACAAGTGGTTCGGAGGCTTGAAGAGTGGATGGACCTTTGACAGCTAAGCTTTTTTTTATGCTATGACTAGTTGTGCGGCCTTTAACATTTATTTCACTCGTTACGCTTGGTATACAACTGCCAAATTGTTTGTGCGCATCGATCAATATTATAGGCTATGATTCGCTGGCAAATGATCGTTTTATAAATGATGATTCATTTTTCGGGGGAGATCTGAATTTATCCGGGGTCGCAATTGCTGATACTGGGCAGGGGCCTGCTTTTTCCGGGGATGACGGTGGACGTTGGGTTACAATGCTCAGTCGAAATGTGTTTATTACTGCGGATCATTTTGCACCGGGAGTTGGTTCGTCAGTGACCTTCCATCAAACGAATGACGCTCAAGGCGCTTCATTCAGCGCCTTAATCGAGCAGACCGAACGGATCGGCAATACTGATATTCGTCTAGGAACGCTGGATACAGCGTTGCCAGATGGATATGCCTATTACGATGTCTTGAATTCTCCTTTTAATAGCGAAGGTCCGGTTTCGATTACTGGTCCGAATGTGCTGACCTTTGGGCGCTCGGATGGCAATTATGCTGTGATTCAGGATATGGCTGTTGGGCAGAATAATATGAATCTATTTTTCCCGTCTCAGACTGTGGGCGGAGCAACCGGCGATGCGGGCTTGATGACCTTTGATGATCCTGGTCTCACCTATGAAAGTCAATTTGGCCTCGGAGATTCGGGGGCGCCAGCAATGGTGCTTGAAAATGGTAACTTAACGATTGTCGGCGTGAACTGGTTTATTGGTAGCTTTAATGAGGATGCCACTCCGTTTAGTGGGGTTACCTTTCTGCCTAATTATCAAACAGAGATACAGGCTTATATCGATGAAAATCCTGAGTTGATCGCTGTGCCAGAGTTTCCGTTCAGTTCTTTTTTTCTCGGTCTAAGTGCGCTAGGACTCGTTTTTAGGCGTCGTCGCTCGCCAAGTATCACCAATCTTGCTTAAGGTCGCGTCCGGATCCGGTCACCACACTCGTCGAGTCAGTGGTGCAGTTATTTGACTGGCGACTTACTGACACTGATTGCTGATTTTAGATCGAACCGAGTCTTTACCTTCGGGGGATCTTTCCACCTCAGGCAGTTTTATTCGACAGCATCGTCCTTAAATGCTTGTAGCCAACCAGCTTTTGACTGTCTTCATCCCAGAGCCGAAGTTTGAGTGACTTCAAACTAGTACGCAGCGTGAGTTCCGGCACTTGCTGGAAGAACGGCTCTGCATTGTGGCATTGCTCCAAGGAATAGTTGGGGATGCGAGAGCTCAGGTGATGAATGTGGTGATAGCCGATGTTACCTGAAAACCATTGCAGAATTTTGGGTAGTTTGTAGAATGAGCTGCCCTTCATTGCAGAGTGTGTGTAGTCCCACTCCTCGCCGCTGCGCCAATAGGTGTCCTCGAATTGATGTTGCACATAAAAAAGCCATACGCCGAGTGTACCTGCAACTGCTGTGACTGTTAGTTGTATAAATAAGTAATTCCAGAAACCAAAGATCGCACTCATGCCGACCGCATAAACGAGAATGGTTGCATTCATCACCCGTACCGAGCGCTTATCGAGCTTGCTGGCATTTGCGTAAGCGATGCGTTGATAAAACAGGAATAAGCCGAGTGGTATGAGGCCGAAGAGCACAAAAGGGTTGCGCGTGAGCCGGTAGCAGAAGCGTTCCCAGCGGGGGGCTGCTAAATATTCGTTGACTGTCATCGTCCATACGTCGCCGATGCCGCGTTGGTCGAGGTTTCCAGAAGTGCCGTGATGGACTGCATGTTGCCAGCGCCAATGCCGATAAGGGGTTAGGGTTAGCAGGCCTGAAATAAAGCCGACGATATTATTGGCCTTTTTTGAGCGAAAGTAGGAGCCATGGCCACAGTCGTGAAAGATGATGAAGACGCGGACGAGGAATAACCCTGCAAGGACTGCAAGTGCGATGGTCAGTGCCCAAGAGACTGTCATAGTGAAATACATGAGAGCCCAGAGGCCGATGTAGGGAATCACGGTGTTGGTGATTTGCCAGACGCTCTTTTTCAGGCAAGGTTGTTGGTATTGTGCCACGATCTTTCGCCATGAGGTTTGAGCCTCGACTTGTTTGGATGGGGAGGGGGGCGTTTCATCTGAAACTGAATGATGGGTCTGTATATCCATTTTATAGACGTCAGGTAATAATATTAAAGTGAGTGTTAATGGAAGTTTTATCTAAGATTTTAAGGGCTTGTTGTTCGGCTATGCGCATGGCTGAACGGTCGGTTTCGTTGCGATCGTCGAAGCCGGCCAAATGAAGCCAGCCATGTACTAGATAGAGGCTCAGTTCGCGGCTAAACGGCTCGCCTAGCTCTTCGGACCGGCTGCGTGCGTGATCGACTGAGACGATGATTTCGCCTGCTGATTCCATCTCAATATTGGCAGGAAAGGTAATGACATCGGTGGCGTTGGGGTCATTCATGAAGTCGTCGTGTATTCGACCGATGATGGTATCGGTGACGAACACCACGGACAGTTCGCCTTGCGCAATGGGGAATGCACCCGACGCTTCGAGGGCGCGGCATCGTTGCTTGGTGGCCTCGATCGGGTCGGCTAGTAGCTTATACTGGTTGCTTATTTCCAGATGGAGTCGGCTCATGATCTTGCGGGGATTGATTGTTATGGCCTTTGCTCAAGTGCTTGTTGCTGATTTCCTTAGGGTACTCCACCCGCGAGTGTAGCATGTTGAGCAATGTGTAGGTAAAGCTGCTACGGATTTCGTGTAGCTCCTGAAAGGTCAGTGGGCATTCGTCGAGTTGACCGTCTTCGATCCGGCTTTTGAACATGCCATCAATGAGTTCCTCAATCGCGGGTTGAGTAACTTTTTTCAGGCTGCGGCTGGCTGCTTCGACACCATCAGCAAAAAATATGATCGCACTTTCTTTAAAGGCCGGACGTGGGCCATCGTAGCGGTAAGTGCTTTCGTCCACTTTCTTGCTTTCCTGCACCTTCCCTTGTTTGTCGGACTGGGCTGGCTTAGTATGCTTGTTCTGTTGCTGCTGTGCTTGGTGGTAGAAGTATTGAATCAGTCCGGTGCCGTGGTGTTGGCGAATCACATCCATGATGACGCGAGGTAGGCTATGTTTACGGGCGATCTCGACGCCCTCTTTGACGTGTGCTTTGATCACCAGCGCGCTCATCGAAGGATTTTTTTCTTCATGTGGATTGACCCCGCCTTTTTGGTTTTCGGCAAAATACTCTGGTTTGACCAGTTTGCCAATGTCGTGGAATAGGCAGCAGACGCGGCACAGCAGGGGGCTGGCGCCGATTGCTGCGGCCGCGTTTTCTGAGAGATTGGCGACCATCAGGCTATGGTGATAAGTGCCCGGTGCTTCCACCTGCATACGGCGTAGTAGCGGGTGATTGAAGTCGGTGAGTTCGAGAAGTGTAATCTCGGTGGTGATGTTGAAAATCTGCTCAAATATGGGCAGTAGTCCGACTGCCAGTACGCCGGAAAGCGCGCCGACAATGAGCGCAATCAAAGCTTGTTGGCCGACTAAGCCGATGGAGAGGTGGCCGATAAGACCAAGCAGCGCTCCAGAGATTGCCGCGGTGACGCCTGCCATGAGTCCGGCGCGGACGAGCATGGAGCGCTTACGGATATGCGCGGAAATGAAGCTGCCGACGACGCCGGAAAGAAAGGCGATCAGGAGGAACTCGACCGAGTTATCCTGAATGATCCCAAACAGCACCGCGATGATCAGTGCAGAGATGACAGCTGGGGCGGTGCCAACCAGCACTGCGACAATCATCGGCGCCAGCGCATAGGGGGCAACATAGGGTAGCATGCCCAACGAAGGGCGATTGTTGAGGAGGGCGATATCGCCGATTTCCATGATCAAGCGAATGATCAGAAGATTGAGTAGGATACTGACTGCGGCAATCGCGATCGCGCGGTTACGCTTGTGGAAATTGCGTAATCCTTGCTTTACATAGATCATCACAGCCACGAGCAGAATGAGTGTGAGGGTGAGACGTTCGAGGAAGAGTGGATTGAAGACGAGGGAGTCTCCACCGCGGGCAAGCTCGGCATCGCGGTAGGCTTGCAGGCATTCAATATCAATTTCAGTAATAATGGAGCCGGGCTCGATCAGCGTGTCACCTTCTTTGAAGGCAATCGTCGGTGGGATAACATCACTAATAGCGTGCTCAATTGCACGATTTGTTCCAGCTGCGCTGTACAATAAGTTTGGCTGTAGGCCAGTTTTAAATATGTCAAACAGAGTGCGGGCCTTGGCTCGATTACCCGAGAGTGCATCGAGTCGAACGCGTAATGCGATCAGCGCATCATCATGCGAGCGCGAGGAGGGTAGATTGTAGCGTCCTTCCTCATCGATCAACTGAATGACGGTCACTTGCGGGGAATTACCACCAGCCTTGAGGTTTGAGTAGATGCCGTCGTCATAAAGTGATTTAAGGACGTCGAGTGCATCGTTGGTCAAACCAGAACGTTCCTTTGGACTGGTTTGAGTGGTAAAGGAGGTAATCGTCTCGGGGGCGATCTCTAAGTCCGTAGCTTCGATCAGTTGTTTAGCGGTGGATTCAAGCTCTGCGGTGACAACCTCTTGGCCTTCGGCTTCATGGTCAATCAAGGTCTTTGCAATACTGGTATTGAGGTCGCTAATGATCTCACGGAATTTTTCGTAAGGTTTAAAGCTACGTTGAAACACTGGAGGCACTTGTGCTCGTACAGCCAGCATTTGCTCCTCGAGCAGCACTTGACTATTTTGCTCGAAGGCAAATTCGGCGACGATACGGGATGAGGCTGGCTGATTAAGGATGACTTGTGGGCCTTGGGACTTTTGACCGAGAAAGCAGATGACGACGACGAGTGCGGTAAATAACAGGAACAATCCCGTCTCGACGATACGACTAGTTTCAAAAAAGTGCGAGGCACCGATATGCTCAGCCCCTCGACCCGCGTGCTCCTTTTTCATTGGGAGTTTTGGGGCTTTTGCTTTGCGGAAGGATTTTCTTTTGAAGAATGCGGCCATGGGCTGTTTTTTCTAAGGAGTCAGTCGGTAAATTGTTGGCTGTGAGTTACACTGGAATTTGAGCAAGCAAGGGAGTGGCAATCGGCAATTATTCTGGACTGCGGATGTAGGCATTGATGATGTTTTGGACCAGAGGGTGCCTTACCACATCTTGTCCGTCAAAGTAGAAGAGTCGTAGGCCTTCGATGTTTTTGAGCAGCCGTGCCGCTTCTTTCAAACCAGATTGCTTGGCCTTCGGTAAATCGATTTGGGTGATGTCGCCTGTGATGACCATCCGGCTGCCATCTCCTAAGCGAGTTAGGAACATCATCATTTGCTCATGAGTGGTATTTTGAGCTTCATCGAGCACGACGAAGGCATTTGCGAGAGTGCGGCCGCGCATGTAGGCGAGGGGCGCAATTTCGATAATTCCGCGCTCGACCATCTGCATGGTCTGCTCTTTACCCATCATATCATGCATCGCATCATAAAGTGGAGTGAGGTAGGGCAGGATCTTTTCCTGTAGTTCGCCGGGCAGGAAGCCGAGCGCTTCGCCTGCCTCAACTGCGGGGCGAGTGAGAATGATACGCTCGACGTTGCCTGCGAGCAGCTCTTTGAGCGCCATCGCCATGGCGAGATAAGTCTTACCTGTGCCGGCGGGGCCGATGCCGAAGGTCACTGTATTTTGGTCAATGCACTGTAGGTAGCGCTTTTGATTGAGTGTTTTGGGGATAATACTCAGTCGCTTGAGCTTAATTACTAAGGGGTTATTGTAAACTTCGCTCAGTTCGTTAGACTTGCCCTCGGCGATACAGCGCAGTGTGTAGTGGAAATCAGAAGTGCGAATTCGGATACCTTGTTGGTGCGCGATATCAAGGAAGTGAAAGAGGTCTTGGACTTTTGCGATGCCTGCTGCGGATCCCTCGACGCGGACCCAGTCGTCGCGGCTGGCGAGCACGACATCGAGCATGCGTTCGGCTTCGATCAAATTGCGGGTGTCATTCGCGTAAAGCTGACTAAGTAGCCGTGAGCTGGTAAAGTGTATGGTTTTAATCGGCACAGGAAGATTGTGTTCAA
Source organism: Opitutia bacterium (assembly GCA_029252625.1). Classification (GTDB taxonomy): domain Bacteria; phylum Verrucomicrobiota; class Verrucomicrobiia; order Opitutales; family Coraliomargaritaceae; genus Lentimonas. The sequence goes on along the minus strand of JAQXBA010000073.1, from coordinate 12,322 downwards.
CGGTTAGAAGATTAACGTATGATTGGAGTGGGCGTTGCACCGAAGCTGGACGAGTTGCTCAGCTTGGAGCATTGATGTAGGCGTGCAGCCGTTCCCACATAGCATCCATCGAGTCGGGCAGCACGCGTGTGTTGCCAATCACAGGCATGAAGTTGGTGTCGCCTTCCCAGCGGGGCACGACGTGGCAATGTAAATGGCAAGGGATGCCGGCTCCGGCGGCTTTGCCAAAGTTAAAACCAGTGTTGAAGCCACTCGGCTGCAAGGCGCGAGAGAGGATCTGCTGGGCTTTAACGATCAAGTCCATCAGTTCGTGGCGCTCATCTGGCTTAAGCGCTTCGAGTTGGTCAACTTCTCGGTAGGGCAGCACGAGTAGATGGCCTGCATTGTATGGATAGCGGTTCATTACGATATAGTTCCACTGGCCGCGAAACAGGATGTATTCCTTTTGATCATCGCCGCTTTGGTGAATCTGCGTGAAGGGGTTGCCGCCATTGTCGGGATGCTTTGGTGCCAGAATATACGGCATCCGCCAATAAGCATGTAGGCCTGGCATGGATGGCGGAAGTTGTGGGGTAGTATTCTCGGAGGCTGTATCGACCATAAAATGACTCTCAACAGTAGAGTGCTATCTCGTGGCGTCGATTATTTATTGCGGTGAGTTTTTAGCCTATTTTTAGTAATATTGCCGACTTCTGTAAGCTTTTTGAGAGTTGCTTTTACCAGCAGATACTTTCATAAAACAGCTTTTTAACTATTTCATCTCGACCTCTTGTTGTCGCCATTGTGAATGATTTAAGCCCAGCATTCAGTTTTAAAAATTTAGCTCGAGATCAACTCGTTGGCATTGCTATGCTGCTAGGCTTCGCCATCTATACGATTTGGGATCAGTTCTACTGGTGGGGCGCACGTGAGGATTACAGTTTTGGCTATTTGGTGCCGTTGTTTGCGATCTATGTGATTTATGACCGTTGGCCGGTGATTCGCAGTTATTTACTACGTGGTGAGGCTCCGGACATGGTTGCCACATCTGCTGCTCCAGTCGCTACTGTTTTTACGCGGTTATTCGAATGGCTCGCGTATACAGTGTTTCTCGGCGGATTGAGCCTTTTCGCGGTGGGTGCGTTACTGCGCTCGGTGACTGGTCCGCAAAATCCGGCTTCGTTGGCGATTGCTGCTGGTTTCGGCGGTTTATTACTTAGTGTGGTCTTTATTATGACGAAGGAGCGTGTCGATGGTCAGCCGCTAACGTTGAGGAGCCGCCTGATGTTGACTGGACTATTTTTGTTTCCGGCGCTGATCTGGCTGATTTCAGCGCCGATGGTGTCGGTGGTTGAGACCGAGATTCGTGTGTTTTTGCTGACGAAGGTGACGATCGTGGTATTTAATCTATTTGATACTATAGGCTATGCGATTGAGCGAGAGGGCAATGTGTTGCTTTTACCTGAGGGGCAAGTGGGGGTGGAAGAGGCGTGTTCGGGTATCCGTTCGTTGACAGCGTGTTTGTTTGCAGGCTCGTTTTTGGCTGCGGTTTTTTTGAATCGTCTCTGGAAGAAAGTCCTGCTGGTAGTGGCGGCGATGGGTTTTGCTGTGCTGACCAATTTGATTCGTAGCGTATTTCTAACCTTGTGGGCTTATAATTATGGCTCTCAAGCGATCGATGCGCATTGGGTGTTACCTTTGATTGGCGATATTGGCAGTGTACATGATGTGACTGGGTTTGCCATTTTGGGATTTACCTGCGTTGGACTAATTCTGTTGCTGCCGATTTTTAACTTCAGCCTGAAAGATTTTGATGAATCGGCTCAAGTATCGACAGTTTTTACTGAGGGCGAATAGGGCTAAGCGTAGCCGTGATTAGTGCCTCATTGACTCGAGGATTGACGATTGCCCCCGCACATAGTTGACGTCTGCCAGATTCCGACTTCTATTCGACTTTAGTGAACGACCCGAACCGAGATTTTAACGAAGTTATACATACAATACGTAAGGACGATCCACGCTATGCGCGTGGTGCGTATTACTTTTTGAGGCAGGCGCTGGACTTTAGTTTGAAGGAAATGGCCAAGCAAGGTGAGCTGAACCAGTCCAATCACCTAAGCGGCCAGCAATTACTGGAGGGGATTCGGCTCTATGCATTGGAGCAATACGGTCCGATGACGCGTTCTGTGCTCGAATCTTGGGGGATCGCTAATTGCCGCGACTTTGGCAATATCGTATTCAATCTTGTAGCTTGTAGAGTGCTCGGGAAAACCGATCAGGACAGCCCTGAGGATTTTGATGTCGGTTATGACTTTAAGGCTGCTTTTGATACACCTTATGTGCCCTCAATCAAGCCGACGATCAAGCGCCCTCGCTTGCGTTAAAGGGCTTGGGACTAGTCGGTTTTAATTGCTGACGATGAGGTGTTAATACTTATTATTGAGGTAGCAAAGTCTTCTTCGCTCTGTTCCATTCGTGCTTCGCGGTCTGTTAGAATCATTGATTGCTCGACTATGGCATTCTCGCACTCTTCGAGGTAAACCTCACGTTCATGGAGCATCTTACGGGCTTTTTTGAGTGAAGCTTCCTGCGCATCTAATGTCATTTTGAGCGCATCGAGGGTTTCCTTCGCTTCGTTAGAATTAGTGGTCTCACGCTGCCCATGGGTCGACGATACAATGATCTGTGTGCGTGCTTCCAGCAAGGCTGCGCGTTCGTTTAATTCAAGCTCGCGTGTGCTATTTTCTTTTTCTCGTTGATTGAGCAGTTCTTCGCGATTGATTATGTCGGCTTGTAATTCCAGTAAATATGCTTCCATGTCCTGTTGTCCACCAGACGGTGCCAATGGAAATTCATCCATCGGATTTATCAAAGGCTTCTGGCTTTGATGGCCTGGAGATTTTTCAGCGACGGAGATCCCGGCTTTTAAGCTTAGCTGCGGCTTCGCCACCCGGTTTGGCGCTGGTGGCTGAAGGGGCCTGTCCTTAGAGTTCATATGGGATGGTGCAGAGTTTTGAGTCGAACGTATCAACTGATATGTTGTGTAAGTTCGACTTTAATATCAATGCCCGAGGCATGTATCGGTGCGGATCTCAATGACTTAAACAAATTTATTACATTAACTAGAGGTTGCTCCCGTTGCTAAAATAGGGTGTTTCCTTTGAAACTTAGTATCGAAATCGTAATACGAGCCGAATTACTATCATCAAATATATATGGATCTTTCTACTAGTCATTTTTTTACCGCCGCATCGCACAATATTATTGAGAGCCTCTTTAAGGCGCCCGTCGAACGCCACGTTTTCGATAATGGGCTCACGCTGATCCACCGCCCTGACTTCTCCAGCGAGGTCGTTTCGGTGCAGGTTTGGGTGAAGACCGGCAGCATTCATGAGGATGGACTGATCGGTTCTGGCTTATCGCACTATCTTGAGCATTTGCTGTTCAAGGGCACTGCGCGACGCGATGGCAAGAGCATCAGTCGAGAGGTACACGCCATGGGTGGAAGCATCAATGCATACACGACCTTTGATCGCACAGTTTATTATATTGATGCCCCATCTCAGGCGTTTACGCAGATGGTAGACGTTCTCTCAGATATCGTACTGCACTCCACTTTGCCCGCGCAAGAAGTTGAGCGTGAGCGCGATGTGATTCTCCGTGAGATTGATATGGGCTTGGACGATCCAGATCGTCAACTCAGTCAGGCGCTGTTTCGCACCGCGTTCCAATGCCATCCCTATCGCGAGCCAGTCATCGGCCACCGTGCCTTGTATGAGCAGGTCACACGTGATGAGCTCGATGCGTATTACAAGTCTAGATACGTACCGAATAACATCGTGGTGTCCATTGTTGGTGCAGTGACGCCGGAAGATTGCTTGCGTGAGGTCAAAGCGACTTTCGGTCAAGTCGCGCGAGGTCGTTTAGCCCCGGTTCAAATAGAACAAGAACCAATCCAACTGGCAACACGTCGAGAGGATATCGTGGGAGATTATAACATCTTTCGAGGCGGCATCGGTTTTAAGGTGCCGCATCTGAGTCACCCTGATTCACCGCGGCTGGATGCCCTGGCACATGCTCTGGGTGGTGGCGAAAGTTCGTTGCTATGGGAGCGTCTACGTAATCAGCAGAAGCTTGTGCATTATATTGATTGCCGTAATTGGAATCCTGGCGGGCGCGGGCTTTTCTGGATTTCATATGTCTGTGATTCAGAGCAGCAGAGCGAGGTCGAAAATGCGATTCACGCAGTGATCCGCGAAGTCTGTGACGTCGGTTTTCACGAAGCGGTGGTTGAGAAGGCTTGCCGCCAGGCGCTGAGTGGTGAGATTAACGGTCGCAAAACAATGAGTGGGCAGGCCTCTCGTTTGGGGACTGGTGAAGTGGTAATTGGCGATATTCACTATGGTCGCCGCTATTTGCAGAGTTTGCAGTCGGTGACGCCTCAGGATTTACAAGCAGCCGCGAGCACGTATCTGATCGAAGAGGGTATGTCGGTAGTTACGCTCGGGCCGAAGACTGAAGCGGCAGCGAATAGGTCGGAGAGTATCACTGCGGTCTTATCGTTGGATCCGTTTGAGCTGATCAAATTCAAAAGTGGGGCACGTCTGCTGATGCAGCGAGACAAGCGTTTGCCTAAGGTGCACATTCGTTGTGTGATGCGCGGTGGGCCTTTTTATGAGCCGACGGAGCAGCGTGGTGTTTCGGATCTGCTTGCTGAGTTGTTAACCAAAGATACTGTGCATCGAAGTGCTGCTGAAATCTCGACGCTGATTGATAGTATCGGAGGCAGCTTTTCTGCGACGGGCGGCAATAATACACTGAGCTTCGCAATCGAGGTGCTGCCGTCGGATGTCGATATAGCGCTCGATTTGTTAAGTGATGCTTTAACGTGTCCAACTTTTGACGAAGCGACATTTCGCACCGAGTTAGAGGCGCAGATCGCTAACCTCAAAGAAGAAGACGACGAGATTCTTGATTACGGCTTTCGTAAATTGCGCGAGCTGTTTTTCGGTGAGCATCCGTTCGCGATTGCCTCGGATGGCCGTGTTGCGGACCTGGAGCAGTTAACACGTTTAGATGTGGTCGCGCATTTTGATCGCCTAGTGACTGCGTCGAATGTGGTACTTTCTGTCAGTGGCGATTTCGATCCGGCAGATTTGCAGGCACGCCTTCAGCCTTTGCTTGAGTCAGGTATCCGTACAGAACCTTTTGCGGTAGATCAAACGCCTGCCTATACTGGTCCTGCTGAAGCGGTGGATGTGGTGGAGGTGATGGATCGCGAGCAAGCAGTCGTACTACAGGCCTACCCTGATGTGGGCATCAAGGACGAGCGCTATGCTGTCGGCGAAATGTTGAACGAGCTCTTTAGTGGAATGTCGAGTCGGTTGTTCGAGCGCGTGCGTGATGACAAGGGCATGGCATACTATGTGGGGTCGAGCCGAGTAGTCGGTTTGCACACTAGCATGTTTGTATTTTATGCAGGCACGCATCCGAGTCAGGCAGCTGAAGTGCTTATCGAAATCGATGCCGAAATTGCACGTGTTGCCGCAGGTGAGGTTACTGAGGATGAGTTGGCGCGTTGTCGCACACGTCTAAAAGCAGCTCGGCCAATGGGGCGCCAGACTATCGGAGCTAGAGCGATGAATAGCGCAATTAATCTAACCTATGAGTTGCCACTCGATGACGACGCGGAGCACGCCGAAAAACTCGACAGCGTCGATGCGATTGCGCTGGCCGAATTTGTCAAAGAGTTCTTCGATGCAGAGCGGCAGGTACGCATAGTCGTGCAGCCAGAAGGGTAGATTTTAGCACCCAGTGCCGCTGCGGAATTATGGGCCTGGCTAGGCGAGTGACCAAGTATTTTGTTATTCTGTTCACCGGAGCCTTGGCGGAGTCGGGCCGCGCTTGTTTGGTTAGTCGGCAGTGACCGGAGAGTGAGTAATTCGTCCACGTTGGGCGGCTATTACCGAAAAGAGGCGAGAGGGTGCTCGTTGCTGAGCATTTTGCAGCCAGCAGGCGCATGCTGAGCTTCGCTTTATAATGCGATTTGAGAGCCCTGTAATCAATGATATTACAGGAAAGTGCTGGAAAGCTGCTTTGGGTCAAATACCGCCATATTGATGACTTCGGTGTGTGTAAAATGCTCAGTGGTTTGGTGTGAGCTGGGCAGGCGTGAGAAAATTGGCGAGTTTATCAGGTCCCAGTGAACTTTATTTGGCTGTGAATAAGTCACTCAAATTCTTTGTTTAAAGTGACTTAAATCGCTTATTCACAACTTGTTCACTGTGAATTTACTATAGAAAAAAACTTGACGTGTGGGGTGAAGTGGGGCGAAATGGGGGATATTGGTTTATATAGGCGTACATGGGATTATTTGATACAGGAGGTTTTATTGGCGAATTTCGCCATAGTTTAGACGACAAAGGTCGGCTAACGATGCCTTCTGCGTGGCGCCCAAAGGGTGGTAGTTCTGAGGATTATTTCTTAGCGTTGCCGAGTATTGAAGAGGGTCCAGAGGCATTCGTCAGCGTGCTTTCTCCAAAGCGAATTGCTCTATTGGAGGAGAAAATTGATGCAATCCCTGCGAGTGACATCGAAGGGCAGCGCATGGTTGTTGAGCTGATGTCCATGGCTCATCAGTTCAGTTGCGATAAACAAGGGCGCATTAATTTGAACGATAAATTAGTGCAGCATGCTCAGATTAAAAAGGGCGCTGTTCTCGTTGGTATTATGTCCACTTTTAATATTTACAGCGAAGAACTCCGAGATGCTGCTCTGGCCGAGGGGCCAAGCGACCCAGCTACTCGCGCTGCAGTCTTCACTCGGTTCGGCCTTTAGACCTAGATACCACAAGCCATGCGTAATATATTCGAAACGATCTCTCGTGAAAATTTCAGAAACTCTGGTTACTTCAGGCATCCGAGCAGTGAGCGTCGCACTGAGTGGCAGTTTACGAGTCCTCCGCGTAGCCCATTTCAATCCGCTGACACTGTCCGCAGTGCCTTGCTCCGGCGCGAAAGTGCGCAACACCGTAAGCAAACAACAATTTCTCTATTACAAAACTGTGTAAATGTGCTCTTCCGGCGATGATGCTTTGAAGCCCACTGGGTCTAGTGGCCACGTTCCCGTCTTGTTTCGAGAGACGTTGGAACTGTTGGCCCCGCGTGCGGGTGCGAAGATCCTAGATGGAACATTTGGAGGAGGTGGTCATACTCGCGCACTCTTGTCTGCGGCTGAAGCGGTGACGCTTGTTGCCATCGATCGCGACCCTGATGCGCAGGGGCGTGCGAAGCTGGTGACGAATGAATTTGGTGATCGGTTTCGCTTCTATCCGATGAATTTCGGTGACCTCGCTGATTTGAATGAGACGGGGTTTGACGGTATCCTTTTTGACTTTGGCTTATCCTCCTTTCAACTTGATCAAACCGATCGTGGCTTTTCGTTTCGTTACGATGCGCCGGTTGACATGCGCATGGATCCAACGGTGGGCATCAGTGGTGCCGAATTCCTAGAGACGTCTGATGAAGAGGGGCTTTTGCGCGCTATTCGTAACTATGGCGAAGAGAAACGCTGCCGTCGTGTCGTGCAAGCGATCATCGATGCGCGCGGCACTGGGAAGCTCCAACGCACGCACTCACTTGCGGCTTTGGTTGCGGAAGCAGTTGGGCCGACTCCACGTGGGCGTAAAGCGGTAAACCCAGCGACACGAACGTTTCAAGGGATTCGCATCGAGGTAAATGATGAGTTGAGCGCAATTGAGCGATGCTTGCCAGCGGCGTTTGATCGTCTGGCTCCAGGTGGTGTACTCGCCGCAATTAGCTTTCATTCCCTCGAAGACCGTATCGTCAAGCGCTTCTGCCGTAAGATGGCAGGCCGCCCTGAACATGCCAATGACTACCGGCCAATCGAGGAGCGCACTGTGAAAGCAAAAATGGTCTCGACACGGCCAATCCTACCAACGGAAGAAGAAATTAAAATCAACCCACGAAGCCGCAGTGCCCGCATGCGAGTGATTCGAAAGCTTTCCAACGACTAACTACAATTAGCCCATGAATAATCTATCCCAAAAGGCCCGAGGCCGTATTATCTTTTTTGTCATCGCGATGATCGCGATCACTGTTGGAAGTGGCTTTGCCATTGTTTGGATGCAGCAGCAGATCTCTCGGACTGCAAAGCGTAGCCAACAGGTTGAGTCACAGCTTGCTGAAACTGTCCGTAAGTTGCGTTATCTCGACGAGCGTATTGCTGCAATGCATCAGCCAGTTGTACTTCAAGGCAAAGTAGCTGACTCGCTACGCCCTTCGTTGGATAAGCAAATTGTCTGGGTGCGCGAGAGCAACGCTCCGAGTGGCCGAGCTTACGCTATCTCGGAGGCTTACGATGCATCCATGGATCTGGCATTTCTCGATCGTAACACACAACGCTGACTCGCAAATCCCTATTATTATGCATGTGACGTCTAATTATTATCGCGGTACTGAATCCCTGCCTGCGGCTCAGGATCCTATTTTGAAGCGTTCGGGACACACTGTTTCCAATACAAGTAAAAGTATTCAAGCTGAGCCGCTGCGTCCATCGGACAGAACCATGCGCCGGCTCGCTCGCCACTATAAAGACAGTCACTCACCAAAGTACAGCGCTTAGGGTTTTTATGAGCAAAGCATTCGTATCCACTGCACGTGCAGCACTTGTTTCGACTACCATCGCTTTTGCATTCTGCGTCTTGGTCGTGCGTTTGTTTTACTTACATGTCTGGGAGCAGCAAGAGCTACTCGAGCATGTAGAAAATAATCGTAAGATGGTGCAAGTTGTCGAAGCGCGTCGTGGTAACGTAGTGGATAATCGAGGTAACTTGCTTGCGACCACGCATACTAGAATCGACCTCGGCGTTGATCCGCAGTCTGTCCGCGAGGAAGATAACCAGAAGTTGCCAGCGCTCGCTGCGTTGATTGGTCAGCCGTTGGCGAAGATCAAAAAGACGATTAATACGAAGACGCGTAAAGGTTCAGCGCGTGCTAAAGAAGTTAGTCTTATTAAATGGGGCTTCCTCGCCAAAGGGCTGGATGAAGATACTTACGAGTCCGTTCGAGAATTGGGTATCAAAGGCGTGTATGGAAATAGAAAATACAGCCGTACATATCCTAGTGGTCAACTGGCTGCGCATGTATTAGGTTATGTTAATCACGAAGAAACTCCGGCAACTGGAGCCGAACGTTTTTTTGATTATTATTTGCGTGGCCAAGATGGCTGGCGCGAAACCGAGCGCGATGGTCGTCGTCGCGAAATGGCTCAATTTCGTGAGCGTGAAGTGGAGCCTGCAGATGGCTTAAATGTCGCACTCAGCGTGGATCTTATGGTGCAGCACATTGTCGAGAAAGAGATCGCTCGTTTAGCTGCGGAATTTGATCCACAGAGTGTCAGCATTATCGTGAGTGAACCATCGACTGGTGCAGTTTTGGCAATGGCGAATTATCCGACTTATGATCCAAACGAATTTTACAATACAAAAAAATATCCGATCGATTCGCAGCGTAATCGCGCACTGACCGATTTGATTGAGCCAGGCTCAACTTTCAAGATCGTACCTGCAGCCGCAGCATTGAATGAAGGGATTGTCGGCCCTGCAGATATATTTCAAACCGGCGTCGCGCGTGTCAGCTATAAGGGCCGTTCCCTCAAACTCCCAGGTGATCACCATACATATGAGTCACTTTCGATGCACGATATTGTCGTAAAATCGAGTAATCGCGGCGCAGCTCACCTTGGTATGGTATTAGGCGAAGATCGTTTGCATGACTACGCGCAGGCCTTCGGGTTTGGTGAAAAGACTGGTTTCGATTTGGGCGGCGAAGTGTCTGGTACATTGCATCCTGTTAAAAACTGGGACGGTCTCACGATTACACGTTTACCGATGGGTCATGCGGTGAGTGCCACGCCGATACAAATCCATGGTGCGATGTCGGTGATTGCAAATAAGGGCGTGCTGATGGAACCGTTGATTGCACAACGTGTTTTTGATGCTAAAGGCAATGATGTGGTTCGCTTTTCACCCAAGGCTAAGCGTCGTGTGGTGTCCACTGAAGTAGCTAAAATAGTTGCCAATATGTTGGTTGATGTGGTCGGTAAAGAAGGCACTGCACGCAGAGCTTTTATCGATAATTATGCTGTTGCTGGTAAAACTGGAACGACTCAGAAGATCATTAATGGTCAGTACTCTCGCCAACATCACGTGGCTTCTTTTAGCGGTTTTTTCCCCGCCGATACACCTGCTTTGGTCATCACCGTTGTAGTGGATGACCCTCAGTCGAACGGTGTTGGCTATGGCGGCACCGTTTCTGCGCCAGCCTTTCGCAATATTGCGGAAGCCTGTATCGCTTATCTAGGTATTCGGCCAGTCAAGCCGGATACTTCATTTCTCGCTTTAGAACACTCTAAATATGATCGGTCTCGCCGAATTTCAAATTAGCACACTGCTCTCTTCAGTTAGCTCTCGCCAGAGTTACTCTAGAACTTCCAGTGCCCAACAAGTAAACAGTGGCAGTCGTTTTCCTATGAATCCTAGTGTCCAAGAACTCATCGTAGGTAACGAACTAGTTGCTCGCAAGGGCGAGGGTGATCGCGCTGTGACTTGTTTGATTACTGATAGCCGACGCGTCGTTCCAGGTGCACTATTTTTTGCGATAAGCGGACTACGCACGGATGGTAATTTCTATGTCGAAGAAGCCGCGGATCGTGGTGCAGTAACAATCATTACCGAGCAAGATCTAGGAATGCATTTTCCTGTCGATTTCATCCAGGTCAAAGATGTGCGCGAAACACTCGCATTAGTTTCACGCCGTTTCTATGGCAATCCGGATGAGAAGCTGCGTATTGCAGGCATCACTGGCACCAATGGTAAGACGACAGTGACGATGCTTACACAGCATTTACTTGGTGGTCATGATTCAGTCGGTTTGTTGGGTACAGTTCGTTATGACCTGGGCAAACGCACACTGCCTTCTTTCAAGACCACTCCCGAATCGGTCGATGTGCATGCGTTGCTCAGACAGATGGTGGACAACGGTTGTGAAGAAGCTGTAATGGAAATCAGCTCGCACGGGATTGATCAAAAGCGTGTGCACGGGCTCAATCTAGAAGTCGCGGTATTTTTGAATTTAACACAAGACCACATTGATTATCACAAGACGATGGAGGCCTACTATGAGGCGAAGAAAAGTCTCTTTATTGGTGGAATCGGCAAAGCTCCAGAAGCTGCGGTGATCAATGTCGATTGCTTGTACGGTAGGCGTTTGCACGGAGAGTTGCCTGGTGGCTTGTCGGCGGTGACTTTTGGGCTAAATGGGGACGCTTTGATTCGTGCTGAAAATGTGCAGCTCTTTGAGGATCGCACGGAGTTTGATTTGATCTGGCCTGAAGGTCGGGCTGCAGTGGTATCACCTTTGCTGGGTCGTTACAATGTGAGCAACTTACTTGCTGCCCTCGCGATCGGTCGCGCGAAGGGATACGATATATCTGCTCTACTGCATGAGTTGCCCAGCTTCCCTGGTGTGCCAGGACGTATGGAGCGTATCGATGCAGGCCAAGAGTATAACGTGCTCGTTGATTATGCACATACCGATGATGCATTAAAGAATGCTTGCGAAATGCTACAGGAAATCACTCCAGGTAAATTGATCATCGTGTGTGGTTGTGGCGGTGATCGTGACCGCAGCAAGCGTGCGCCGATGCTAGGTGCTGCATTGAATGGTGCGGCGACTGTGTTCGCGACTTCGGATAATCCACGTTCTGAATCAGTTGAGCAAATATTTGAAGATATGCGTGAGGCTTGCACGCCAGATGTCGCGCAACGCGTGATGTTTATCAATGACCGTAAACGTGCGATTTCGTTAGCACTGGATGTCGCAGGTCCAGAGGATTGTGTACTGATTGCAGGCAAAGGACATGAAACTTTCCAAGAATTCGATGGCACGGTGATTCCATTCGACGATCGTCAAGTCGCGGGTGAGTTGATTCGTTTAAAAGCACTTAATACTAAGGAGGCCTAGTGTGGCATTGGTAGTTTTAGTCATTTCAAGCAGGGATGATCGAGATAATCGTTCCGCCATTTCCATTGATCTGAGCGGTCGAAGCATTGGTGTGGCAATGACGGAGAATTGCCTTCCAATTTTAGCGCATCGCGGGGGATTACTATGATACAGTTCGATCCTCAAGATATGGCGGTTTGGTCAAAGGGTGTTTGGCAGAAAAATGAATTGCCGGAGGGAATTACAGGGTTCTGTTTTGACACTCGGCAACTGAAGCCAGGTGAGTGCTTTGTCGCCTTGAGTGGCGCCGCGCGCGATGG
>JAQXBA010000058.1 GCA_029252625.1 Opitutia bacterium | reverse complement strand
AGGATCGGAAATCTGGACGGGACGCTCCACCGGAAGCATGCATGCTGTCACGACCTGTTGTACCCATGAGCCCTCCACATGCATCCAGGAGTGGGGCTCCACCGCTCGTGCTTTCCCCCAACTGTAAAACTGTTTCGCTCCGGGAGGCCAAAGGATTAGTGTGTTTGCCGGCGCAGAAGGCTTCATGCGATCTGGATCCAAACGAACCGGCGCGTGAAAGAGCATGATCAACCAGTCGCCAGTCCCGATCGGCCGATGTACATCGGGGTTGAACATCGGCTCCCGGATGCCAATCCCGCGGACGCTGAACACGGATCCTGGATCCAACTCGTGCCCAAACCACTGACGTTTCCAGCCCAATCCGGTTCCTTGCGGAACGGCATTCCACATTACAAAGGACGGAGGTGACGCATCTTTGGATAGGCTGTTTTTAGACATCAATTTTGGGGTGACTGCTTTTAGGTATCAATTGTTGGAGTATGAATGCGTAAATCATAATATTTCACAAATTTAAAGTAATTTATACCATTTCATAGAGCTTTATATAAGTGTATGATTCAATTCATGACAACAATACCCCCTGCGACCAAGCCCCACTCAACTAAATTGTTTTTTTGGTCGCTCACCGCCGCACTCGCGGGATTTCTCTTCGGATTCGACACCGTTGTGATTTCGGGGGCAGAGCAAACCATTCAAGAATTATGGGGCCTGAGCTCAACGATGCATGGCTTCGCAATGAGCGCGGCGCTTTGGGGGACGGTGCTGGGCTCCTTGGTCGGTGCCTGCCCTACCGATCGATTCGGTCGCAAGAAGACGCTGCTGTCCATCGGACTGCTCTACTTTGTATCCGCGATCTGGTCGGCAATGGCCAACGATCCGCTCTCCTTCATGCTCGCTCGCTTTATCGGAGGTTTTGGGGTGGGAGTCTCCACAGTGGCCGCCCCGTTGTTTATTTCGGAGATCGCTCCTGCCGGACAACGCGGTCGCCTGGCGGGGATGTTTCAATTCAATATTGTGTTCGGTATTCTTATCGCCTTTGCATCCAACGCCGCCCTAGGGGGATTGGGAGAGAGTGGCTGGCGTTGGATGCTCGGAGTGGAAGCCATCCCTGCGTTGTTCTACAGCTTGATGTGCTTCAGCCTGCCAGAAAGCCCTCGTTGGCTGATCGGCCGCAAAGACGATTCAGAAGGCGGGAAGGCTGTCCTGAAAATGATTTACCCGGACGCCTCCGAATCCGAGATTGAGTCCAAGGTGGAGGAGATCGCATCTGTCTCTCACGAGGCGGCGAGCACTGGAGGTTTCTGGACCACCCGGCTTCGTATTCCGATTCTGTTGGCCTTCTTTATCGCGTTTTTCAACCAGTTGTCCGGTATCAACGCGATTCTCTATTTCGCTCCCCGCATCTTTGAGCTGACGGGATTGGGCGAGAAAGCCGCGTTGCTCCAGTCCGTGGGCATTGGCGTCACCAACCTGATCTTCACTTTCGTCGGACTTTGGCTGATCGATCTCCTCGGCCGAAGAACGCTGCTCTATATTGGTTCCTTCGGGTATATCGCGTCCCTCGGCTTGTGCGCATGGGCGTTCCAAACGGAAACCTTCGCTATCGTGCCTGTATGCGTCTTTGCGTTTATTGCCGCCCACGCCGTGGGCCAAGGCGCCGTCATCTGGGTCTTCATCTCCGAGATATTTCCGAACCGACATCGTGCCCAGGGGCAGTCGCTCGGTAGCTTTACGCACTGGATTTTCGCTGCGCTGTTGACCTTGTTTTTTCCGTCGATGGTCACGGCCTTCTCGCCGGGCGTGGTCTTTGGCTTCTTTTGCTTCATGATGATGCTTCAGTTACTGTGGGTGAAGCTCATGGTTCCCGAAACCAAGGGACGGGCGCTCGAGGAAATCGAGCACGACATGGGGGCGACTAAATCATGAAACAGCCACGGATCCTCTCTCTCGGCGAGGTACTTTGGGATCTCTTTCCGGACGGCGAACGCTTTGGCGGCGCGCCTGCGAACGTCGCCTGTCATGCCGCCATGCTGGGCGGAAACGTGTCTATAGTGAGCGCTGTGGGCAACGACCAACGCGGCCAGAAAGCGATCGGAATTTTGCAGGCGTTCGGGATCGACACGAGCCTGATCAAGACTGTTCCCGATACAGCGACAGGCACGGTGGGGGTGGAAATGAAGGCTGACGGCAGCCACCGGTTCACGATCCACGAAGATTCTTCCTGGGATCAATTGGCGTGGACACCGCAGCTCGCCGCGGAAATCAAAAGTGCCGACGCGGTCTATTTTGGAACGCTTTCCCAACGCGGTGAATTCGCCCGTTCGCAGATCCGTCGAGCGCTCGATGACGCCAAGTCGGCGGGCGTGCTACGTATTCTCGATATCAACTTGCGGAAGCCCTATTTTGACTCCCAGCTGATCCGCGACTCGATTGCCCTTGCGAGCGTTCTTAAGGTAAGCGTTGAGGAACTCGACGCTGTCGCTCAAGCCTGTGAGATAGCTCTAGATGGAGGGGCGGTTACCATACTTCGTGCCCTGGTCGAGCGATTCGATCTTCAAGCAGCAGTGATGACGCGCGGTGCAGAGGGAGCACTTTTCGTCACGGCAAAAACTTCCATAGAGCAACCGGGCATCCCTGCTGAAGTGGTCGATACCGTCGGTGCGGGAGACTCCTTTACCGCGGTGCTTGTTGTCGGGCTACTGCGTGGCGAAGCGGTGCGTACTGTCCTGCAACGCGCCTGTGAAGTCGCATCAGCCGTGTGCTCACAGCCTGGCGCCATACCTGAAATTTCTGAAATACCTGAAGCGATTGAATCTCACCTCCAAAACATATAACTTTTATGAAAAAACAAACGAATAGAACTCACCTTTTGAAAGTCATCCTGGTAACGTTTGCTGTTATCTCGCCCTTGTTGGCACAAGAGGAACCGGCCTCGAAGAAGGTCCGTCCAGAAACGGGCATGCAAACCTTCGGATCCTATCTGGATACCGATTATAACCAGAAGCACCGCCCGCAGTTTCACTTCAGCTCACGCAAGAACTGGCTGAACGACCCGAACGGCATGATGTACTACGACGGCGAGTATCATCTCTTCTTTCAGCACAATCCCGTGGGGAACAACTGGGGCAACATGACCTGGGCGCACGCGGTCAGTAAGGACATGGTGCACTGGGAACAGCTTCCACACGCGATCCTGCCTTACGGCGGGGGATCCATCTTCTCCGGAACCGGTGCCGTCGACCACAACAATACGCTCGGTAAACAGAAGGGCGACACCAAGACACTCCTTGCCAGTTTCACGAAGACCCTGCCTAAACCGGACCGCTATTATCAGGCGCTCGCCTACAGTACGGACAAAGGGCGTACCTTTGAGTTGTTCAATGAGGGCAAGGCGATCGTTCCCAACCAGGGCTTCGATCGTACCGAACGCGACCCGAAACTCTTCTGGCACGAGGAGTCGAAAAAATGGGTGATGATCCTGTGGGTCAAAAGAGCCGTGACCGAGGCGCACAAGCGTGGTCCGATTGCTCCGGGTAAGATCCGCTTCTTTACCTCGGACAACCTGGCGGATTGGGAAGTGGCCAGCGACTTTGACCGCAACTGGGTCTTTGAGTGCATGGACTTTGTCCATCTTCCGGTCGACGGAGATCTCAACAACAAGAAATGGCTCCTGTTTGATGCTAGCTTCGACTACGAGATTGGTGAGTTTGACGGCACGACCTTTACCACTGATAAAAAAGTCGGTCTAGGTGACTATGGCAAGAACTACTATGCGGCCCAAACCTTCAACAACAGCCCGGACGGCCGCACGGTGGTCATCGGCTGGATGAGACGTAGCGATTTCAACAAGGTCGGGATGCCCTTTAACCAGCAGATGTCCTTCCCCACCACCATGGAACTGCGCACAACCCCGGATGGCATCCATCTCTTCCGCTGGCCGGTCAAAGAGATCGAGAGCCTCTACACCAAGAAGCATGAATTCATGAACCGTCCAGTCGCAGAGCTGGCAGATGCGCTCAGCGGGATCGATGCAGAGCTCATCGACGCGTCCATTGAATTTGATCCGAAGGAGGCCGGGGACATCGAATGGACTCTGCGCGGGCTCAAGGTAAGCTATTGGGCCGATAGGCAGCAATTTATATACAAAGCTGATCCTCAAGTCGCGCTTGCAGCAAAGAGGGGCAGGAAGAGAGCAGTTCCTGGCGCGACTCGTCTCGCCGCACCTGCTGTGAACGGGAAAGTAAAGCTCCGCGTTCTCGTGGATCGCGGCTCGATTGAACTGTTTGCCAACGACGGGGCAGCTGTTTCGACCCACTTCGCCTTACCGGATCCCAAGAACCGAAGCATCAGTGTCTCCGGTAGCGGCAGCATCTCACTCGTGATCAACGAATTAAAATCAAGCTGGCCAGATGAGCAACCAGATTCCGTCATAGAAGATGCTGCGTGCACCTATTCCGGCACCTGGAGCAGCTCTGCGGAGGAGCTTTATTCGGGCGGAACCTGCCATTATGGAAATGAACTAAATAGCGCATTCGAAACAGAGTTTTCGGGGACGGGCATAAGCTGGCACGGGCTGAAAAACGCTGATCTCGGGTATGCTGATGTCTACATCGATGGGGTTTTGGTTGCGGATAACATCGACTGCTACAGCAAGAAGCGGGCAACGAGCGAGCTTTTCACAACAACCGATCTGTCGCCCGGTAAACATGTCATCCGCGTCGTGGTCGACGGGGCTAAAAACCCCCTCTCAAGCGCTCATTATCTGGTGCATGACTATTTTCGCATTCATCCATAGAATGCGCAGAACGCACCAAATCGATGATTACGCTTCGCGCAGCGCTTGCTGGCCGACCTGACGGCCGATATTAAAAGCGGACGCAGCACGGACGGGCCGGAATCAAAAAATGATGTTGAGAACATTGTACTCTGGAAAAGCGGGGAACTGGGCACTCCGGTAAAGGCCGCAAAGTCCAGAAGAAAAAAACGCCGGTAGTCTGCTAGATGAGTTAACCTTTGAAAGTATACGATGGCTGAAAGCCATAACTGTCTCAGCCTGAGGCGACGCCCAAGTTTGGTATTATGAATAAATTATAAGCTCTGTAGGAGCGAACTTATAATTCAATGTTAGTACGCTCTTTCAGAGCTATTTGTGTGGTGAATTCACATTCCCTAGGGCGTTGCCCTAGGCTAAGATAGTAAAGGATTTCAGCCTTAACCCGCCACCCATTATCAGAGGACACACATTACATTAGGGGATGAACTGCTTTTGGCGGCGCGGTTTCACCAGGGTTCCATTCGCCTTTTACGTAAATAGCGATTGGTTGATCCGGCACCCCTTTCTCTCCTCGGTTGACTTGATCCACTAGGAAATTGACCGCAACTTTGCCGAGTTGTGCTAGGTTGCTTTTTGTACCGGAAAGACCGCCACGCTTCCTGAAGGCTCGTTCGGCCCAGATGTCTGTGCCGACTTCATTTGCGACTTCATGGAAACGAACAAGGACAAGCCGTTCTTCGTCTACTACCCCATGATCCTCACGCATTGTCCCTTTGCACCGACACCTGACTCGGCGGACTGGGATCCGAAAAGCTACGGTTCCAAGAGCTACAAGGGCGATGCTAAATACTTCGGCGATATGGTCACGTATATGGATAAGATCGTCGGCAGGATCACCGCGAAGCTGGATGCCTTAGGCGTGCGCGAAAACACGCTGGTCCTCTTCGTTGGCGACAACGGAACGGATAAGCCGGTCGTCTCGGTTATGGATGGTCGCGAGGTTGCCGGTGGAAAAAGACTGATGACCGACGCGGGCACACGGGTTCCGTTGATCGCGAGCTGGCCGGGCACGATTGCAAAAGGATTCGTCACCTCCGACTTGGTGGACTTCAGTGACTTCCTACCCACGCTGTGCGAAACCGCTGGTGCGCCGATCCCACCGGCGTTGACTATTGACGGGGAAAGTTTCCTGCCGCAGTTGCTGGGCCAGGAGGGCACCCCACGCGAGTGGATCTACAGTTGGTATAATACAGGTGGTGGCCCTCGGGGAAGAGAATGGGTCAGGAACCAACGCTACAAACTCTACCGCACAGGCAAATTTTACGACATCCGCAACGATGTTCTGGAGCAGCAGCCCCTTCAGGCACTTTCACCGGAAGCGCAAGAAGCTCGCACTCTTTTTGAAGGAGTCCTTAATACCTATAAGGATGCACGGCCCGCTTCGGTCGCAGCCAAAGGGAAGCAGAACGCGAAGAAGCCACGAAAAAAATAAATCAAACAAAACTAAAGCATCAGGAGATAGAAAATGTATCAGAATGAAGACCTGTTATCCGCTCTAGAATGTCCGCAACACAGAAGAAATATCTATGTCTCAGTTGAATAGGCGCAGCATGATGAACTGGGTGTTCACCTCGGCCTTGGGGCTGCTGTCACTGCTCCCTGTCATGGGCCAAGCTGAGCGCGCTGGGCGTCGTCGATCCAATCGTCACGGGAAAGTCGCTCGTCAAGAGCGGGGGGCGCAGAACAGAAAAACCATGAAAAAACACCGCAAACCCGAATCTTTAAACACGAGGACATAAAATGAACTCACTAAAAATATATATTGGAGCCATTGCATTACTCGCATCTTGCTTTGCGGTAGCCAGCCAGAAACCTAACATCATCATTGTTTTTAACGATGA
>JAQXBA010000001.1 GCA_029252625.1 Opitutia bacterium | reverse complement strand
ACGCCGCCGAACCAGAGGCCATCGTCGCCGTAGCAAGAGTTGATTCCGTGGAAGGCCATGAACTCGAGATCATCCTGATGGGCGCCGATCGCCAAGTGTGAGCACCGCGCATACGCTTCGGGCGACACCACGTCGTCTGGAATAAAGAGGTCAGAAAAGTTGTTGGCTGCAGCAGTCATAATGCGTGTAGCTTGTGGGCAAGTGTGGTGCAGAGGCAAAAGTATTGTCAGCAGCAAGTCTGATAAATATCAGACTGTAACATCCCGTGGACTCTGTCGGAGTACCCTTGCGAGTGTGCGGGAAATTACTTCAGCCAAGTCTTCCAGCTCTCGCGGTAGCTCTCGATATTGCGCCAATCGACGATCCGGGGTGCGTTGCGTTGGATTCGCTCTGCTGGAGTCTTTTGCTTGTGCAGCTTGTTGACCAGCGCCGTCATACTCGATTTGCCCCAGTCGTAGTAGGGGTGGACGATCAGCGCACTCACATAGCCTTGATCGATATACATAAAAGCAGAAGGGGAGGACTGAATTGCGACACAGGGCAGTTCGCCCGGTTTCCAAGGCAGCGCGGGCATGCCCAACAGGGGCCAGTCGCCGAGAAAGAGCCAACCTTTAATTAAATTATTACGGTCGGCTTCTTGGGTGGCACGAATCGTCTCGATCGCAGATTTATAATCGGGCGCGCAGCTGACAACTGCTTCGATGCGGCGATAGCCGAGGGCGGCGCGTGCCCCGACGAGGCGTTCCTGCATGCCAGAGCTGGGGTGGTTGCTGGCAAGGATCGCGACTCTGCCTTTGGTAGGAAGTGTCGCGAGCAGTGCTTCTGCGGCGAGGCGTCCGGCTTCGACTTCGTCGGCGATGAAGGCGGCGAGCACTTGGATGTCTTCGAGATGGTTTTCGAAAAAGACGACTTCCTGCTCCTGTTCGAGGGCAAATTCAATCGACGAGCGAATGACTTCTGGCTCAGCGGGGCTGATGATGAAGCCGTCGGCGTCTTCGATAAAGAGGGCGGCAAGCGAGGCTGGCTGGCTGCCCCCCTGCTCGACATTGGGAGTGAAGACGAGGAGCTCGACGTCGATCGAGTATTGTTCACTCAGCTCTCGGGCGGCATGTTGAGCGCCGAGGTGGGTGGCCTGATAAATGGCATCACCTTGATCACGGCCGACGATGCCGATGCGATATTCGCCGAGCAGTTCACGGTTTTGGGCATGCCCTCCAGATGCGCAGAGGAGCAGAGCGGCGATGGAGAGGCGAGATGTGAGAAGACGGATCATGGCTGAGGTATTTGAGAGGTTGAACCGTTAATGGACGTTAATAAACGTTAATCTTTTTTAATGGGTAATGGTTGATGACCGCGGTGGGGCGGTTTTATTCAGGGGCGCTACCTCTAATGCACCAAAAAACGGGCGTCGAATGGACGACGCCCGTTGTGTAGAAGCGACACTCTTGTCGCTTTTTAGATGTGTGGGAAAGCGACAAGAGTGTCGCTTCTACATCGGTGCCTAGAATGCCATTTGCCAGCCGATTGTGACGATAGAGTCTGTCTCAAGTTGGTAGCCATTCAGATCTTGCCAGAGGGGCATGCGGAGGTCGATGGCAACACGTTGGCCTTTGAGCGCCCCAGTTGGCATATAAAGATTAATCCCGAAGATAGCGTCTAGCCGCTCGCCGCCGTAATTGTGGTTGTAAGCTGTAGTCACGGTTTCGTTGCCCATCATAGGGCCTTGATTGACGTCATCCTGTGTGCCTTTGAGCTTGCTGCTGTAGGTGTAGCTTAGGCCGGTGTTGATGCCGACCCATTCGCTCAGGTTGTAGCCTGCCCATGTGGTCGCACCAAAGACGTCGCCAAGGCGGTAGCCGTTGTCGTTCTCACTTTCGAGGCGGATCACGGCATTGGCTTGTGCGCCATAGGACCAACGTTCGAACTGCTGCACGTAAGTCAGTGACGGCAGTAGATCGACAGTGCCGGAGCCGAGTTGCATCGGTGCGGGTAGTTGACGGTTAGCTGGGCCGCCCATGCCTGGGGTTGTGTCTTTTTCGTCGATTGAGCCGGTCGGCAGGCTCAGGCTAAGTCCGGCGTGCGCCTTGCGGTTTTCTTCGAGATAGAAGCGGTAGAGGCCGCCGACTTTCACGTCGCCGAGGCCTCTGGTCTGGGTGGTGAACTTGGTGCTGCCGTTGTTGATCGTACCGGCGCTCATCGGGGAGACATTGTGATCCATCTCGGTCTCAATGTAGTTGGCCATTAGCATGAGCGTGAGTGTGTCGGTAGGTGCACACATGAAGCCGACCATGTGCATGTTCATGCTCATCGACTCTGGTGCCACCATGTAGCCATCGGCGAAGACATCGCGCGAAGAAACGCGCTCAGTGCCGTTACGCATGCCGTCCATGTCCATGTGCATATAGCGGTAGGACATCATCCAACCGCCTTTGGCATGTGTATGATCGCCCATCACGGAGATCGGGGCATGGTCGTCGGGGCGGCCGACGTAGTTTTCGTCGGCCGGGCAGCAACTGAATGACGGCGCGGCGAAGGCGGCGCTGGTGGCCGCAGTGAGTGTCGAAAAAAGAAGTATGTGTTTGATAAATATGTTCATTTAAAGGATCGGCTGTGCCGATGTTAGAATGTGGGAATGTGGGAAAGTTGGATACCAAGTGAGGCAGGGCTTCTTCGTGGTGTATGAGTTTACTCAGGCCTTTATTCTCGGCTTAGGATGTTTGAGACCGGAGCCTCCAAGAGCATGACACAAGCTCGGACGCCACGATTTGATCGCGGACTTCCGCCTGCAAAGCGACAAGAGCGCTTCTACTTTTTAACTAGGCTCGTTAAACGAGTCGCGGCGGCGGGGTGGGCACGTCCAGGTGCCGGTGCGGTGATGCTTGATCGACCGTGCTGTGTTGGGCAGCGATGAAATGTGTGGGTGCGAAGGTAATGCGCGGTGCTTGGTCGATGATGAGCTTGAGGATCTTGGTTTCGCTAGTGTTTTGAGTAGGGTTGGAGGATTCTTGCTCGGTATCGACTGCGGTGATGATCTTACACAGTTCGCAGGGGCGGTCGCCGCCAAAGGTTTCGGCAAAGGCTTGTTCGATGCTGCTTTCCTGTGAGTAGCTCGCCACCATCCAACTCCATGCGCCTAGCTGAAGCAGCAGTTGTGGTCCGGTGAGGAGCCAGCAGCAGCAGAGCAAAAGCAGGCATCTTGTGAGATGCCGAAAGACTGAAATGAGAGGGTGCATATTATCGCGGGGTAAACCCGCTCGCTACGATTCGAATAGTGGCGAACTAGTGGTTCAACTCGTATTCGAGTGTCTCGCCGTCGTGCACGATGGTGACATGATTTTGGCCGTCGGCCTGTTGGGTGGCTTCGGTGCGGCCAATGATTTGCGCGGGTATGCCGAAGGCTTCGCTCTTTGCGATGATGCCGGCGGCGGCTTCCGGCTCGCAGAAGACTTCCATGCGGTGGCCCATGTTATACACGCGGAACATCTCTTCGGAGCTGGTGCCACTGGCCTGTTGAATCGCTTTGAAAATCGGTGGGATCGGCAGGAAGTTGTCCTTAATGTGGTGGACGCCGGTGCCGAAGCGGATGCACTTGGTTTGCCCTCCGCCAGAGCAGTGCACCATGCCGTAGATGCTGTCGCGGTCTTCGGAGAGGAGTTGCTTGATGATCGGTGCGTAAGTGCGAGTCGGGCTCATGATCGCGTCGCCGACTGTCATATCGGAGTCGGGCAGCATATCGGTCATTTTGTAAGGGCCGCAGTAGAGATATTGCTTGTCGGTCGTGGGATCGACGGTCTCGGGATATTTCTCGAGGTAGTAAGGGCTGAGTAAGTCATGACGTGCGCTGGTCAGACCGTTGCTGCCAATACCAGAGTTTTCGAAACTTTCGTAAGTGGCTTGGCCCGCAGAGGCGAGCCCGACAATGGCGAGGCCGGGCTTGACCCTGGCGTTGTCGACCACGTCTTTGCGGTCCATGACCACGACCGCGCAGGAGTCGACAGTGACGGTGCCGGTGAGGTCGCCGACGTCGGCGGTTTCGCCGCCCCCGCTGTGCACGCCGACGCCATAGTCACGCATGGTGGCAAGGAAGTCTTCGGTGCCGGAAATGAGTTGGCCGAGCGCTTCGCCAGGAATGGCGCGGGCGTTACGGTTGACCGTGCTGGAAATGAGGATGCCATTGATCGCGCCAACGCAGAGCAGGTCGTCGATGTTCATGACCAGGCTGTCTTGGGCAGTCTTGCGGAAGCCTGTCGGGTCGCCGGTCTCTTTGTAATGCAGGTAAGCGAGGGTCGACTTGGTGCCGGAGCCGTCGGAGTGAATGATATTACACTTGTCGGGGTTGCCGGTAAGGATGTCGGCACCGATTTTGCAAAAAGCACCGGGAAAGACGCCACGGTCGAGCTTATCTACGACGGCGTGGACTTCGGATTTGGAAGAGGAGACGCCGCGTTGGGCGTAGCGATCAGCTGGATTGCTCATGATATTAAAAGTATTTTGACCGTTAATGACCGTTAATGGACGTTAATGGACGTTAATGGACGTTAATTTATGACGGGGATGATGGGTTATAGGTGACTTTGCGCCACTCTAATTTTGGATGTTTGAAATTTAAGATGAGACCAGTGTTTTTACCTGTGATCTTGAGGTAGTTGATGATTTGGCCGATGTCGTCATCATGAATCTGTGTGACGACCTTTGTACAACGACAATTAGATCTTCCACCTCTAGGCCGGGAATGTATTCGTCGACCTTTACGTTTCGATAAGGCACTGGATGCCTGTGCTGCTGATCGTAGCTGATCCCTAGGTGTTGGAATTCAACAACAAGTGCTCGTTCGTAGGTTTTCTCGCGAAGTCCGTGTCCAATGGTGTTGTGGACAGTCATAGCTGCTCCCACAATTTTGAATACTAATACTTCTGTCTGATTAACGTCCATTAACCGTTCAAATCACAATGGTTTTGGGTGCCTCGAGTTTGGCGATTTCGGCCATGATGCGGCGGGAGGCTTCTAGGTAGCGTTCGGGGTGGTCTTTGCCGGGGTCGATTTCGGCGGTGGTCATTGGCTTGCCGTAAGCGATGTGGATTGAGCCGCCGAGAGTCGGCAGCTTGTGATTGCGGCCGTAGGCTTCGTAGGTGCCGAAGATGCGCGTTGGGATCACGATGGCCTTGGATTTGCACGCAATCATGCCGGCGCCTGGCTTGGGTTCGGCGAGTTTGCCGTCGGCCGAGCGTGTGCCTTCGGGATACATTGCGACTGCCCCCTTCTTTTTGAGCGCCTTAAAGAGCGCTTTGAGTGACTTGACGTCGGCGTTGTTGCGAGCCACGGGGATCGTCTCTAGCTTGAGCAGTGCTTTGCCAAACAAGCCTTTATAGAGTGTGTCACGAGCGAAGTAATTGAAGGGACGGTGCACTTGAGCGCCGATCGCAGGTGGATCGTAGAAGCTGATGTGGTTAGCCGCAAAAATCGCACTGCCTGTCAGCGGCACGCTGTTCATTCCTGAAGTAGAGTAGTCGTAGAACGTGCTAAAAAACCAGTCTGCGATGACGCGAATGCATTCGTAAAAGGGCGGGATTTGTGGACGTGTGTTGGGCATGAAATCGAATGAGTAATGGATAATAGCTAAAAAACTAGGCAGTAATGATTGCACAAATGTGTTCGACGACGCTTTCCAGTGGGAGCGGGCCGGTATCGACGCGGATGGCCCCTTCGGGGCAGACTAGCGGCGCGGTTTTGCGCTGGCTGTCGCGCTTGTCGCGTTCGGCAATGGAGTCGGTCTGACCGTCGTTCGAACGGCGTGCAGCACGAGTAGCTTCGTCGGCAAATAGGAAAAAGCGGAAGTCTGCATTGGGGAAAATGATCGAGCCGATGTCGCGGCCTTCCATAATCAGTCCAGTAAACTCGGCGAGATCGCGAGCGACTTGTGCTTGACTGCGTTGGTATTGGAACAGAAATTCACGGACCGATTCGAGGGCGGCAAATTTGGAAACCTTGGCATTGACCTCGGGAGAGCGGATCTGGGCGTCGGCAGGCACATGACCGTTGATACTAAGCAGTGCGCTGCGGCCCTGGATCGTGGTGTCGAGCTGAAGTGATTCAAGTAGCGCAGGGATGGCGTTCGGTGCCGCCGAGTCGGCTCCTGCATTGAGCAACGCATAGGTCAGCGTGCGGTAATGCGCGCCGGTATCGACGTGCATTAGCTTGAGTCGCTCGGCGATGGCGCGGGAGGTCGAGGACTTGCCCGTGGCTGCGCCGCCATCAACTGCGATAATTTTGAATCCGGAACTTTCTGACATATGCCACTAAGAAAGGCATTTTTTGGGAAAAGCTGAAATGCTAAAAAACTGAAAAGCTGAAATACTGCCGAAGCCATTCCGGAAAATGACCTAGAGGCGAGCCTGGGCCCGCCCGCCGAATCGACTGTGTATTGCGGATCTCGGTGTAGAACGCATCAGGCACTGAGGAGGTCCCTCCTTTGTTAAGTCAACTTCGGGAGGGTGGATCACCGCGTCGAACCGCGCTGCCTCTACATTGCGGGCATGGCAAGCCTCGCCCTTACAAGGTTTAACCTTCAGTTTCTTCGGCCTTCGGCTGGATCAGGTGCACATCGCGCTGTGGGAAAGGGATGGTAATGTTGGCGGTTTCGAGGGCGCGGAAGATGGCTAGGTTCACGGCGTAGCGGGTACGGTGATAGCAATTGGTCGGCACCCAGACGCGGTAGCCAATGTTGATCGAGGAATCCCCAAAATCATCGATGCCGACGTCGGCGGCACGATTTGGTGCCACGTCTGCGACGGTTTGAATGGCCGCAGTAATACAGCTGATCGCATTTTCCGGATCAGTTTTGTAGTCGATACCGACGACCGCTTCGATGATGCTATAGTCGTAAGAGTTCGTGAAAATTTCGCCGAGGACGTTGCGATTCGGGATGGTGATACGCTGTTCGTCTTCGTTGAGGAGTTGAATATTACCCAAGTTCACACAGTCGACTTGGCCAGTGAGGCCGTTCAGCGTGAGGGTGTCGCCGACTTTGAAGGGACGGGTAATGATCAGCACGATGCCCGCTCCGTAATTGGAGACGGGCCCTTGGACGGCGAGGCTGAGGCCGAAGGCGCTGGCACCTAATAGGGCGATAAAGGGGGTGATTTCGACATTGAGCTTACTCAGTGCCATGATCGTGGCAAAGACGACGACGACGATTTTTGAAAACCCAGCGAAGAAGCGGGCAAGAGTGACGTCGATCCCGCGCTTGTCACAAAGCTTAATAATCAGATTGGCGAGGCGCTTGGCTAGCCAGAACCCGAGGGCAATAATAATAATAGCGACCAGTAGTCCCGCGCCTTTTTCGGCCAGCCAGACCATTAGATTATTCTTTAATTCATCCAGTTGCCGTATTTCTTCGTCGATCATGCGGTTGATAAAAGCTGAAAACAGGAAAAGCGGGAAGGCTGAAATTTTTTAACCGTTAATGGACGTTAATGAACGTGAATCTAATAAGCCGCATATTTTCGAAATTGTAGCGAGCGGGTTTATCCCGCGATCCTTTCTCCTAACGTAAAGTCAGTCGCTACTTTGAGAATATTTAACCGCGGATTACGTGGATTATCAGGATAATTCAGATCCGTGACATCCGCGTAATCCGCGGTTAACCCTTCCTTCTTAATCCTCCAAGTCCGACCACCAGTCATCTGACTTTCGTAGTGTTTCTGGTGTTTGACCCGCTTCACGTAATTCACGTAGGCTAAGCGAGTGATGGCGCTTGGCGAGTCTTTGACCGTTGGAGTCGCAGAGCAAGGGGGTGTGGTAAAAGTCTGGCGCGGTCAAGCCGAGGGCCTCGTAGATCAGCAATTGGCGGGCGGTTGAGATCAGTAAATCTTCTCCGCGCACGACTTCGGTGATGGCCATCGCGGAGTCATCGACTACCACGGCGAGCTCGTAAGCGGGTTGCCCATCTTTACGCCAAACGAGGAAATCACCAAAGTCACGCAGGCACTCGAAGGCGCAGGGGCCTAGGCTGAGATCGTCAAATTCGATCGTCCGGTTGCTTGGCACACGGAAGCGCCAGTTGATCGCGCCTGGCTCACTGGCGGTTTTGCCAGTGCCAATCGGCGGGCGCAGGTGTTCGGGGTAAATCGCTTCGCGATCTTTTTCGTCGCCGTGCGGTGCTTGAGTGGCCCAAGCGACATCTTTACGCGATTGATCGCAGGGGTAGATGTAGCCAGCTTGTTTGAGGTGCTTCCATGCAGCAAGAAACTGTGGCATACGTTTGCTTTGCAAATACGGGGCAAGGGGGCCGCCGATATCCGGACCTTCGTCCCACTGACAACCGAACCAGTGCAGGTCCTCAATGGCTGCTTCAGCAAACTCCGGCTTGCAGCGGTCGGGGTCGATGTCTTCATCGCGGTAGATTAATGTGCCGCCGGCCTCGCGGGCACGCTCCATCGCGATCCAGAAGGTGCGCGCATGGCCAAGGTGTAAATACCCTGTCGGAGTCGGTGCGATGCGGCCTCGATAGGACGTAGTCATAGGGATTACTGAATGGAGTTTGTCGACTGAGCGCAAGCCTTCGGAGCTGTCGCCTAAAAACCAGAGGTGTGCATTATGCTGATCCTTGCGTCCCGATTAGTCGCGGGGACAGGTCTGGTCGCATTTGCGAGAAACAGTTGGAAGCAATACCAAGCAAGCGCCGCCAAGGGCAAGTGCAGCCCAAGCGGGCAAACCAAAGCCAGTCGGCAAGAATCCGAGCACGAGGGCGATCAGCGCAGCAATCAGCGCGAACGGCATTTGCGTGCGCACATGATCCAGCGGTTCAACGCCTGAGGCGATCGATGCGACAATCGTGGTATCGCTAAAAGGACTACAGTGATCGCCGAATACCGCACCACTGAAGACTGCACCGATCGCAGCGGCGACGGTGCGATCGCGCTCTGCGTCTGAACTTTCTCCAGTCATCGCAAATATGACCGGGATCGCCAGCGGCATGAGCACGCCCATCGTGCCCCATGATGTGCCGGTGGAAAATGAGATCACCGCGCCAAATAGGAAGATCATCGCGGGCAGAAATTCCGCCGAGATGCGCCCTTCTAGCAATGCACTCAGATGATCCGCTGTCCCTAGCTGACTAATTACTGCGCCCAACATCCAAGCCGCAATCAGTACTATCGTTGGTTTTGCGATCTCACGCACGCCCGAGAGGAAGACCGTGCCCGCGGACGAGCATGCGCCTGTCTTCGCAGCCCTCATTAGCGCAGCGGCAGCAACTAAGGTGGCCAGTACGCTGGCGGCCACGAGAATCTGCGGCACATAAGTCTCGGCGCGTCCGTAGGCCTGCGCGAATTTGCTTAGGCTGAATGGTAGCAGCGATTCCGCGCCAATCGCATAAGTTAGCAATGGGATTGAGAACGTGAGGACTAAGATCGGCACAATCGCTAAGCCCCAATGATTCGCATGGATGGGTGACGTTTGAGCATCGCGCCGCGGCATCGTACGCGCCAAACGTTCGGCCTTAGCCATCGAGCCTGGGTTAAACTCGCGTAAAATGGAAACCAAGGCCAAAAGCAGTGCGAACCAGCAATAATAATTAAAGGGCAGGGATTTAAAAAAGTAGGTGTAAGCGCTGACTTCACGCCCCACCAATGCAAACCCCTCGTGGATCATCGATAGCTGAAAGGCGATCCACGTGGATATAAAAGCTAAGCACGCGACTGCGGAGCCGGTGGTATCGGCGAGATAGGCTAACTTCTGCCGCGACACGCCACAGCGATCTGCCGCCGAGCGCAAAAGTCTGCCAATCAACATCGTGTTTGCCAAGCCATCGAAAAACACCAACAGGCCAAATCCAAACACCGTCAATTGCATGCGCTTGTGCGGCGCTCGCCCAGAGCCGAGCAATCTTTTGACCAAGCCTTGCAGTCCACCGCCCGCTTCGACTAGGGTAACAAAGCCTCCTAAAATTAAGGTAAAAAGAATCGCACTCAGCTTCCAAGAAGAGCTAAAGATCGGCCAAAACTGTTGTAATGCGAGCTGCTCAGCTGCGGCGAGCGGCGCTCCATTAGTCACCAACAGGGCGCCGCATGTTGCGCCGACTAGCAGCCCGATCAAGGCACTGCGCGTAATAAATACGACCAGCAATGCGGCGCCGCTCGGCACGAGCGAAAGCCATGGCTTGCCCAAATGGGCGAGGCCGCTGCTCAATAGCAGCAGCGCAACGACGACACTAAGCGTTACTATATTTCGAGGTGAGCGCAGACCAGTCATTCATGGCCAAAGATATGGCTTGAGTCGCAGATGTCGAGCACTGGAGATTGCCAACTGGGATCGGTTCGAATCGAACCTTTTTTGAGGCGCGAGCATGGGTATTTGTATACGATGAGATTGGGGCTGCACTATCACACCGTGATCGCTCCGATCCGCTTGAAATGTGGTTATAATTCTGACCCCCGTCATATGGATACTGATTAGGCCCTACATTTATCGGTTGGCTTTCCGTTTTACCCCGAACTCAGTCTTAATGATACCCTTACTCGCAATCTTAATCGGCACAGAGTCTCGGTGGCGGTGCTTCGAGGATTAGGATTACGGGTAAGATTAAGAGTCTCAGTAAGGCCGGGCGACCAGCACCTCGATATTCTGCAGGTGCGCTTTCTCCTTGATTCTCAAAGAAATACACGCACGCTACGCGACTTCTTAATTGGACCCGGATGCGTAAGTTGGCCGGGCTTTTCACCCAGACCACATATCATGACGTTCCACGATCTTGGACTCGACGAGTCTATTTTAAAATCTATCGACGAGTTCGGTTTCACTACGCCGACTCCTATTCAAGCCGGCTCCATCCCGCACATTCTTCTAGGTAAAGATGTTATCGGCTCAGCGCAGACTGGAACTGGTAAGACTGCGGCCTATGCGTTACCGATTCTACATCGCCTTGGCGGTCACAAAAAAGGCGCACCACCACGTTGCCTCGTACTCGGCCCGACACGTGAGCTTGCGGCTCAGGTCGAAGATCAATTTGCATCCTACGGTAAATACTGTGCGCCGAAGTGCTGCCTGATTCATGGTGGGGTCGGCTATGGCAAGCAACTCGACGAGCTGCGTGAAGGCGCAGACGTCGTGATTGCGACTCCTGGCCGTTTACTCGATCACTTGCAACAGGGCAATTTCGATTTGCGTTCGGTGGAGGTGCTGGTGCTAGACGAGGTCGATCGTATGCTTGATATGGGCTTTATCGATGATGTTCAGCGAATTATTAAGCTCTGTAATCAAAATCGCCAGACGCTTTTATTTTCTGCGACTGTATCGGAAGACATCAAGCGCCTTGTGGCGAAGAGTCTCAAAGACCCAGTCGAAGTCTCAATCGGGATCAAGCTGACGCCTGCAGAGACCGTGAAACATGAAGTGTATCCTGTCGGCGCGATGCAGAAGTTTGACTTGTTGATCGCTCTGATCGATAGCATGGAAGTCGATAGCATGATTATTTTCTGCCGTATGAAAGTCGGCGCAGATCGCATTGCTCGCTGGTTGCAGGAACGTGACTACAGTTGTGTAGCAATGCATTCGAATCTTCAGCAGAAGGCCCGCACCAAGGCCTTAGAGCAATTTAAGGACGGCACGATGAAAATTCTAGTCGCGACGGACATTGCTTCGCGCGGCTTAGATATCGCTAATGTGACGCACGTCATTAATTACGATGTGCCGGAGCACGCGGAAGATTACGTACACCGGATCGGACGTACTGGTCGTGCGCAGCGCGAAGGCGATGCGATGACTCTGGTCGCTCCAGATGAGCAAGCTAAACTCGATGCAATTGAGAAATTTATCGATCAGCCGATTAAGCAGCGTAAGTTCGAAGGTTTTAATTATTTCCATGAACCGATCATTCGCAGCGAGTCTGCTGCGCCGCCTAAGCGGCGTAAGCGTAATTCGGGCTCGAGTCGTTTCGGGCGTCGTCGGTAACAGGCAAAGCTGAAAGGCTCAAGATCTGTAGAAGCGAATTGAGAATGAATTTAATGCTTTTTGATAAGGCCTTTGAGACGGTTCGTCTTGAAGGCAGCGATCCCCGTGCGCAGCATTTGCGTAAAGTGCTGCGTGCAGAGGTCGGCACCTTGGTGTTTCTGGGTTTTGTGAACGGACCACGTGCGCGGGCGAAAGTCGTTGCCCTAGAGCCTGATGGTAGCTTCGAGCTCAAGGTGGTTGGCACGGAGCCAGCGCCTGAGAGTTTGCCAGTGACTTTGTTGATCGGCCTACCGCGGCCGCACACGGCGAAGCGTGTTTTGTTTGAGGGTGCGAGTCTCGGTGTGGCAGGCATTCATTTTTTCGAAGCCGAACGCAGCGAACCTTCGTATGCGCAAAGTAGTTTGTGGCAAACGGAAGAGTGGCGCGATCGTATCCGCCTAGGAGCCGAGCAGGCTTTTAGTACCCATCTTCCTCAAGTTGCGATGCATACTGACCTACAGTCGGCAATCTCCGCACTGCATGGTGCGGATACGCATGTGGCGTTGGATAATTACGAGGCAGGTGGTTCGTTGGGCGAAGTTTTGCCCGATGTTGCTGCAAGTGCAGTGATTGCGCTCGGGCCGGAGCGAGGGTGGTCGTCTTATGAGCGCGATGTGTTTCGTAAGAATGGGTGGAAGCTCGCGCATCTAGGGGCACATGTGCTGCGTACTGAAACGGCGTGTGTGGCTGCAGTGTCGACGACGGCGACGGTGCTCGGACTCTGGACGAAGCAGACCGTAACGGAACTTTGAACTGTTAAGTGTGGCGGCTGATCGCCTTCGTTTGCGTCAATCTGAGTTCGTCGTGGGCGAGTCGCCCACACTCCTTTGCCATTTACCCACGCAATTGGTCTAGGGCTTCAAAGAAGTCGGGGAAGGTCTTGCCGCAGCATTGGGGATCTCGAATCGCGAGCCAAGGCTTGCCGTCGCCAATCAGATCGAAGCTGCCGAGGATACCAAAACTCATCGCGAAGCGATGGTCTTCGTAAGTATCGATCTCGATTAGTTGCCCCGCATTACGTGCCTTGAGCGCGCGGGCGCGTAGCTCGTTGGGCTTTATACGGATAGTCAATGCGTCGTTCTCTTCTTTCACCAGTTGGCCGAGCTTGGAAAGTTCGTTGGCCATACCGGCGATGCGATCCGTCTCTTGGTGGCGCGTGTGGGCAATGCCGCAGATGCGCACGGAGTCGCCGAGTAGCGGTGCGATCGCAGCGTAGGTCAGGAAAGTGTCGGAAAAGGGGTTAAAGTCGATCTCGCGATGGCCGCGGGCGATTGCCTCTGGGCTGGCACAGTTGGCGATCCATTGGCTGGATTCAGCGTCGACGCGCAGGCCGTGGTGGGCAAGCACTTCGACAAAGTGGGCGTCGCCTTGCAGTGGATTGGGGCTGAGCTTGGGGATGTTAAGCTGGCCGCCTTGGATCAGTGTAAGTGCCAAGAAATAGCTGGCAGCGGATATGTCCGGTTCGATCGAGTAAATGCCGCTGTTCGGCGACTTATATTGCAATGCAGGCAGCGAATAGTTGCCATCGGCATCGCTTGAGAGTGGCGCTGCGCCAAAGGCTTCGCGCATTTGTAAAGTGATCGCGACGTAAGCGGGACGCACCCCAGGGCAGGCGAGCTGGACATTGCCTGAACCTGCTGGTGCGGCGAGGAGGAGTGCCGAGAGGATTTGGCTGCTGGCGCTGGCATCGATTGTGGCGCTGCCGCCCTTGTAGCCCTTGGCTTTGAGCGTAAAAGGGAAATGCCCCGGTGTGCCGTGGAATTCGAACTCGGCGGCATCGAGTGCGACGAGCGCGTCGAGTAGTCCGGACATGGGGCGCTCGCGCATGGCAGGGTCGCCCTCGAGTCGGTAAGTGCCGCCTACTTGCAAAGCCAGGAAGGCGGTGAGGAAGCGCGCGGCGGTGCCGGCGTTGCCAACGTGCAGCTCGGCAGAAGTGTTGGGAATGTTGCCGCTCTCGCCTTTAACCGTGATGGTGTGGGCAGTTTGATCGGCTACACATTTAAAGCCCAAGGTGGTCAGCGCCTCGAGCATGATTCGAGTGTCGCGGCTAAATAGAGAGCCTTCGAGACGTGTTTCACCTTCGGCGAGCGCGGCAAGAATTAGTGCGCGATTGGTAATACTTTTTGAACCAGGCAACTGGATGGTCTTATCGAGCTTTTGAGTGAAGGGTGTAATTGGGAGTGGATCGGTCATTTAATTGAAATGCTGAGACAGTGCGAGTCGCTTGGAGATGGTGAATTGGAACGATTTGCCCCGAAGAGGTGAGTGCAGTGGGTGCCTTTCGAGCAACTACAGGAACAAAGTCTGTTGTTTCTCGAATTACAATTGATCGCGGAAGGTTTTGCCGCGTTCGAGTTGGGCTATGATGTCGGACGAGTTATGGTTAAGGAGAGCGGTTTTGAAATGATGAAGCTGCTGCTCGAAGCCTTCGATTGCACGTAAGACTTCGTCGCTATTTTGTTCAAGGATCTGTTTCCAGAGCTGCGGATCGCCAGATGCGACCCGTGTCGTATCGCGTAGTCCACCACCGGCAAGAGTCCGCCAAGTCCCGTCTTGCGCAGCGAGGGTGCTACAGAGCGTGGAGGCAAGTAGGTGTGGTAGATGGCTAACGTGGGCGACGATTTCGTCATGTTTTTTGGGCGATACGATCGAGACAGTCATACCGAGTGTATCCCAGAACGCGCTAAGCTTGGCGATCGCATCGCTGGAGGCCTTGTCGAGTGGTGTGAGCATGCAGGCCGCTTTTTCAAACAGATCGGATTGTGCATGTTCCATGCCCGCGCGTTCAGAGCCTGCCATAGGATGCGCGCCGATGAAAGTGGCGGAGGTGTCCTTGAGTGCGCGGTGCGCTTCGTGGCAGATTAGGCTTTTGGTGCTACCGACATCGCTAATCAATGCTTCTGCGGCGAGTGCGTGGCGGATTTGCACTAAAAGTGGGACGATGGTCTGGACGGGCGTGCAGATTACCACCAGATCACTGCCGGCGACGGCCTCTTCGGGGGAGTCGTGCACCGCATCGCACCAGCCTTGGTTGAGGCATTTGGCTCGGGTCTCGGGGCGGCGAGACCATGTGACGACTCGTGCGGCGAGTCGGTGTTCTTTGACCGCCATGGCTAAAGAGGCGCCTAGTAGGCCTGGCCCGAGTATTGTAATCTGCTGAAACATTAAAAACTTCGATTATTTGAGAAGAAAGAGGCAGTACTTGATATGCACTTTCTCGGAGAACTGACAACTGACAACTGATGGAGCCTTTAGCCTTGCGGCGGGGCATGCGTGCAGTTCATTTAGTCAGATCGTTTTTACAGTGCCAGCTCCAATTCCATTATGGTCCATTTGAAGAAGTCTTCCAGCTCCCGCCGATCCTACGAATCCAGTGGTTTTAAGCGAGTCATGATCGCATTGCTCATCATCACGAGCTGTTCGGCTATTTTGGGGCTATTTTGGTTCTTGAGTCAATTTGGGCCGAAGGAAGTCGATTATAGGGAACGCACCGCGGATGTGGAGATTTCTGTTGAGGCGATCGCGCTGCGCAAGGAGAGTATCCAGGTTGAGACGCAATTTGAGGAGGTGTTGGCGATGCGTCAGGCGGAGCTGCCGGATATGTTGCTGTTGAAGCGTGCGCTGGATCTGCAGCGCCAATATGTCGATGCGATGCCTGGCTACAATATACAGGCAACGCAACGCTTAGATAATTTGGTCCAGCGCTATCAGGATTTGTCAGCTGGGCTGCTGAGGGTGACCAGCCTGAGGTTGGAGTCTGAGGCACAGGCCTTGGCGAATGATCAGGCGTATGAGGCGGCGCGGAATAAGTATCAGGAGGCCTTTGAGGGGCAAAAAGCAATCAACGAGAATTTCCCGTTGAGTACGGCCTACAATGTCGGGCGTGCCACTCGTTTGCATCGGCAGGCGCGCTATCTCACGGCTGAGCCGTTGTTCCAGCAGAGTCTGGATTTAGAGCGAGATGCAGATGCGTTTATTGCAAAGCACGAGTGGGAGTCTGCAGCAGCGATGTTGCAGCAGGCAATGCGGATTCAGCAGCAACTTAATCGTGAATATCGCGGCACCAATCAAGCGAGTGTTTCTAGGCTAGAAGGCCTAAAAGTGAAATGGATTGGGATCGAGTCGGGGCAAGATCATCTCGAAATCGAAACAGTGTCGAGTTTGGCTGATGCGAGTCGCGCAGAAGGAGAAACGCTGAAGTCGGCAAGCTTGTATGGGGAAGTGGCACGGCTGCAGAAGGAGTTGAATAAAGCGTACCCCGACAGTCCTTACGCATCGTCGGAACGAGTGATAGAGTTTCGCCGAAAGAGTCAGACCGCTCAAAGCGTTGAGCTGGGCCTAGAGGTTGAGGAAAATCACGATTTGCTGAGGCGCTTACTCTCCGAGCGGCGTACGTATGAGGCTGCGGAAGTAATTGTGGCACTGCGTCGCGATATTAAACACATGAAGAATGCGTTCCCGCGCAGTTCACTCAATGATGAGGAGCTTGAGGTGAAGGTACGCTATTTGAATTTGGTGCAAAACGATCTCGGCTACATTCAGGATCGTGTGTATGATGCCTTGCTTCCAGTGCCAGCGGCGAAGGGCTTACGCATGCTTCGTACTGAGGTCCCTCAAGCGCTGTATGCTTTGATCATGGGCACGAATCCGAGTCGTAATCAAGATGATGTTAATCCGGTTGATTCAGTGAGTTGGACCGAGGCTAAAAGTTTTTGTGATCGTTTGTCTTGGATTTTAGGTAAAGAAGTTCGCTTGCCATCAGAGAATGAATTTCGCCAAGCCTTGGGGCGTTTGCGTTATGTCGTGCTTGAAGAACACGTCTGGAGTATTGTGGATGCAGATGGGGTGGCACAGCCGGTCGGTCAGAAGGCGCCGTTTGCGAGTGGCTTTTACGATCTGCTGGGAAATGTTAGTGAGTGGTTAGAGTCGGGCGATCGGTTTACTTCGGAGGAGGCACGTCATATTGGCGGGCACGCACAAGACCGACTGGAGTCGATTTTCAGCGTGCCGACACGAAGTGCATCACGAGGCGAACGTAATCGCTTGACTGGATTTCGAGTTGTGGTGCTCGTAGATTGACATTTAATTAACCTGACGGGGGCAAGTTCGAGTTGCTTTCGGGGATGCGCTTCTGGCATGATCCAGAAACGATGAAGCATTTAGACGACGCAGTGAGCCAAGCGGATTTGCAAAAAAAAGCAGATCGGACTAGGCTGATTATTTATGTTCTAATGTTTTTGTTTATGGCACTCCCCTTTGTGGCTGCGTGGCTGTCGGGCGCACTTCGTTTTTAGACTGCCGGCGATCATTCTTTGATGAAAAAAACTCTGCTCATTTTTCGTATCTTCTTCCTGTTAATCAGCCTGCTGGGTTGTGTCTTAATTTCGTACCAGGTGCCAGAGTGGAACTTGTGGCTAGTCACTTTTGTAGGTATGAGTATGGCGAGCCTGGTGATTCTAATCGACCTGATGCTGCGGGGGTTTTCATTGCGTGGCCTCTCGGGGATTACCTTTGGTCTGATCATTGGGGGTGCAATTGCGTATTTACTGGGCACGTCTCCATTGTTTGAACCCTTAGAGGGGGACCCGGATTTGGCGCAGATGCTGTACTTAGCCCGTCTGGCTTTATATGTGGTCTCGATGTATCTTGCGACCGTGATTGCGCTTCGTGGTAAGGATGAATTCAATCTGGTCATACCATATGTGCGGTTTAGTCCTGAGAATGTAGAGACGCCGCTCGTGGTCGTGGATACTAGTGCGCTGATTGACGGGCGTATCGCGCCGATTTGTGAGAGTAAATGGATGGGGCATGCTTTGTTGATTCCACGCTTCGTGTTGGATGAACTGCAAGCCATCGCAGATTCTTCTGATCCGATCCGCAAGGAGAAGGGGCGCAAGGGGCTGGATATTTTGAATCGATTGCGCAAGATGCAGCATTTGGATCTACGCATCCACGAGAGTGATGCGGTGGATGCGCAGGCGGTGGATTCGAAGTTGGTATTTTTGGCAGTGTCAATGAAAGCCAAGCTGCTGACGACGGATTATAACTTAGCGAAACTTGCGGAGTTTCATGAGGTCGAGTGGTTGAATATTACAACACTGGTGAAGGCGCTGAACCAACAGGTCTCGATTGGAACTCTGGTGAATGCTGAGTTGGTGCGCGCTGGCAAAGATGCAGGGCAAGCGATTGGTTATTTGCCGGACGGCTCGATGCTGGTGGTGAATGGCGGCAGCTCGCAAATTGGTAAAGAGGTGCAAGTAGAGGTGGACTCTGTGGTGCCGTCTGCTGGCGGAAAAATGATTTTCGCGACGTATCGCTCGGATGTTGCCGTGGCTTAGACTTGCAAATTTAACCCACATGAAGCGCGGGCGTTAAAAAGTTGTTAAATTCCTAACTGTGTTTGGCTTCTTCTTGATTTTCCCGCAGTGATGCGTTTCAGTGTTCATACACTCAGGTATCTCCGAGTGATATATATAAAAAAATAATAACAAAAAAAGGAATATAATTATGCAAAACAAAAGCAAAAAAGGATTCACACTCGTTGAAATCATGATCGTAGTGGTCATTATCGGTCTGCTTGCTGCAATGGCAGTTCCGGCTTTCCAAAAGGTTCGTACCACTTCACAAGAGAAAGCGATTACCAACAATCTCCGTCAAATCGCATCGGCTGCCGATCAATACTTCCTTGAGAACGGTGTTGAGACAGTTGCTCTAACAGCCCTCGTTGGTCCTGATCTTTACGTAAAGTCTCTCCCTCCAGTCGCTGGTGAAACATATCCTGCCACAATCGCGGCAGGCACAGATATCACTGTTACAACTGCAGGCGGAGTCGTGGTTACGACTGACTTCTAAACCTCGGATCAGATTGCGATAAAATTTCAGCCATCTACGTAAGTAGGTGGCTTTTTTATGTTTAAGAATCAAGGGATCAGGGCCGGGTTTCTCGTGTTGAGTGTGATGGCGGCATTGTATTGTGCGCTGATTGCATTTTCGTCTAAAGTTGCAGTTAAAGTAGTGAAGCATTCAGGTTAATGGTTTGTGTTGATCGCTTTTGTTTTATTGCTGGTTAATCTTGAACGCTGTTTTAAGGGAAAATTGTCCCGCTGGCGGCAGTGAGAAGTTCCGCCGCTAGCGCTCTCGACCATTCTGCTTGGGAGTGTGGTGTTATTGCTCGCACAGAAGCCTGGTTACAAAATCGTCATGGACGAGCCGGTTCTATCGCCGGCCGTGCTTCAAATGCATCTGCACAAGTAAGCTCTGACTAGCTAGGCGTAGGGGAGTCCCGACGCAGCCCATTGCTGAAGGGGGACGTCGTTGAACCAGTTCGACTGGGTGGCCGTAGTGATCATGCAGAGTACCAGGTGCCTCGTTCGTTATTGATACTCACTGGAGGAGAGCACAAGCGCGGGACGTCTTTTCTCACTGCTCCGATCGGTGAATGGGAACGGCACGACGGCGATGTAGAGCGGCTTATAGGTCGCTATATGCTGCTTCGTCTTCGTCCGCGAGCCATTCGGTCGCTAACTTGCTTTCGGATCGCACTGGGTATGGTGGCCTGCCCTTTACTGGTCAGTTTGAAAACCTTGGTCAGCATGCAATCTATTCTAATTATTTAAGTAATAATGTGAATCGAGTATTACTTTCTGTGCGGGGTGGTTTCGGTCTGTATGGTGGCGGAGCGCTGTGTGGTCAAACTGGCTTCGCCAGCTTGCTGCGAAGAATTTAGGTGCCTTGGAGGAACTCGACCATCCGCTCCGCAGTCTTGGGCCCGATGCCTTCGACTTGGGTGATTTTTTCTGCGTCAGCGGCGCGGAGCTTTTCGATCGAACCGAAGTGTTTCAGCAGGGCGAGGCGTTTGTTGGGGCCGAGGCCTTTAAAATCGTCGAGGATCGATTCGCGCAGTTTCTTGCTGCGTAGTTCGGCGTTGAAGCTGTTGGCAAAGTGGTGCGCTTCGTCGCGAATGTGCTGCAGCATGCGCAGCCCGGGATCGTGATGCGAGAGGTTGAGCGGCTCGCGACCGTCGCTGAAGATAATGGTCTCGTTCTTCTTGGCCAGTCCGATCAAGGTAGGCGGTTCGAGCCCTTGGCCTAAAAAGGCTTTGAGTGCGGCGGTGACTTGGCCTGCGCCGCCATCGATGATGACCAGATCGGGGAAGGGCTTGTGTTCGTCGTTGAGGCGACGATAGCGGCGCCCGACCACTTCTTCCATGGCGCGAAAGTCGTCGTTGCCGATGAAGGATTTGATTTTGTAGCGGCGGTAATTCTTGCGGTCAGGCCTGCCGTTTTTGAAGGCGACCATGGAGGCGACGCAGAAGCTGCCAGAAATGTGCGAAATGTCGAAGCATTCCATCCGCTCGGGCGTTGCTGAAAGTCCCAGATCTGTTTTCAGTTGTGCCAGTGTTGCGCTTTTTGGGGTTGGATCGTGCAGTGGACGTTCGAACTTTCGCGTGCGCTCACTGGTCTGCTCCAGCGCGGTAATACGATCCCGCAGTTGCGCGGCTTTTTCGTAGTCGCGGCTTTCGGCTGCAGCCTGCATCTGCTCTTTGAGTTCGGTCAGCCATTCTTTTGTTTTGCCATCGAGAAAGCCGCAGGCGGCATCCACGCGTGCGCGATAGTCGGCTTGGCTTAGCTCGTTGGGGTGCTGGTAGATCTCGGCGCGGGCGTCGTCATACAGTCGCCATTGATCCGCTTCTATTTGGATGGGACTGGCGTCACTGAGAAGGATACCGAATTTTTTACGCAGGGCAGCGAGGGTTTGGCGTAATTGAGTGGAGTGCGCGAAGGGGCCGTAGTAGCGTGATTTGTTGTCGGTGCGGTTACGAGTGAGTCGGAAGCGTGGCAGTGGTTCGCGTCGATCGACGCGCACGAGTAGGAAGCGCTTGTCGTCGGTAAAGTCGGTATTGTAGCGCGGCTTGTATTTTTTGATCAGCTGCCCTTCGAGTAGCAGTGCTTCGGTCTCGGATTTGACGACAATCAAGTCGAAATCGTGGATGAGCTCGATCATGGCGCGCACCTTGGGCTGCGAGACGAGTAGCTTGCGCGAAGCTTGGAAGTAGGTGGAGACGCGCTTCTTCAAATCTTTGGCCTTGCCTACGTAGATCGTTTGTCCGAGGCGGTCTTTCATCAGATAGACCCCAGGCTTGCGGGGCAGCCTTCGGACTTTTTCTTTTAAATTTGTGTGTTCTGCCTTTGGCATTTGTAATGTTTGCGTTATAAGTCTGCTGACTTGCCTATATGTAGGCGTAATTTGCCGCGCTGTCTAGCGGCCTGTTTATGTTAAAGCCACTTTCAGTCGAAGTCATCAATTTTGGAGACGAGCTCCTCGTCGGTATCCGCGAAAATACGCATCTCACTTATTTGGGTGAGCAGCTGGCGCACCATGGTGTCTCGATTACTCGCAGTCGCGTGATAATGGATGATGTCGATGAGATTAAGCGTGGCTTTCTACAGGCTTGGGAGCATGCGGATTTGGTCATTACCACCGGAGGGCTAGGACCGACGGCGGATGATTTGACGCGTGAGACGATTGCCGAGGTGCTGGGCGTCGAGCTGGTGTTTGAT
This sequence comes from Opitutia bacterium, assembly GCA_029252625.1. GTDB lineage: Bacteria > Verrucomicrobiota > Verrucomicrobiia > Opitutales > Coraliomargaritaceae > Lentimonas. Next base: position 24,683 of record JAQXBA010000001.1, on the reverse strand, counting down.
CCTGAGGTGGAGGCGACGATCAAGGATCGATTCGCAGTCTTGAACTGTGAGATGGGGACGCATCATTTGAAGCAGTGTTATGGCTTCAAGGGTGGAGAGGCCTTGCACAATGAGCGGGGCACAGCACCAGGGCTAATTTATCAGCGGGGTGAGAAATTTTTAATTATGTTGCCTGGGCCAAGGCATGAGTTGGAGCCGATGTTCGAGAAGCAAGTGCTGCCGCGGTTACGGCTAGACGGGCGGATCGGTGAGGGCGATGCTTATGTGCAGGTACGCACCTGCGGGCTTGGTGAATCGGCGGTGGAGCAGATGATGCAGCCGATCATTGAGCGACACGCAGCATTGGCTGTGGCATATTGTGTGCACTACGGGATGGTGGATGTGCGCTTGGCTTGCCGCGACGGTTCGCTGCAGCTGGCTGAACTGAAGTTGATTGCGCAAGAGGCGCGGCAGATCTTCCGAGCCGACTTCGTCTGTTTCGGCCATTGTTCACTCGCACATGTAGTGTATCACGAATTGCGGGCATTAGATCGAACCTTGGCTATCGCCGAATCCTGCACGGGCGGCTCATTAGCAGATGCGTTTACTGATATTCCTGGAGCCTCGAGTGTCTTCGCGGGTGGTGTGGTTTGTTATACGGATGATGTGAAGGTCACTTTACTAGGAGTGCCGGAGTCGCTTATCAAGCAACACGGGGCGGTGAGTCCCGAGTGTGCGGTGGCGCTGGCATCCGGAGCGTCGGAGCGGTTATCTGCAAATTATGGTCTGAGTGTCACTGGCTTTGCTGGGCCAGACGGGGGCAATGAGAAGAATCCAGTCGGCACGATTCATTTTGGATACCACTCGCCCGTGGGCGTGTGGTGCAAGACGGTGCATTATACGGGTGGGCGGCTCGATGTGAAGGCTCGCGCGGTTCAAGCGGCGCTGGATTGGATGCGGCGCAAGCTTCGCAAGTACAAGCTGGAGGAGTTCCTGAGTGCTGAGAGGGGACGCTAGGGGATTAATTAATTTCGTCGCTGACTTCCGCGTTGCGCTAATAGGTTGAGTGGGCACAGTGGGCAGTTCCTTTTTCAATCATTCATTATTCTTTCATTAATACGGTGTAGCCGTATGAACCATGTCAGCGAAAGCCTTTACATTTATCTGCGGCGACGACGATTATCTTGTTTCTGAACGAGGTAAGGAGTGGTTTGCAGAGCAGACCAAAGACATCGCGGATGATTTATCCAAGGAAGTGGTGGATGGACGTGCGGGTAATGTCGCCGAGGTGGAAGATGCGATCAATCGCTTTACCAGCGCAGTGCAGACGCTCTCGTTGTTTGGCGATCGCAAGGTTGTGTGGCTCAAGGATGTCAACTTTATGGCCAACAGTCAGACTGGCAAAGCGCAAGGCACGCTCGATTTACTGGACAATTTGAAGGCGGTTTTAGAGACGCTCGATTCAGCCCAGGTCGGCGTGCTGATCACTGCGCAGCCAGTATATAAAGTGCGTAGCTTCTATAAGTGGTGTCAGAAAAATTCTGATTTTACGGCACTGGCAGTGGATAAAAACGCAGCGGCGATGTATGCCCGTATGATTCAGGACGAGTGCGAGCAGGCAGGTGTGACCATTGCGCGCGAGGCAGTGCAGCTTTTAATCGGCAAGGTGAATGGCAACTCGCGCTTGATTGTGGCCGAGACCCGTAAGCTTGCGACCTATGTAGCCGAAACGGGTGAGCAGATCACCGAGCGGCTGGTCACCGATCTCGTGCCGAATTTTGGTGATGCCGATTTTTTTGAGGCTGCCGACGCCTTTTATTCATTAAAGCTCGATTGGACGCTGCAAGCACTGCGTCGCCATTTCTTTACCAATAGCGAATCGCGCCCGCTGTTAGGCAGCTTGCAATCGCGCAACCGCTTGCTGATTCAGCTGCGGGTGCTACTCGATGCTGGAGCGATCCGTCTGGGTGGTCGTGGTATCGCTAAGTCCGAGCTCGAAGCGGCGGCCCGCACTTATGGGCACCATTTCGGTGGGAGCGAAGAGAAGAGTAACCTCAACGTCTTCACTCAGAACCCTTGGTATCTAGGTAATCTAGCGGTCACCGCCAGTAAGGTGCCGCTCAAGAAACTCATTCAATTTCAAATTGCCTTTGCTGAGGCCTTTGAAGGCATTCTTGAGCGTCCCAATCAACAAGAAGAAGTGTGCCGTGAGTTGGCGATCAAATGTTTGAGCTGATGATAAAGTGCCTCTTGGGACTCCTGAACGTGCTGCTCTGCGATCTATAAGGCTAAGCAGTCTCTCTGATCCAGCCATTGAGTCAGCGGTCTCAGCCACACATCGGCATCGTAAAGTCAAGATACTCGCTGATCTTGATTCGTCTTTGCGCAGCGCCAAGTTGCCCAGTCACCTGACCGGAGCAGCGCGGATCAATGTGGTAGAGATGACGATAGCCTGATCGGAACAGTCAACCCTTGGTGTGGTTGGTCGTAATGATTCTGGTGTCCCGCTGGGATTATGGTTTTTATTCGGCGTGATAGGCCATCCGTTGGCGATAATGTAAACAATGCGAGTCGGTGGCGGGCACGGCGGCTGAATCGTCTTTTGGATAGTTTGACACCATCAGTGCGGCGTAAACCGCAATTTTGCCGTTTTTTGGTCGCATGGGGAGGCGAGAGCTGTAGTTTCTTTCGTTTTCTCAAATTTAAGAAGCTATGGAAAACATACCAAATGTATTAGCGGGGCGCTACGCCTCGAAGGCAATGTGCGCAGTCTGGAGCGCTGAAGGGCGTATCAAGCTGGAGCGTGAATACTGGATCGCCGTGCTGCGTGCTCAAAAAGAACTTGGCCTCGACATTCCTCAAGACGCGATCGACGCTTATGAGCGCGTTAAGAATGAGATCAATCTCGACTCCATAAACCAGCGCGAGGCGATCACTCGGCACGACGTGAAGGCGCGGATCGAAGAGTTTTGTGATCTAGCCGGGCACGAGCACATTCACAAAGGACTGACTAGCCGTGATTTGACTGAAAATGTTGAGCAGCTGCAGATAGTCAAAGCACTCGAGGTCGTGCGTAACAAAGCCGTTGCGGCCTTACTTGCATTGACCAATCGCGCCGAGGAGTGGAAGTCACTCGTGATCACTGCCCGCACACATAACGTGCCTGCGCAGCCGACGACTTTCGGTAAGCGTCTCGCGATGTTCGGCGAAGATTTGCTCCTCGCGGTTCGCGAACTCGACCGCATTATTGATAACTATCCGGTACGTGGTCTCAAGGGGCCAGTCGGCACACAGATGGATCTACTCACACTGTTCGACGGTGATGCCTCTAAGGTAGCATCTCTCGAAGGCAGTATTCTTGACCACCTCGGTGTGGGCGCAGCACTTGATAGCGTCGGTCAGGTTTACCCACGTGGGCTCGACTTTGAAGTCGTTTCGATCTTTGTCCGTCTCGCATCGGGTCCATCCAGTTTTGCTAAGACGCTGCGCATCATGGCGGGTCATGAGCTTGCGAGTGAAGGGTTTGCCAAGGGCCAAGTTGGTTCCTCCGCGATGCCGCACAAAATGAACAGCCGTAGCTGTGAGCGCATCAATGGATTTGGAGTCATCCTTAAGGGCTACCTCACGATGGCGGGCGAGCTTGCTGGAGATCAGTGGAACGAGGGTGATGTCTCTTGTTCCGTGGTGCGTCGCGTATTCCTTCCCGACAGCTTCTTTGCGATCGATGGCCTGATCGATACCTTCATCACAATCCTGAATCAGATGGAAGTGTACCCAGCTGTGATCGATCAAGAGAATCAGCGCTATGGCCCCTTCCTCGCCACCACCACCGTCCTCATGGAGGCAGTCAAAGCAGGTGCAGGCCGTGAAGAGGCGCATGAAGCGATCAAGGAACACGCGGTGCAGACGGTTCGCGATTTGCGAGCTGGCACGATCATCAGCAACGATCTAGTCGCCCGCCTCAGTGCCGATTCCCGCCTGGGCCTTTCCGAAGCGAAGCTCGCTGAAATAATGGACCGCGCTCAAGCGATGACCGGGTTGGCGACTGCACAGGTCGAGAACTTCTGCACGACGGTTCGCGAAGAAGCTCAAAATTTCCCAGATGCGGCCAATTATACGCCAGGCGCGATTCTTTAAGTATTGCGTTCACTGCGGCCGAAATTACACACAACATATCTTTTAAATTAACAGAGAAAAATTACCTATGTCAGAAGAACTCGAAGGAAATTGCCTCGTCGCCCAATCCGGTGGCCCAACATCCGTCATTAACGCCAGCCTCGCGGGTGTCGTTGCCGAAGCGCTCAACCACGAGTGCATTGAAGAAATTTACGGTGGGGTAAACGGGATACTTGGCATCTTGAACGAGCAACTCGTCGATCTTGCTGCAGAGACTCAGCAAACCATCCGCGCGCTTCGTCACACACCTGGCGCTGCGCTCGGCACTTGCCGTTTCAAGCTTAAGAACCAGCAGGATTACGACCGCGTATTGCAAGTCTTCGAGGCACACAATATCCGCTACTTCTTTTACGCTGGCGGCAACGACTCACAAGACACTGCCGATAAGATCTCCAAACTCGCTCAAGAACGTGGCTATGATCTTCGCGTGATTGGTATTCCAAAAACAATCGATAACGACCTCGTCACCACAGATCACACGCCAGGTTACGGTAGTGTGATCAAATACATCGCGACGACCGTTAAAGAAATCGCCTGCGACAATGCAGCGATGGGCCAATACGATCTAGTGCAAATCATTGAAGTCATGGGCCGAAGTGCAGGTTGGATCGCAGCCGGTGCCGCTCTTGCCAAGGGACGTGATGAGCCAAATGCCGCGCCGCATCTCATCTATCTTCCAGAAGTTGCGTTCTCGGCTGAAAAATTCATCTCAGATGTGCAGCACGTCCTGCAGAAGGAGAAATACTGTGTGGTCGTTGTAGGCGAAGGCCTAGTCGATGCAGATGGCAACTTCGTGTCCACCGCAAGTGCCAGTTCTGATGCATTCGGTCATTCCCAACTCGGTGGTGCGGGTGAATACCTCCGCGGCCTCGTTGAGGAAACACTGCAAATCAAGGCGCGTGCAGTTTCCCTAGGTATGTCACAACGTGCAGCAGTGCACTGTTCTTCGCAAACGGACAACGACGAAGCTTACCTAGCAGGTCAAGCGGCTGTCGCAGCTGCGATCGCAGGTGAGACCGATAAGATGGTCACACTCGTTCGTGGAGATGGCGAAACCTACACCTGTGAAACGGGTCTCACGCCGCTTTCTGAAATCGCCAATGGGGTAAAGAAGCTTCCTGAAAGTTGGATTAATGAAGACGGTGTGAGCATGAACTACAACTTCTATAAGTATGCAATGCCGCTCATTCAAGGTGAGGTGAAAGTGCCATTTGAAAATGGCGTGCCGGTTCTTGCTAAGCTCAATATGGTGAAGATTCCTCGCAAGCTCGGTGCTCATAGCTTCGAGTAAGCCAAGCAAAATTCATTTCAAAAAGCCCCGTTCGGTTATCGAACGGGGCTTTTTTGTGATGATCTTAGATTTGCGGGAAAGGCATAGATGGACGGTGGAGTTGCTTCTGACGCCTGGGAGGGACGACCTCCGTGACGTCCGGTACCGATGCGGGAGAGGCTTAAATGACTATCAGCCTATAGAGAATGTTGAATTTTACTATTATTTCTAAACTGCTTGTGATCGACACGGAGGTCGACCCTTCCGAACGGAATATCCGGAACATTAGGCTCTGAGTGGTATTTCCCCGTTAAATGGCGATGAACATTTTTTGTGACAGTCGAAGCAACACTCCTGTCACTATATTTGAGTGCAGCCCGCACGATTGGGGACGCCACTACCCAAGATATGCCTAGAGTCTGAGTCCTGCCATCCATATGCAGTCTTATTGCTCTGGTTTAGGACGGGAATCAGGGTAATTTGAGCAAAGGCCTAGCTCCGCTACATCTTACCTTTGGTGTAAGCGATCAACTGACGTGCGATCGGAATGCGGCGGTAAACGATGTCGGTCGGATCCCAATAATCCTGGTGGAAGATGACCTTACCTTCGCTGTTATAGCGAATGTGCGACATGCCAATCGACTCTTCCCAAGTGCCTTGAGGCGTGCTTCTAAAGTCTAGGCGCATAGTCCAATCGATGTAGAACTCGCCACCGCTACGAATCACGCGGTTAAAGATAAACTCAGCAGCAGTTAGCGGTTCGAGGCCGTGGAGCATATAGTCACGAATTTCCTCTGGACGGGAGAATTGTTTAAAAGCGTCACGAAAATACACCTCTTTTGCATACACCTCAGTTGTTTTGCTGCCTAAGTTCTCGTAGGTGTAGTTGGTGAATAGATCCTCGATACCAGCCAGCATGGTCGATTCTTCGACTGAGCCCGGGGCTGGTAGCTGGTAAAGTGATGGGCTCGAGCGCTCAAGCGCAGCCTTATAGTCGCTGTCTGGGACGGTTTGAGTGTGCATATCGTTTGATGAGTTTTTGCAGGCAGTCATTGCAAGTAAGGCACAAAGACTACTAATAATGTAAAGTTTTCGATATCTTATCATTGCAATAAAACGAATAAACTCAGGATTCATTACAAATAATTCAGGCTGCAGTAAGTTTCTAGTGATAATATCGAATGATAAAGCTTATATACACATATGCCAAGCTCAGTGACATCCCCGATATCATCATCTAAACCACTAAAAATTGCAGTCGTTGGTTGCGGCGTCGCTGGGCTGACTGCGGCATGGCTGCTCAACCGTAAGCACGAGGTGCATCTGTTTGAGAAAAACGATTATGCGGGCGGACACACGCGCACCTTACGCGTGCCGTCGGGGGCGGATGCAGGCGTCGCGGTAGATACCGGATTCATTGTGATGAATCACCGCAACTACCCACACTTTACAGAGGTGCTTCGGCAATTGGGAGTAGAGCTGGCGGATAGTTCGATGACTTTCAGCTATTATGATCGGGCGAGTGATTACGGCTATTCCGGTAATACCTTGGGCGCTTTATTTCCTAAAGCCAGTTATCTATTCAAGCCTCAGCACCTGAGCCTGCTAAAAGACTTGTGGCGCTTCGCTCGGATTGGTTCTCGCGATCTCAAGTCTGGTTATCTTGAAGGTAAAACTTTGGGGGAGTACTTTCAATCGAGACGCTTTGGTTCTGCGTTTCTGAATAATTATCTCTATCCGATGGGAGCCGCCATTTGGTCGTCGCCTGTAGCGAAAATGGCAGATTTCCCCGCGCATCCTTATTTGCACTTTTTAGAGAATCATGGACTGTTGCGCTTGGTCAACCGACCGCAGTGGAAATTTGTTGCGGGAGGCAGTCGCACTTATGTTGAGGCCATGCTGCGCGACTTTCCGCGTGCGCCGGCCTTGTCCACCCCGCCGCAGAGTATTCGTCGCACTGAATCTGGGGTGCTGCTACAGATGCCGGACGGCAAGGAGCGGCACTTTGATCACGTGGTGATCGGCGCACACGCGGATGAAGCGCTGCAATTACTGGCCGACCCCAGTGACTCCGAGCGTGAGCGTCTTGGGCCGTGGCGCTATCAGCCAAACACAGTTGTGCTGCACACGAGTCCAACACATCTGCCGCCAAATCCGAAGCTGTGGTCGTCTTGGAACTTCATCCGCGAATCTGCGGCCGCTGATACTTCGCAGCCTGTATCGGTCAGTTATTATATGAATCGCTTGCAGGACTTAAAGACTCGGCGTGACTACGTGGTCACCTTGAATTCCAGTGAGGCAATTCCTGAGGCGCATGTGATTAATCGTACGACCCTCATGCACCCGCTTTATTCGTTTGATAGCATGGCAACACAGCCTAAGTTAGTGGCAATGAATGGGCAGAGAAATACGTGGTTCTGCGGTAGCTATTTCGGCTATGGCTTCCATGAAGATGCTGTTAAGTCAGCGGTCGAAGTTGCGCAGCGCTTTGGGATACAATTGTGAGCTGGAATTCTCAGGTATATCGGGGGCAAGTGATTCATCAGCGTATGGGTCCAGTCGCGCATGCTTTTACTTATCCTGTTACTTTCTTTGGCTTCGATCCTAAAGAGTTATCTTCCATCGCCGCGCACTGCAGACTATTTGGTTACAATCAGTCCAATATCTTACGTTTAAACGATCACGATTACTTGCACGGTGAGCATCGTCCAGTAGGAGAGCAGGTTGATGCATTACTAGGGCCAGAGTGCGCCGGGCAAGTTACGCGCATCATCACTTCGCCGCGCTATCTAAATTATGCATTCAATCCGGTTAATTTTCATCTTCGTATGCAAGGGGCGGAGTTGATTAGTGTGGTGGCCGAGGTGAACAATACCTTTGGGGATCGGCATGTCTATGTCTTGCCAGATCTTGAGCCCGGAGAGCGTGCCAATACATGGCTCGCACAATGCCCAAAAGCGTTTCATGTCTCGCCCTTTAATGATAGATCTGGCGATTATCATTTCACTTTCAGGGTCGAGGAGGATGAAATTTACTTGCGAGTAGATTTGTATCGTGACGGTGCCTGTGTATTAAAAACATGGATACAAGGGTGTTGCATGCCTCTCAATGCAGCCAATATCATTCGCTATGCGCTGCTGCATCCTTTCGATACGGCACTCAACAGTATGCCGCGGATCATTTGGCAGGCAGCTCAGCTTTATTATAAAAAAAAGCTACAGGTGTACCAGCGCCCGCCGCCTTGTTCAGCACAGACCCTGATCGACCGTGATGCACAGCTAGAGCCGCATTCGATTATTTGAGCTGCTTTGTTAGCTAGCCTTTCGTGTTGGCACGCGCATCGTCTAGTGTTCACGACGCGGATCTCTACCCCTGCCGAGTACTGCGTTCCTTCAGATCGGAGGATAGCTCGGGGGCCAGTCTTATGCGTCACTGAACATTTAGGGCCTAAACGTTTATTGACTTGGATCCCGCGGGCCATGATCGTGATCAAATCATTGCTAATCGAAGTCAGCCTAAAGTAGAAATTGCGTCACCTGAGACGTGGGTGGATCGCTATGGCAATTACTTATACGCTTACGCAATGTCTCGCCTGCGTAATGCCGATGCCGCTGCTGATTGTGTGCAAGATACTTTTTTAGCCGGTATCAAAGCTCTGGAGCGCTTCGATGGCAGTCGTGATATTAAGTTCTGGTTACGTGGGATCATGCGCAATAAAATTGTCGATCAGATCCGCAAGTCGATTAAGGAGAACAAAGTCGATATCGATAATGAGGATGAGGCCTTGCTGGAGAGCTTCTGGTTTAAATATAGTGGGATCGCCACGACTAATCCGGACCCGTGGCAATTCAATCCGCGCAAGGCCTATGATAATACCGAATTTTGGGACGTATTTAATGCCTGTATCGATAAAGTTAAACAGCCTGCCCGCCAGGCATTCGTACTGCGCATGCTTGAAGACATGGAAACTGAAGAAGTTTGTAAGGTCATGGACATCACTCCGAACTATCTATGGGTCCTTCTGCACCGTGCGCGTCAGCAACTCAAAATGGCACTCGAAGAAAAATGGACCGGAAAAGATGTTAAGTAATTTTATTTTCTAATGTTTACCTGCAAACAAGTCTCTCATTCATTATCCAAAGGGGATTATGCGAAGCTCTCTCCCGCGAAGAGGTTCTTTCTTCAATTGCATGTTAAACTCTGCATCTTTTGCGGAAAATTCAATCGACAAGTCATGGATGGCCAAGACATGTGTCGTCACTTCAAAGAATATGAAGCCACGAATTGTCAGTGTGCGCCGGAGTTGAAAGAAGGGCAAAAAGACGAGTTGAGGGCGCTGCTTGCAGCGCAGTCGGGAAAAAGCACAAAGCACTGAAAAAGGCGAACTTTGTAGTCGTATGCTCGACTCAGGTGCTGGTGGATTGAATATTCGACGTTTCTCGAGCGGTGCTTAGACACCATTGCGGTGCAGCACGATATGCTGTACATCAATCAGCTTGGTTCTAAAGCCAGCTTCGCAGTAACTGAGGTAGTAATTCCACTTGCGGCAAAATTCGGCATCGAATCCGAGTGACTGCACGGTCTCTCGATCCGCATTAAACGCATCGTTCCAGCGCTTGAGCGTCACGGCGTAATCGTGACCAAACGAATCCATTTGTACGACTTCCATGCCGCCGGCGTTGGCCACATGGGCTCGGATCGCTCCAGAAGAAGGCAGGTGCCCACCTGGGAAAATGTATTTCTGTATCCAGTCGCAACTGCGGCAATAGCGCGCGTAACGTTCGTCGGGAATGGTGATGCCCTGAAGCACTGCCTTCGCGCCCGGCTTGAGTGATTGCTGAATGATCTTAAAATAGCTGTCCAAGTATTCCTGTCCCACTGCTTCGATCATCTCGCAGGAAAGCACGGCATCATACTGTCCGGTTAGTGTCCGATAATCTTGTAGTGCGATCTCAACTCGATCTGAAACGCCCGCTTGTTCAAAGCAGTTCTTCGCATATGCAAATTGTTCCTCCGAGAGGGTGATCGTCTTTACGGTGCAGCCACGCTCAGCCGCACGCCGTGCCAATGCGCCCCAACCGGAGCCAATTTCTAGCACATGATCGCCTTTTTTGACGCCTGCCAAATCAAGCATACGGTCAATTTTGTTCAGCTGCGCTTGCTCGAGTGAGTCTTCATCGCTCGAGAACCGTGCGCTGGAATATGTCATCGTGCGGTCTAGGAATGTCCCATAGAACGCATTACTCAAATCGTAGTGCTCTTGAATATTTTCGCGGCTTTGCTGTATGGTATTGCGCCGCGCACGATGATAAAACTGATTCATCTTCTTCGCTAGAACGGAGAAACCATACTGTACGCGACCGAGCTCTTTTTGATTTTTTGCCAACACTGTGAGTAGCCCACTGAGGTCGGAAGTCGTCCACAGGTCGGCGACATAGGCTTCGCCCAACCCGACACTACCACCCGAAAATACTTTCCTGAAAAAGGCTGGTCGCTGGATGCGCAGTTCAATCGGAGGGAAGGCGGGGTCGCCACTCTGGGCACATGCGCCACTTGGAAAATAGATGCGTAAGCAGCCTTGGTGTAAGTTGCCTAGCGCGCGCAGAAAAAGTCGCTCGAGCAGCAGTGGGCGTGAGCGGTCGTCTGTTGGTGAAGTTTCGCCTAGGGTTGATTCGGCTGATGGGGTTTCCATGGAAAAAAGGTATTGGTAGTTTGCTGGTAGCGCTTGTAGTCCGCACCGCGGGAGAGCAGAGAGGAGCGTTCCGCGTGCGGAACGCCAGTCAGAAAGCGCAGAAAGATATAAATACAAGCAGGCCCCAACAATGCAAACAGCCATTGGCTGGAATGAACTGCGAAGGCGACATACGCCCACCAGTGTAGCCATTCAAAAAAATAATTCGGGTGCCTCGAGTAACGCCACAAGCCTTGCTGACAAACTTGCCCTTGGTTAGCCGGAGCAGTGCGGAAATCTGCCAGTTGCCGGTCTGCGACATGCTCACCTAGCAGAGCGCACAAGGCGATGGCGATGCCAAGCCAGTCGAACAGTCCCCACGGAGCGTCGATTGCTGTCATGGCGATACTGATGGGACACATGAACAAAGCCACCAGCAGTACCTGTAACAGAAATAGCGGATAGTAATTACGCCGTGCGTGCTTACCCCAATGCGCAGTTAGGTAGGCGTAGCGCGGGTCTTCTTTGCCGCTCAGCACGCGGTTGCAAATGAGATACGTCGATAGCCGCCCCGACCAAATCAGTAGTACCGCCAATACGGCGTAGCTGCGCAGTGTGGGTTCCGCCATGTTCGCAAGATACCCAATTGCAGCGATGCCAAGGCCGGCTGTCCAAACCACATCAACCAGCGCCATAAGATGGATCCGCCAGGCGATCAAGTAGGTGAGTGTCGCCGCAATGAAGCCAATGCTGAGCAATGCCAACCAGTAATTACTCAACACGCCCTCCTTCGGCCGAGCCTTGCTCCGCTTCGGCATATATTGCCTTTGGATAGACTTTGATGTCCCAGACCAGCCCCAGCTTTTCGAGCCCGCGCAGCAGTAGATACGATAGGTCGAACTCCCACCAATACATGCCTTGTCGTGCCGAGAGTGGCCAACGGTGGTGGTTGTTGTGCCAGCCTTCGCCAAAGGTGAGTAGGGCGACCCAAAAGCTGTTGCGGCTTTCGTCGTCGTTATTAAAGCGCTTATTGCCGACGATGTGTGTAACCGAATTGACGCAGAAAGTGACGTGGTAAACGAGGATGGTGCTGAGGAAGAAGCCCCACATGACCATTTGCATACCACTGGTGCCGAGTGCTGGATAATAAGCGTTCAAGTAAGCGCCGATTGCGTAGAGTACGCCGATGAGTGAGGCGACTGGTAAAATGTGAAAACGATCGATGAAGCGTAGCTCAGGATATTTACTCAAATCCTTGATGCGATCATGCTGAATCGTACCATAGGCGCGGCACAGTATCCAACCGATGTGAGCCCAAAAGGCATTTTTGACTACTGGCGAGTGAATGTCTTCTGGCTTATCGGAGTGCTGATGATGATGGCGATGGTTCGCTGCCCACCACATGGGCCCAAGTTGAGCCGCCGATGTGCCTACCCAAGCCATAATAAATTGAAAGACCCGGCTCGTTTTGAACGAGCGGTGCGAGAAGTACCGATGAAAACCAGCGGTCAGAGCGAACACACGCACCACATATGTGATCAACAGTGCAATCACTGCGGCCCAACTAAAGCCAGTAAACAATGCGCCAAATGCCAACAGATGCATCACAAAGATCGGCGATGAAGCCATCAGCAAGCGGTTGTCTTCATCTTCTGCGGCGTGTTTTATGATTTTTCTCAGCTTTTTCATATAGTTAATAAAAATGAACGAGAGCGACTGTTGAACCTTACAGGGATATTTAGAGTAAGTTCTTACAGGCTTCGGCCGATATGTGTCAATCATGGCAAAAATACATCAACTCAGTCGCGAACATGTTATCAATACTGATTTGGAGACCGCGTGGGAATTCCTCAGTTCTCCCAAGAACCTCGATGCGATTACTCCAGATGACATGCCGTTTGAGATCATCACGGATGTGCCAGATAAGATGTACAACGGGCTATTGATTGAATACCGCGTCGGTATTCCAATCCTCGGCAGCCAGACATGGTTAACTGAGATCAAGTACATCCGAGAGGGGCATTCGTTTGTCGATGAGCAACGCATTGGTCCCTATAAGCTTTGGTTGCACTACCACGAAATAACGAGCCATCCCGAAGGCGTACGGTTTATCGATCGCGTCAATTATGTGCTGCCTTGCGGGCCCTTTGGGCAACTGGCCCACCTGCTGTACGTTAAGAAACAGCTAAAGTACGTATTCGATTATCGCGATGTCGCGATGAGTGCGAATCTGTCGAAGGTGCAGCAGTAAGTGGCTTCCGTCGCGTTGTTTTTACTCATCTAGCGATTACTGGAGGGTTCCGAGCGCAGCGACACTCTTTGAGCCAATGCTCTGTCATTTCCATGCGTCGGATTAGATTCGCTTGGGCTCTGGGTGGAAACGACGGAGCGTTGTTTTCTTGTGGTCATGTCGCTTCGCTCGGAACCCTCCACTCAGTCATGCCACATCAGAGAGTTCATTTCGCCCTGATGTTGCCAATTCTCTGCCCGCTCCACAAGTTTATGACGGAAGGGGTTGTTGCTCACATAGGCCCACTTTGCGCTGTAGCTATCACCTTTTCGTAATTGTGTGTCCCATGCATCAATTTGCCAAATAGAGTGTTCGCTCGGATCGGGCCAGACCTTCGAGGCACTCGATTTCCAGAGCGCGGTCCAGCGCTTGACCGACAGGTGGTCATATTTCGCAGGTGAACAAAACAGATGGATGTAATCACGTAGCGACCGACGATCCAATGATCTGCGCTTTGCTATGCATTGCGGATTAGCTGATGGACGGCCTCGTTCGCTAGGATCATCTTTCGTTTGCTGGTGCAAACCGTAAGAAAGATGATGTTGGAGCGATTTCCTATATCGTAAACAGGCTGGTGCGCTGGCTGTTTGCGATCATGATATTCCATGGCTTAGAGCATGGGAGCTATACTGTGCAGAGCAAACCATCTTGTAATCTGATAGGCGTTTCCCTCCACGAAGAGTGCGCTACTCCTCTTCGAGTAGTTCTTTGGGCATGTCTTTTTCGCTTAGTCGCTGGATCTTTGCGCCAATGGCGGTAAGCTTTTGCTCAAAGCGTTCGTAGCCTCGATCAAGGTGGTAAATACGCTGGATCCACGTGTCGCCGGTGGCGGCGAACGCGGCCAAAATTAAGGCCGCGGATGCGCGTAGGTCGGAGGCCATCACGGGTGCGCCGGAAAGCTTACTCGCACCTTTGATGATCGCGCTCGGCCCTTCCATGGCGATGTCTGCGCCCATGCGCTGTAATTCAGGCACGTGCATGAACCGGTTTGGATAGATGCGCTCGGTGATGATCGAGATGCCGTCGGTCTGGGTCATCAACGCACCGAGCTGGGCTTGCAAATCGGTAGGGTAGCCAGGGTGCGGCAGGGTGATGACGTCGACTGGCTTGAGCGATCCTTCGTAGGGAAGGATGCGGATGCTATTGTCGCCTAATTCCATCGGTAGCCCTGCTTCTTCGAGCTTATCAAGAAAGGCGCTGAGGAGTTTTGGTGGAATGCCTTTGACGGTGACGTCGCCACGAGTGATGGCTGCGGCTACGATAAACGTACCGGCTTCGATGCGATCGGCGATCACGGCATGCTCACAACCATGGAGTTTTTCAACACCCGTAATAATAAGCTCTGGGCTGCCGATGCCCTCTATCTTCGCGCCCATCTTAACGAGGAGGTTGCATAGGTCGACTACTTCGGGCTCACACGCGGCGCATTCGAGTCGGGTGCTGCCTGGTGCGAGCACTGCGGCCATTACGATGTTAGCAGTGCCGGTCACTGTGCTGCCGCTGCGGCCGCCCAAGAAGATCGGGCCACCTTTGATCTCGGATGCGTCGACGTGGACGTAGCCGTTGGAAATATCGACCTTACAGTTGAGCTTTTGCAGACCTTTAATATGCAGGTCGATCGGTCGGGGGCCAATCACGCAGCCCCCGGGGATCGATACTTCTGCTTTGCGCATACGCGCCACGAGTGGACCGAGCAGGCAAACCGAGGCACGCATTTTGCGCACTAATTCGTAGGGCGCAATATGGCTGATCTCCTTGGCGGTGATTTCCCATGTGCCTGGCTCGGGTTGCACTGTCTCGGCACCGACGTGCTGGAGAATCTCGATCATAAAGCGCATATCGCTGAGATCGGGGACGTTTTTTAGAACGACCGTCTCGTCGGTTAGCAGGGTGGCGGCGAGGATCGGTAGAGCGGCGTTTTTTGCGCCGCCGACTTCGATCGTGCCATTGAGTGGTCCGTTCCCGCTAACTTTGAAGACATCCATACTGTATGCGCTGTGCTGAGATTAAGATTCGTTGCTGAGTGATTTAGCAGAGTGTGGCTTTTCGTTGCCTTGACGGCGACCTTGCCCGCCACGGTTGCCACCACGACGGTTTTCTCCACCGCGATTGCCTCCTTGGCGATTTTGTCCGCCACGGTTGCCATTGCGATTGCCGCCACGGTTGCCACCTTGGCGGTTTTGTCCACCACGATTGCCTCCGCGATTACCCACTGGTTTTCCCTTAGGCTGATTACCGATTCCGAAAATCCCTAGAATTTTTGCCAGTAAACCTTTTTTCTGAGGCTGCTTACCTTTGCCCTTAGGCTGTGGCTTTTTCCCGCGTGCGTTTGGCTTGCGTTCGTTTTTTGCAGGGCGATTGGCATCGCGCTCCTTACGGCGTGCGTCGCGTTCGGCACGGCGTTCGGTGAGTTTAGCTTCGACGCTCTTGATCGAGGCGAGGGTGTCTTCACTGGGTTGAGGGTTGGTGATACGCTCTTCACGAGGCTCGCGCGGGGTACGTTCTGCGCGCGGCTCGCGAGGAGCACGCTCTTCGCTATCGCGTGGTGCACGTGGTTCGCGTTGTGCTCTCGGTGCTTCTTCAATATCGGAGTCGGGTGCGTCTGCTTCCACTCGTTCAGGGCGCTCGGCGCGGGGCTTACGCTCACGCTTTGGGCGTTCTTCACTATCTTGTGGACGAGCGCTGCCGCTGAGCTTTTCGCTTTGCAATGCATCTGTTGCGCTGACTTCACCCATACCTGCTGTGCTGGTAGAGGCGACTTCGGTCTTAAATCCACCGCTGCGGCGGCGTCCTCGTGGCTTCTTGGAAGCATCTGCGCTGGGTGTGTAGCTGTGGCTTGGATTTGGCTGTGAATCAGTTTCTTCGAATTCTGGCATCTTATGTATGTGTTACTTATGTTATAGTGGTGCCTGGCGCACTAGATCAGTCATAGCGTGCCAAACACATGTGTTTGACTCGATTATACCGACTCACGGATCAATTGCGGCGATCTTCAGGGAAGTCGCATAAGCCGAAGTCGAGTAGTTGGCTTCGAGGTGAGTCACGTATCGAGACAAATAGAGCTAGCCTAGTAATTTTTATGCGGCAAGTGTTAAAAATCCAGCGGTGCGGCGTTGACGAGAGTAAAAGTAATTGTGAGTAGTGGCAGTGTTGTGGTGCGCTTATACAAGCTCCCGATGGTAAGCTCGTTCCACACCTGTCTTTGCTGGCTGCAACGCGACTTCAAAACTCTGCGGGTTTGGTTCTCAATTGTCCAAATCGAGCCCAAACACGTCGTTGACCGCATCGCTATCTAAGGTGCGTCGGCGGCGCGAGGTCTGGGGTTCAATCAGATCGCTGACGGCGCTGCCAAGCGTGATCAGTTCCGTATGATCGATGCCGCGAAGCTTAAACAGCAGTTCGGGGGATTCGTCGAGGCGCACGCCGACTCCATAGAGCGAGCCGGCGACGTGTTTGCACATGTCTGCCCAGTCGGGGCAGTTGCAGTTAAAGTGGATTTCCTGGGGCTTGGGGAACAGTCCGACTTCTGGGTCCATGACTAGTGACATGATCTCATCCGAGAGTTTGCCCTTTAGCAGTTCGACCAGTGAGCCGATCTCGCCTTGGCAGCGTGCTTTGAGTGCTACCCACTTTTCGGGATCAAGGGCATCAATGTTGATGGTTAACTCGTAGAGTTCGGCGCCGCTGACCATCGCGGTCACGATTTGAGGTCCGATTTTTAAGTCAACGACTGCACCGTTGCGCACGTAGCTGCGACCGCGAGGGAGGCGATATTCGTAATCACTGAAGGCTTCGAGGTGTTTGCACCATGCTTTGCCCCAGAAGCTTTTCGCGATCGGTCCGTTGCGCGATCCAGCGGGGACCGGAGTCAGTTGGTAGCCTTCATTGGTGAGGACTTGGATGCGTTGTTGAGCTTGAGTACGCAACTGCGCTGCAGAAGGAGGCTTGTGGTCACTGAATTCGTCCCAGCTCATAGTGTGGCAGTGGCGTGTGATAGGTCGAGGTGGATGAGGTCTAAGAGTTCGTCATTGTTGAGCTCGGTCAACGATTTCTCTGCATCTCCAGTTAAAATTTGATCGGCGGTGCTTTGTTTCTCGGAAATCATCCGATCAATTTTTTCCTCAAGTGTGCCGCGGGTGATAAATTTGTGCACTAGCACATTGCGCTTTTGCCCGATGCGGAAGGCGCGGTCGGTGGCTTGGTTCTCGATAGCGGGATTCCACCAACGGTCGAAGTGCACGACGTGGTTGGCGGCGGTGAGGTTGAGCCCAGTGCCGCCAGCTTTGAGTGAGAGGATGAAGAAGGGCGGGCCATCTTCGCGCTGGAACTGCTCGACCATTTGTTGGCGTTGTTTGATCGGCGTGCCGCCGTGTAAGACGAGGCCGCTGCGGCCAAAGATGGCTGTGAGGCAGTCGGCCAGCGGCTCAGTCATTTCGCGGAATTGGGTGAAGATCAACACTTTCTCGCCGCGCGATTCGATCTGGCTACAAAGCTCGGTCAGACGCTGAAATTTAGCACTGGCTGTGGGCGCGTATTCGCCTGCGCCTGTCAGTTGGTCGGGGTGGTTGCAGATCTGCTTGAAGCGCATGAGGTAGCTGAGTACGAGTCCCTTGCGCTGGATGCCCGTGCTGGCCGCGAGTTCTTGTTTGAGTGTTTTTATGGTGTGCTGATAGAGCTTTGCTTGCTCCGCACTGAGCCCACAAAAGACTTTCATCTCGGTCTTATCTGGCAAGTCACTGATAATTGACTTGTCGGTCTTGAGGCGGCGCAAAATATACGGACTGACCAGTCGGCGGAGCGGCGCGTAGTGCTCGCGGTTGTTTGTGCGCAGAGCTTGGGCGAAGTTCGCAAATTGCCCAGAGCTGCCGAGCAGGCCGGGGTTAATAAAGTCAAACAAGGACCAGAGGTCGGCGAGAGTGTTTTCGATCGGCGTGCCAGTTAGGGCAATGCGGGCGTCTGCCTTGAGTGCGCGGACGGCTTGGCTCTGGCGAGACCGGTGATTTTTGATCGCCTGCGCCTCGTCTAGCGCCACCCAGCTCCAATCAGTCTGCGCTGGCCAGTCGAGGCGGCTAAGCATGCCGTAGGTGGTGATGACGAGATCTGCATTGGCAAGCTGCTCGGTGGGTGCGGTGCGCAGCATATGCTGGGGGCATTCAGATGGGTGTGCGATAAACAGACGCAGGGAGGGCGCGAATGTTTCGGCTTCGCGCTGCCAGTTGCCAATCAGGGAAGCGGGCACCACCAGCAGTGCCGCTGCGGCGTGTGGGGTTTGTTGCTGTTTGCGCAGCAAGGCCGCTAGTAGCTGGATCGTTTTGCCCAGACCCATATCGTCGGCCAAACAAGCGCCGAGGCCAGTTTGCGTGCACAACCACAACCAGTCGAGGCCGGCTTGCTGGTAGGGACGCAGAGTCGCATTGAGCGTGGTCGGGGGAGCCAGCTGCGCGGGATCTTTGAGTTGTTTCAGTAGTCCGATCAGTGCTTCGCCCGGTTCGGCGAAGGCCCATTCGTGGCAGACTTCGGTTTCGCTGCTCGAGTCTAAGTCGGCAGGTGCACCAGCCAGCCAACGCATTCCTGTGGCAAAGGAGATGTCGCCGTGCGCTGCGATCCGGCGCCACTGAGCGAGGGCTTGCTGTAATTTCTCGCGGTCGACTTCGATCCATTGCCCGCGCAGCAGAATGAGTCCGTCGTCTTCAGCCAGCAGTGCTTCGATCTCGTCGGTATTGAGTGCGTGGCCATTGACCTCTACATTGAGCGTGACATCGAGCAGGCCGTATTCGCCGACGGAACTACGTGTGGCCGAGCCGATCTTTGCGGCGACCTGTGGGCGGCGGGTGCGCTTTTCCCACCAATTTGGCAGTCGCACAAGGAGGCCGGCGTCTTCGAGTACGGGTACGCTCTGCAGAAACTGATAGGCTTCAGAGGGAAGCCACAGGAGTGGATGAAAAATGTCCTTAGTCGCGACTAGATCGGCGAGGAGTTTGCACTGTTTGCTAGCGGCGTTGATCGGTGCGAGCAGCTTGAGTAGGGCGTCCTTGTTGTTGGTGCCGGCATATTCTTTGAGTGCTTTACCGAGGGGGAGTTGCTGCAGGCGACCGCTTTTGCTGAGGCCCGATGCATAGGATGCCATGAAGGCGAATGGATACTCGGGGTCGCTGTTGTTCTCGGCCAGATGCAGGGTCACGCGACCGACACGTGACCACCGTGGGGCGTGCGTTGCGAGTAAGCTGGTTAAATCGGGCTCGATTTCGAGCTGTGCACGCGTCCACTCGAGGAGTCGTTGCCAGAGCGCTCGTAGCACGTCGCGGCTCAGATATTCCGCGCCGCGTATCGGGGGTGCATTGAGGATGATATCTGAGAGTTCGCCCGCCGCGGGTGGATCGATCTGTAGTTCGTGTTCGCGATCAGCGGGAACTTGGCAGAGCGCGCGGATAAAGTGCTCAGTGAATCCTTTCCAATACAGCACGGAGTCATCGACTCCCGGCGATAGCTTTTGGCCTGCGATACAAATCAGGGCAGCTGCTTCCGAACCGTGAAACACGGCTAACTCTTTGCGAGCGTCGTCGCGGCAAATGACGGTGCCGTGTGGTGTGAGTTCGAGTTGGCTGTGCATGCAAGGCGGGATGAATATTTAATCTTAATCATACTCTTAATCTTAATCCTACACTTAATCGTAATTTGGGTCATCTTTACATTTCAAGAGATGCTAGTATGGGGATTAGAATTATAATCCAGAGGAGGAGCAAACGCGGGTGGGTCTTTGCACTTGCTTGAGGGCAGTGCCGCGCCTAAGGATTGTGCATGGATAAATTTGACGAACTTTTTGATCTTCAGAACGCGTTGAACAAGCGCATTGGCGTAGACACCGACAACATGTCGGACGAAGAAAAGACCAAGTGGGTGTTGAACTACACCCGCGCGATGCAGCAGGAAATGTCCGAGTTGATTGATTCGGTGCCTTGGAAGTGGTGGGCGAAATATCAGGAATTCGACGAGCAGAATGCCAAGGTCGAAGTGGTGGACCTGTTTCACTTTGTGATCTCACTGGCTCAGGTGCTCGGTATGACTCCAGAAGATGTGCACGCGGCCTACACCAAAAAGAACAAGGTCAATCATGATCGCCAAGAGAGTGGTTACGTAGCCAAAGACGAAGACGACTCGAGACATATCTAGCGAGATGAGTAGCTGATAAAGAATGGTTGATGACTAAGTGCAGAGTCATTTTATCAGCGATTAGTCATTATCAATCAGCCATCGCCTAGCTATGAACGAATCCCCCTTTATGATCTTACTCTACGTTGGCGTCGCTGCCTATGTGGGGCACATGTATTGGGGAGACTATCGGTTGAACCAATCGTTGGATAAGCCTGAGCCGTCGGCTATGCCGGGTGCGAGTTCGGCTTCGTGGGGGCTGTATGGGATCGGAGTGATTGGGGCGTTGTTGATTTTGGCTGCCGAGACCAGCGGTGAAATTGCTTTGGGTATCGCCTCAGAGCAGAGCGAGATGCTCTGGTATTTCGTATTTGCGACCCTCGCTGCGGGGATCGTGGAGGAAGTGATCTTTCGCGGCTATTTGGTGGTCGAGAATAAAGGGCGTGCCGCCTTGATCGGCAGTTGTGTCGGCTTCTCGTTGATTTTTGCCCTTATTCATGGCCACTTCTGGAGCAATGAAGCAGGCGCAGCCTTTGCATGGACTTTTACCACCAAAGCCTTTTTCACCACTGGGATCTTATTGGCGAATTCGCTCTGGTTCTACGCGCTGCGCTTTGGTCCGTGGAATAAAAATCGCTCACTGTTCCCCTGTATGTTAGCGCATGCGGCAAGCAACTTAGGCGTGTTTGCCGTGAAGTTGGCGCAGGGCTTTGTTGTTTAATTGAGTTTGCCGCCTAGTCCGTCGCCGTATCCGGCTAGCTCTAGGTAGGCTTGGCCAATGCGCTTGCCTTGCGCATCAAATACATCGCAGGCACCTTCCCAGTAGGCATTGCTACTGTCATTGCCAGTAAACTCTTGGTCGTCTAGCTTCGGGCGCAGGTGGTAGGTCTCCAGCTTTTTTGAGGTCGGATTGGTCGCCAGGATCTTGACCTCCGTTGGATAGCGAAGCCCGGTATGTGGGCTCGTCCAAGTGCTGACGGTCTTCCATTCGAAGGCTGCGGCATAGACCGAATGATGTTGGCCGAGAGCATCGATCCAATAGACTGCAGACCATGGATCGCTGCCTCCATTGGGACGGCGCAAGCGGTAGGCTTTTAACTCGGTGCCATTGTCCAATTGAATGGCAGTCCAGTCCCAGCCCTCCAAATCCCCTCCCAGTTGACTAGATGAGATTTCGTGGTCCATCCATGCAGTGCCTTTCAACGCGATGCTGGTGTCGCCACGTGTGAGAGTCCCGATCACGTCGAGTCGCGAATACGTCCAATACCAACTCACCGCTGCCGGGTCTGCACCTTTGCGGCTCAAACCGCGTTCGCCGAAAATCAACATCGGTTTACGTGACGACATCGTTAGCGTTAAACGTGTGTCGTCGGGATAATTGAGCTGCATCTCAATCGCCTGTGCAGGCTCATTCCAATGCGCGGTGATTGGCCCCGCTGAAATCTGCAAGCCCTGCTCGGCAGCATTGGCTTGCCAGCCATTACGAACGATTCGCTCCGCGTGAATATAGCGTTGCTGGGCAATATCACTCAAGGCGAGGTGCGACATGTATAACTGACTACGCCCTAAATGCGCGTCATCGCTTGCATCTGACTGCTGCGGATCGCCCGCCAGGCGGAACACAGTCGATTGAAATCCGAAGGTCTCGTTCGAATCGATCGCCTCTAAATGGCCGACCCAATACCACCATTCGATTGCATAATCCGGATGGGCTCCGAGGTCTTTGGGTAAGTTCGGTTGATAATCGGGTTGCGGGACGCGATAGCCTTTGTCGGTAACGGCGGGCGGTTGTATCCACTGTAACTCCGCCCAAAGGGAGTTGAACGCCAAGGTATATAGAATAATTAGAAGACGCCACATATGCATTATCTCTTTTTGTGCCACCAGGCAGCTGTGCCAATTCCGCAAATAAACCCAGCCGTTACCATCACGAGTCCTAACAGGGCAAAGCTGCCAAACGGTAGTTGCCACAGCAAGGACCATCCAAAGGATTGCACGTTAATGACTTTGATCAAGATCGCGCCCAATGCGAGGCCCATCAGGGTGCCGCTGATGTATGCCGCGAAGGCGATACCGGCGCCTTCGATCCCTGCGGTCAGTAGTAATTGCTTATAGCTAATGCCGAGTTGTTTTAAAGTCCGCCAGGTCTGCGCAGATTCCTCAAAGATCGCCATCAGCCCCAACAATAGGCCGATAAAGGCGACCGTGATGCCGATCCCATTTAAGGCAGCGGTGACTCGAAAGGTATCATTGAAAATCCCCAATGCCAAGGTGCGCAGTTCCTGCGAATTGCGAAAGTCCAGCCCGGGATATTCTAGGCGCAGGCGATCTCTGACTGTATTCACTGCAATATCAGGCTGTAAATAAAGTGTGGTGTTGATGGCGCGCTGTCGCTGAGTCCATTCCTGCCAGATGGGCACATCGACCACCGCCGAGCCAAACTCGTTGCCGTAATCCGCGAAGATACCCATCACTGTAATTCGCTGTGGTCCAGTCGGGGTCAGTAGTTCGACTGCGCCACCGTTCATCACATCAAAGCGTCGTGCAAATGTTTCGCTGACGTAAGCCGGTTGCGCGTCGACGATTCCAGTCAAGGTCCCAGGGGCACGCAGCCAAATCTGTTGCACGCGGCCTTCTTCCCAAATGGAAAAGTCAGCCCCTGCCAGCGTTGTAACGCCAATTGGGCCTTCGACTTGTTCAATGTAGAGCGCATCCATAAATGCCAACTCCGGAATGATTGAGAGTGAGTGCAGCACTTCAGGGGTAATGCCATTCGCGTTGCCTTGGCCAGTAACTCCGCGCTCGGAAACATACAAGTCGGCTTGAAAGCGGACGTCGAACCACACCTCGATCGTACCTCTAAAGCTGCCGACCATCTGAAACATGCCAGTGACCATGCTCACTGCGACAACTAATCCTGCGACTGCTAGCCGATGGCGACTGGAGCCATCGGCCAAGCGACTGACTGCGATGCGCCAAATTGCGCGCGGGCTGAGCGGCTGGAGCAGCTGGGCAAGTCGCGTTAATAGCTGACCGGAGAGCAGTGCGCCAGCAAAGATCCAGCAGCCAGCGGCAAGAAATCCGCCAAGTGCCATTTTCGCCCCCCCTGCTAGTTGCGAGGGCGGTATGAGTAACGCGAAGCCACCAAGCGTGAACAAACTTAAGCCTATCTGAGGGCGACGCAGCCATGCGAAGCCCGGCGACCAATCGCCACGCGCCAAAATTTGTGCGGGTGGCGTTTGCATCGCATCACGAGCTGGTAGCCATCCAGCCAGTAAACTAAAACACATGCCCAGTGACAGCCCGATCCAACAATCCTCAGCGCTCAGTTGAATCGCTTGCGTCGACGTCGCGAAATACAAGGCATTGACTGTATCGGCGAGCAGGTGCACCGCGCCCCACGCGAGCAAGTAACCGACCGCCAAACCACCGATAGATCCGAGTAGCCCGATCAGGCTGGCCTCGAGTAAATTCAGGGCAAACAGCACGCGCGCACTCAGCCCGAGGCTCTTCAATGTGGCCATCTCGTGCCTGCGCCTAACGACCGCTGCATCGAGTGCTTGCAAAATTAAATAGGCCGCTACTAACATCGCGATTAGCGACAAGATTACCAAATTCAGGCGAAAGGCTTCGGTCATGCTGGCACGCTTCGCGGCTTGCTCTGCAGTTGCTTCTAGCCGATAGCCGTCTGGCAATCGTGCCTGAATGCGCGCCTCAATCGCTGCCAAAAAGTTTCGATCCGCACGTTGACTCGTGTCCGTCACGACCACTTCAATGCGGTTCAATTCGGATGGGCGCTTTGCCCAGCCTTGAACCGAGGGTAGGTCCCCGATGATTAGATCTTCCGGTAAATTATCTGCGGGGCTGCCGATGATCCCCGCCACTGTGATTGCGCGCAGTAGTCCGCCGAACACGATTTCAATGCGGTCGTCCTTTGCGAGTCCAGCACTGTGCGCTAAACTGTGCGTGATCCACACTTGATCGCTTGGCCCGAGAGCCGACCACCAGTCGCTGCTGCCATCAGAAATGTCGAAGCCGCGATCGAGAAAGTTGGGCAGATTTCCAAGGGATAATAAATCGAGCCCGATGAGTCGTAGTTGCTGACGTGCTACGCCAGACTCATCCAGCAGCGCCACAGACGATTCAAT
>JAQXBA010000192.1 GCA_029252625.1 Opitutia bacterium | reverse complement strand
ACTCGAATGGTACGACTATCGCATTCACCGAGGAGTCGCCCAAATTGCTCGAGAAAATGGCTGGCAACTGAATTGCCCGAAGAGCTTTACCCACAACGAGGGCATTCTAAACAATTGGCAAGGAGACGGCTGTATTGCTCTGCTGCAATGCACACAAACACTCGAATATTTTCGCACACACAAAATTCCCTTGGTCGACCTCGGGCTCGGCGACCACAATCTATCGATTCCCAGAGTCGTGACTGACAATGAAGCAATCGGCCGACTCGCTGCCGAACATTTCAGGGACCATGGTTATAAAGAGGTCTTTGCCTTAACGGCCGATGGAATCAAAATGTATGAGGAGCGCCTGCAATCGTTTATCACCCACATGGAAGCGGATGGCGGCAAAGTCACCGTATTTGATTCCGCGGGTAGGACTGAAAGCAAAGTCATTCAAGAATTGCAGGACCTCGCTCAAGCGCAGGGCCGTAAAATGGAAGAACTCTCGGTGGGTTTCTTTGCTTTCCAAGATACCGCGGCAGCTGAGATGATCTCTATATGCCTCAAAAACAATCTGCGCGTGCCGGAAAACATCGCGGTACTGGGGGTCGACAATGATGATTTAGTCAACCAAGGTCTGAGCGTCGGGCTCAGTAGTGTTGACAGCGACCAGGAAGGACTCGGCCTGACCGCCGCAAGAACATTGCAAAAATTACTGGATTCTAACTCTAGTAGAAGCTCAGATTCCATCCTACGTCACCCGCCAAGCGGTGTCGTCTCACGGCTCAGTACAGATTGCTACGCAGTCGCAAACCCATTAGTAGCTAATGCACTGCACTGGATCAAAAATAATTTCTATCATGGCATACAGGCGACAGATGTCGCAGAGGCCATGGGCGTCACTCAGCAAGGTCTGCAAAAGGCATTTGCCAACTGCTACAGCAAATCACCTGGGCAAGAAATACGCCATCAACGCACACATGCAGTGGCACACTTGCTGCAAACGACAGAGGCCAACTTGGATGAGATCGCGAAAAACTGTGGCTACTACTCAGTCAATTCTTTGATCAATAGCTTTCGGGCCGAACATGGGACGACCCCTGGAAATTATCGCAAACGCCTTAAATTGGCATTGGAGAGCTGAGCCCATTACGCTGAGGAGTGAATCAGCCGCTGGTCCAACAGATTGCGAATGCATGCCACAGACTAGCAGCGGCAACAGCAGAATGGTGGAGATAGCTACGAATGAGGGACGTCTGCCTACGGGTTTTTAATCACCCTCCAAAAAGCGCGGGAACCAGTCGGATTCTCTGTAAGCGCCCAAATCATATTCGATTTATCCGCAATCAAGTCACTATGTAGTACCACCCAATCATTGGCTAGGTTCAACGACTGTTCTAGCCGATAGGAAACACCCAATTCCGCGTTCCAGACGATCGAGATCGTACCATTCCCATCATCGATCAACACGGAGGCGACAATGTTTGGAGTTTGGTATTCGTAGACCTGCACATGATCGAGAGAAAAATCTGTGCCTTGAGCGATCAGAGAGAGTCCCGTAAGGTTATCAGGGATCGTGTAGTCGCCCTCGATCAGCAGGAACTCAGTGTCGTTTGCTGCGACACTGCCGATGGCAACATCGGTCGTCTGACCAGAGCCACTCGTTTCTCTCATCTCAAGTTGAACTGCGCCCGAACTGCTACTTCTCGCCCACGCAGAAACATGATAGCTTTTACCCGGCTCAAGCACTGCTAGCATGTTCTGCTCGAGTCCCCCACCTAAGGCAGTAATCGTATTTGATAAGGTGATATTATCTACCCGCATGTAGTCGCCAGAGGTGCCATCAACTGTGGGATCAGTCGCGTTGCCTGCACCCGCCCCGCCCCAAGATCCATTTGATGGGGAGAGAGTATTAAAGCGAATGCCATCAACGCTAGTCAGACCGGAACCACTCGCAATTGTCTTATAGGCACCGCCGTCTCCGTCTTTTGCAGAGGCCGTCCATACCCCGTTGTCGAGATTTCCGGAAATTCGCAGTAAACCTCCATTCACCTCGCGACGGTATAATGGGGAGTCAAAACTACCGCCATTGACATTGCCTGCTCCCAAGCCCGAGACATTGGCTCGAAAACCAGAAGTTCCGCTAGTCTCAAAGCGCACATTGACTGAGCTGATTCCCGACATGAGCGAAAACTGAACCCCTTTACCTGCTACCGAGCTGGCAGAGCTATCCCAATTTCGGCGAAGGTCCCATTCGGAAAAATCGACTACGAAGTCAAAATTGCCAGAGGTTATGGCAGAGTTCAGGGTGTATAGGCGGTAGGCTGTATTCGTGCTACCGCCTGTGTTGCTATCTACATCTTGAGACTTAAATTCTTGTGTGTAGCCTACATTGAGCGTGCCCGCTTGCACTACAAAATGCCCAAAGTTCCAAGAACCAGTATCACTCCCATCATTAAAAAGCAGATTACTATTAAGTAGGGTTCCGTCGGCATCATTAAACTGGTAGTCCGCTATTACCTCGCTACTCACTGTGGCGTTACTGGTGACCAAAACGGAGCTATCGCCCGCTAATGAATCTGTTGCATTGAGTGTGACCACTGCCGAGCCGCCTACCACCCAGTTACTCAGGTCACTTTCGAAGCTTCCGTTGACTACCAGATTGTCTGTATTAGCCATGCCGAGTGATTCGAAAAGTCGCTGTTTCATCACAGCTTTCGCGGGGGAATAGGCCGGATTGCCAGCCTGATTGGTCCATTCATTCGGATCTACCTGGTTGGGCAAATTATTCGGATCTAAGGAATGATCGTAGAATTCTTCCGACCCGTCGCTATAACGGATATAGCGATAATTCTGAGAGCGGACCGCGTGGTGATTGAGTGCCCATGGGCTCTTCGTATCTTCCGGCCAGTCCACTCGAGCGTTATGGAGGTGTGAGAGGGACACGCTCGGCCCATCCCACTGCCCTGCCAAAGGCGCCTCTAGGAGTGGAGTCAAATCGTTGCCATCTAGAACCGTATTATTCTTGCCCGCTCCTCCGTTAGGATCGGCAGGCATGTCGCAGAGCGCATTCAAGGTCGGGTAGAGATCGATTAATGATACGGGTGCACTACACTCGAGCCCCGCCACAGATTCAAGGCTGCCACCTGGGCGCATCTCTGGGGTGTAGATGACTAGCGGCACTCGGGTCGTTTCTTCCCACGGGGTCGTTTTGGAGGAGTGATCCTTCTCGCCCAGATGATAGCCATGGTCGCTGGTTACGATCACGATTGTATTGCTGGCGTAATCACTGGCCTGCAAAGCATCCCAAATGACACCTACTTGATGATCCGCGAAAGCCACGCAGGCGAGGTATCCTTGGACAAAATTAAGCCACCACTCATTCGCACCGTTGCCATAGTCTTGCTTATACTTATCTATGCCGCTCTGGTAGCCCCTATTGAGCAGGTCCCCAGAGGGTCTGCCTATTGCGATTTCAGGAAGGTCGTCTAAGTCGTCCTGATTTGGAAGGTGCGGCGGCAAAGATACCGTATTATTCCCTTGTGCATCTCTGAAGAGATCGAAGAACTCCTTCGGGGCATAGAATGGTGCGTGAGGTCTATTCATGCCGACTACCATGAGAAAAGGGTTACTATGGGCATGCCCTAACTTGCCCTCAGCCCATTGTGCACTAATCTCGTCAGGCATGAGGTCTCGAACATCTCCATCGACACCTAATGCCCCTGATTCACTTGAGTAAGTAAATGGCCCATCTTTTAAAGCCCACTGATAATTTTCATAGCCGGGGGTATCTCCGGGATTATTGTCTAATGAGGTCGTGCTGGGATAATAGCCCCAATTACTCGTGGGCATATCGGGATGTTGTTCGCCGGTGTAATTGCCTGACTGCGGGACCACTCCATCCCAAGGGAAAGGTCCGAAGTCAGATGGGCCAGCTCCATCACTCGATGGGTCCACGCTGAAGACAGTGTTGTCGTCATGCCC
>JAQXBA010000180.1 GCA_029252625.1 Opitutia bacterium | reverse complement strand
GATTGCTTACCGTAGACCGTGTAGTCGAGGTCGAGAACGACTGGATACGCGTTGCCGCCGCTGGCTTCGATCAATAGCCCATCCGCGTACTCAATCTTGACCTTCCATTGGTGCCCATCGAGGACACCTGCATTGGGGCAGAAAAGGGGTCATTCCGCTTGTTTCTATATATAAACATACGGAATGACCCCTTCCGTTTTCCTACTTAGTTCTACCTTCCGTATGTGCCTTGTGGATTTCGCGTCCAGACATTCCACAATAAATGAGGACTTCATCATGCCAGATTGCATACACTCCAGCAGCCACCACTGGGATGTCATTATTTGGCCAATCGGCAAATCTATAGCGCCTAGAGAACGTTGTCGGAGGTGTAGGAGTTTCGTCGTATAGCATATTGGAAAAAATTGAAGATATGTGAATATATTATGTCCGATATTAGCTCTCTGTCTTTTCGAACACATTGTTTTGATGCCACTTTAGGTGCTTTGGGGCGGGGCGCAAGCGAGTGTCTTGCTTGAAAATGGGTTCTTGGTTGTGACGGACTTTGAGCCATTCGCTTTCGGGACCCCATTCCTTGAAGATCTCGTCGGCGACGATGATCCGATTTGATTCAGAGATTGTCCAAAGCCCACGGTCGAACATCCAGTGCGCATCCCGGGAGAGCGCTAAGCCGTTGTCGGGATTGTTGTTCTTACTTTTGGCAAACTGATGAATGTGCGCGGCCTCCACTAATGCGTGTCCTTGTTGAGTATGCAGGCCGTAGCCGGTGAGAGCGCAGGTGAATTGATACTGCGTCACTACTGTCACGCGAAAGCGTGCATCACGGCCAGTGGATTCGAGGCCAGTGTCGGGAGCTTCGGTCCATTCGATTTGGTTTAGCTTAGCGGTGGTAAATCCTAGTGCGGAGTAGAGTGCGCGTTGCTCAATCTCTGGGAACCAAGTTTGAACTAGCTGTTTGCGTATTTGATCACGTCTCTTGGCATTGCCGAGGTCTGTGATGAATTCATCGTCGAGCTGCACATGGTGGGTGCTATGAGGACCACGACTCCGTGTGTCTTCTTTGGTGAGTGTCTGCCAGAAGCCTTGTGAGCTTAGATGATGGAAGGGGAGGTCGAGTCCAGGAAGTCCGCCCCAGCGCAGTTGGCAGATAGCCCAGTAGCTATCAAAACGCAATCGCAGACCAGGGGTCTTGAACAGCAGCGGAGGATCGAGCTCACCCGCTTCTGCTAAGTCTATGATACATAGGAGAAGCAACGGTTTGTGCGGTGCGTATCTTGCTTGCGCAGTGCCCTTTGAATTTTGGACGTTCGGATTGAGTTTATCGTATCTCATATGACTGGATTGTAATCGATCCGGCTTATGTAATCGGGTGAGAGTAAACTTCGAAGATGGGGATACTCCAAGTGTCGTATGCTCCTGTGTTATCGCCGTCGCCATCATTTCGTTCTCTGATGTGAACGCCGACGACTACGATTTTGTGGATGCGATCGAGTTTAGAAATCCACTTTGCGTAGCCGCGTTTGGATAATATCGCTAAGACATTGTCCTTGGAATCTTTGATGATTAGCCGCTCCCTAGTTTCTGACTTTTGCTCATGATGGAGCGTTACAAAATCGCCGCTCTGAACTGCCTTTAATGCTTTGATTCGTGGGTCTCCATTTTGCAGGTATGCGGCATAGTTGATCCATAGATCTTCGAGGCTGATTAGGTCGCATTGCATGCGTAATGCTGAGGGGTCTTTAATGACGGGGCTGAGCTGACGCTCATGCCTGATATCAGGCGGGATTTCGTGAATGAATTGAGTCCGATAGCCAACTTGTTGAAACAGGTTCAAACTCTTACAGGCGCGTGTCATGGAAACGTAATAGAGCCTGCGCGCCTCTTCCATCTCTGCGACGCTACGGATATTTTCACACCATGAGCCATCCAGAATCAGCACACAGTCAAATTCCAAGCCTTTGGCTTTATGGGCCGTCGAGAGCTGCACGCCAATCCCATTGGAGCCGCGTCGCTTATGTTCGTGCAATGCATCATAGAAAAAATCGAGGATATCCGCACAGCTTTGCTCAATACCACTGGTTTCTCCAAAGAATTCCCCCGCGATTTCCCGGAGTAGCTTGCCCGCCGGACTCAATGCGAACCCACGCGTCATGTGCTTTTGTACTTGTTTGATTAATTTCTCACCGGTCCAGAACGCTTCCGAGTGTGACTTTAAATAGTAAAGCCAGTCATATACTTCACGCACACGGGCGAGATTTGGCATCTGGGCCGAGCCGACAATGGAGCAGGGGATGCCTGCTGCTTCGAGAGCGATACGCACAGGTAGCAGTTCTTTGTTCGTTCGTGCGATCACACTGCATTGTTCGTATTGATGCCGATCACTCAGTTGCACATAACGTTCAATCTCTTCCAAGCATGCCACAGCCTGCTCCAATTCGCCTTCAGTTCGGAGGACTTGTAGCTTTCCGCCTGCAACTTCATCCAGATCTTCTAGCTGTCCACCATCGGCATTGCTAAAGCGCAGTTGATCAATTTGAATGGGTTGATCGGTTTTCATTCGATCCGCATTGTGGGCGATCACTGCATTGGCGGCTGCTATAATATGCTTTGTCGAACGATAATTATCGATCAGGTAATGAACCGTGACGTCTTTGACGAACTTCGGATTACTTCGATCCGCATAGTCGTCTCTAAATCGCCGAATGAACTCAACATTCGCGCCGGCAAATTGGTAGATGCTCTGGTCGTCATCACCCACTGCGAGTATCTGCAAGCGATTCTCCGCACCCAGTTGCGCTTTACCCGCTAAGAGTCCTACAAATTCATAGGCATCGGATTCTATGTCCTGATATTCGTCGACTAGGATATGGCTCAGATTACCGACAAGTCGTGTGCGAAAGGCGTCCGCTTCCATGCCGATTGGAGCCGAAGCTCCTTTGAGCAGGTTGATCGCTTCGGGGATAATAGTGTTAAAGCTCAGACCTTTGCCCGTGCTATCAGTTTCTAGCTGGGCCATTGTGCGACCTAGGATTCTCAGTGCCAGACCATGAAAGGTTTGGATCACCACACCCGCCGCACTGCTGCCCACTAATTTCCAGATACGTCGCCGCAACTCAAGTGCTGCATGGCGATTGAAGCAGAGCACCACGATCGACGACGGCTTGACGCGCCGCACGCGTAGCAGCCATGCGCAGCGATGTGCGATCACACGTGTCTTGCCGGAGCCCGGCCCCGCTAAAACCATGTCGTTGTTGGCCTCGTCGGCAGCGACGATCGCTTGTTGTGCCGGGTTGTTGAGTGACTCGTAAATCTTGCGATAGGAGTCGATGCCAGTCGATAGGTCTAAGACGTGCCGCTTGCCCTTGAAGTATTTTTTGATGAACCCCTTCGTATCGGTGCGGAAGTAATCCTCCACAAATTGTAAATGACTGCCCGCATGCTCCTCGATCGCTTTGCGAGCATACTCCCCGACAATGTGGACTTGTAGATTCTTCTCGTCGTAGAACACGCGCAGTGGCTCGTAATCGCTCTTACTGAATCGCCGCTGCTTGTCGCCGCGCTTATGATCGCGCATGTAGAGCGTCATCGATGAGGTGATGAGCGCTTTGCCATTCTGTAGCTCGATCACCTTATTTTCATGTAGCCAGAGTAGGGCGTAGTGCACCGCTTCGGGCAAATCCGGGATCTCAGAGAAAGCAGCCGTCACATCCTTTCTCAGATGTTCGATCAGGTCGGACTCGGGAAACTCAATGTGTGATTGATTGCCTTCGCTTTGTGGGCTCGGTGGCAGTGCATTTAGATATTTTAGAATTTCATCGCACAGGGATAAACGCAGGACGCTCAGGTCGAGTATACGATTCCAGTCGTCTTTAAAGGTCAGTGTTACCTTATCCTTTTGCTGCTTCACATCCAGGCACTGCTCTTTTCGGCTGAGCTTACTACTGTCTTTTTCTAAATACTGGAAGACGCGCAAAATTCCATCCGTGTGGGATTTAACTCCCTCACGATTGAGCAGCTCATTCAGTTGCTTCAGTCGCACAGGCCGTCGCCCCGTCGCGTCGGGATCAGCCTCCTGAAGCGTTTTCAATATTGCCGCTTCCAAATGTTGCAGGCCTACAAGCGCTTTGGGGGCTAGCTTCTTTTGCAGGAAGGCACTAAAGAGTATGTCCTTTTTGAGTAAGCCCACTTCCGGGCGTGCCATCTGATTGAGCACGCGGAAGACCAGAGTAATCATGCTTTTCATCGGGTCGCCATGCTCGCGTAGCGAGTCATAGGCAGATTGCATCTCATCGATCTCGGTGAACGCGCTTACATCCGCACATTCATTATTCGGCAGTGCCCAAAACACCTTTAGCACCGCAATCCATAATTTTTGCGTATCGATGGGCAACTTCAGTGTCTCGATCTTCGCGCGCGCTTGATGGATGTCTGTGATCAGTGCACGGGCTTCAAAGACGCGGGCTCGATTCTCTTTGCGCTCTAAGAAATTACGTCGCTCCAGCAGTGCCACCGCCGTCTTAATATTGGTGTCTGTCAGGTCGTCGCTATCGAGGTTGAAGGCATTGTATCTACCTTGTGCCTCTTTGATTTCGGTTGTGCTTAGAGTGACCGCGCCCTCCGCATCAGGCTTCGACCGGTAGATCGCGCGCCAGATGCCCTGGATGTCGCGCTGGCTGATCTTAGAGAGCGCCGCTAAGTTGAACTGAGTCTCCAAGTCGTTCGGCTCATACAGTAGAATACATTCAGCCGGATCACCATCGCGGCCCGCACGTCCTGCTTCCTGCAAATAGTTTTCTAGCGATCCCGTGGCATCGCCGTGGATGACGATGCGTATGTCTGGCTTATCCACCCCCATGCCAAATGCATTCGTCGCCACGATGATCGGGATGTGCCCACCCAGGAATTGATCGAGCACATATTTCTTCTTCAGCTTATCGGTGTTTTCGGTCTTTTCATCGTCGAGCCGTGAGTGGAACGGCAGCACCGGCCAGCCCTTTTGAGACAAGCCCAGAAAGAGATCCATCACATGCTTACGCGTGGCCGCAAAGATCACCACCGCTCCCTTCGCAGCGCAACGAGTCGCAAACTCATTGATCGGCACATCCTCGGAAGGTGCCCCGTAGAACTCCTCCAGTAGATCGCAGATGCGACTGAGCTTCGCGGACTTATCGACAGCCTCCACCGAGTATTTGAGATTCTGACGATCTGTTCCGCCGTCCAATAAACGTATCTCGGTATTCAGCTCATCCCGGAAATGCTCAATCAAATCATCTTTGACGGCTTCCTTCGCGGTCGCAGTCACGCACAGGATCGTCGGATAATCGGCTCCTTGTTCTTGGGCCAGTTCTCGAATGAACGTGCTGGCATACAGATAGTCGGTGCGGAAGTCGTGGCCCCACTTGGATAGGCAGTGCGCCTCATCAAATACCCAGAAGCCAATCTCACGACAGAGAATGGCTTTACGAAATGCAGGACTACGTAGTTGTTCGGGGGATACATAGAGTAGGCCGATGTGCCCGAGCCGAATATCCTCCAGGCAGGCTTTGCGCTCTAAGGGGGTGAGCAATCCATACAGCGCATTGGTATGCAGCACGCCGGCACGTGACTTCAGATTTTCCACCTGATCGCGCATCAGTGATTGCAGCGGCGAAATGACAATCGTCAGCGCTCCGGTGCACTCGTAGCGATGCAGCGCTGGGATTTGAAAGCACAGCGATTTCCCTCCACCTGTCGGTAAAATACCGAGCAGTGATTGTCCATCCATCGCAGTCGATACGATCTCTTCCTGTAAGCTTCGATCGGGTCGTGTGCTGAGCGCTGGCTTTGCGCGAAAGCTTTCAAAGCCAAAATGCCGTTGGAGCGCTTTGGTGGGCGAGTGCATTTCGACGCAATAGCCGCACTCTGGGGAGTTACAGGAGACTTGCCGTAGATGCTTTAAATAGGGGCGTAGGCTGGGGATCACTCGACAGAGCCAGTAGGGGAGGACCGACTCGCCACCGGCGACTGTAAGCCACGAATGAATATAAGCCAACACCAGCGGGCCTTCCTTGCCATCCAGCACCTTCACAGAATCCAGACAGCAGCGTCCGTGGCTATGCGTGGTGAAGCGCTCTAGCAGCATGGCCTGGTTGTCAGCTGCAGTGCCTAAAGCCAGAGTGGAGTCCGATGCCTTCGCCAATTGCTCAAATAGCTTTGCCATGCCAGACATACCGCTCAGGTGAAAAGCGAGCCAGTAGATCTCAAGATCGGCCAGACTGCTGTGCTCAAATTGTTCGAGGCAATCAGCGAGCACCTTTGCGCACGATCGACTATCTTGCACCGGGTTGTTACGCGCCTCGCTGGTCAGCTTGCCGTCTTTGATCAACGCATGATAGGGCTTCTTTGGAAACGCCAAGGGGGACAGATACAAAGTATCCAGCACCTTGTCGTCCGGCAGATCATGATAGCCCAAGTTGCGCAGGATCGGGATGTCATGCGCGAGCGCATTATGCCCGCAGATGAACTGTGCCGCATTGCCCCAATTCTCAAGCGTCGGTAAATCCTTCCTCACCGCCGCAGCATTCCGAGCATGCAGCGGCGTATGCGCTTTGAATATCGCACCCATCGCAAACACCGTCTGAGCATCCGCGCATTCTAAATCAAAGAATAAACTGTCTTCGACTATC
>JAQXBA010000173.1 GCA_029252625.1 Opitutia bacterium | reverse complement strand
CCCGAGCGCAGATCAAAATGGGTCGATGCCGCTGGGTAATGGCTCAACTGGTCTAAATGCGTGGATTGAACCGAACGGCGACTTGGTGTTCTATATTTCCAGAACCGATTCGTGGGGTGATAACGGGCGCTTATTAAAGGTGGGCCGAGTTCGTATCTCGTTGAAGCCCGCGCCGTCGAGCGATGAGTTTCTGCAGACGCTCAGCCTGATCGATGGCTCGTTGACAGCCCGCTGCGGCGAGACCGATATTCGCCTGTGGGTCGATGCAAACCATCCCGTGGTTCATGCCGAGTTCAGCGGACCAAATGCCACAGAAGCGACCGCGTCGGTTGAGCTATGGCGTACGGAGCAGGTATCGATTCCCAGTAGTTGGGAATGTAGCGACGTGCATCTATTTCGCCCACGCCCTGGAGAGGAATGGGACAAACTTGGCCCCACAGTGATGGAGCCAGACACTGTGCTCCGAAACAAGGAAGGCCGAGTGGGGTGGTACCATCGCAACATCAAATCAGTGGGGCCCGCGATGCATGCTAAGATTCAGGGGATGGCCGACTTTAAACGAGACGATCCGCTACTCCATCGGACATTTGGCGCGGTGATTCAGGCAGGAAATGCGAAGGCGATCGACGACACGCACCTGCTCTCACCCACATCGAAGCGCCATCGCTTTGATGTGTATGTGCACACCGAACACCCCGCGACAGAAACCGAATGGCTGGCCGCACTGGACCAAGTCATCGCGAAGACCGAATCGATTCCATTCGCAAAGCGTCGCACCGCGCATGAGTCGTGGTGGAACGCGTTTTGGAACCGCAGCTGGATTCACGCAGAAGCCGAGGGCGCGCAGGGGGAGGATGCATTCGTGGTCAGTCGCGGGTACGCGTTGCAGCGCTACATCAATGCCTGCGCCGGAAGAGGGGCGTACCCCATTAAATTTAACGGTTCGATCTTCACTGTGGAAGGGATTGAAAACGGCAAGAGTCGCGGTCCGGATTACCGTCGCTGGGGGCCGGGTTACTGGTGGCAAAACACACGTCTGCCCTATATTAGTATGCTGACTTCGGGTGACGCGGAAATGACCGATCCGCTCTACAAAATGTACTGTCAGGATCTATTCGACTATCACAAATATCGGACGCAACGCCACACGGGACACGGGGGAATTTATGTGCCCGAATGCATTTATTTCTGGGGCGAAATGTTTGCCGAGACCTACGGCGAGAAGCCCTTCGAGGAGCGCGAAGATAAACTACAAGACAACCGCTATCACAAGTGGGAGTGGGTATCTGGACTCGAAATGAGTTTCATGATGCTGGATCGCTACGAGCATACGCTCGACGAGGCATTCCTGAAAGAAACGACCCTCCCTTTTGCCACGGAAGTCCTGAAATTCTTTGTGGAGCACTACAAAACAGATGCGGATGGAACACTGGTGATGCATCCCGCTCAGGCCCTGGAAACATGGTGGGAATGCACCAACCCAATGGATCCCGTGTCGGGCATGCGTGCGGTGACGGATCGCTTGCTTGGCTTACCCGAACGACTGAGCAGTCCCGAATTGCGAAAATACTGGGCGCAGGTGCAGTCAAAAATACCGCCGCTTCCGACGCGTGAGTTCAAAGGAGAGACGATCTTTGCACCGGCTGAAGCATTCGATGTCTCTATGAATGGAGAAGTTCCAGAGTTGTACTGTGTGTTTCCCTTCCGTCTGGCATCGTTCGAGAAAAGCAATGCGGAAATGGCTCGCCGCACCCTGCATCATCGGGTCGCCCGCGGTAATGCTGGTTGGCGTCAGGATGAAATTTTCATGGCTTATCTCGGGCTTGCCGACGAGGCTCGGAACAACTTGGTGGCGCGTGCAAAAAACAAGCACAAGGGCTCGCGCTTCCCGGCTTTCTGGGGACCGAATTTTGACTGGATTCCAGACCAAGACCATGGTGGTATTTTGATGAAAGCCTTCCAATCGATGCTCCTGCAAACGAATGGCAAACAGATCTTTCTGCAACCGGCTTGGCCGAGTGACTGGAACGCGACCTTCAAACTACACGCGCCTTACCAGACGGTGATTGAAGGACGGGTCGTCAATGGGGAAGTGATTGACTTGAAAGTCTCACCGAAATCGCGCACCAAGGACGTGGTGATGGCTTCGGATGTCAAACGTCCGTAATAAATACGAACTTAACAAGGGCAAAGAGAATGAAAACGAAATTGAAAACAGCAATGATAACGGCGATCGCCTGCCTAGTGATTGGGGGCGTTCACGCAGCGACACCAGTCTATCCCGACTCGGTGCCCCAGCCAACACTGTCCAATGTTCCATACGGTTCACATGAGCGGCAGGTGCTCGATTTCTGGAAGGCACCGGCGGCGTCGACCGCTCATCCTGCGCCGTTGGTTTTCTATATCCACGGGGGCTCCTGGCAGACCGGTAGCAAGGAGATTATCCGCGGTTGCGTGGATGTGAACGCCTTGCTGGAGGCGGGCATTTCGGTGGTTGGCATTAACTATCGTTATGTGAGTCAGGCGAAGGCGGCGGGGATTATGCCACCGGTCAAAGCACCCTTGAACGATGCCGCCCGCGCGCTGCAATTTGTGCGCAGCAAGGCAGCGGAGTGGCATATCGACAAAGTAAGGATCGGCGCGACGGGTGCCTCGGCCGGCGGATGCTCCTCGCTATGGCTGGCGTATCACGACGACATGGCGGATCCCGCAAGCGGTGACCCCGTCGCACGTGAATCGACCCGCCTGTTCTGCGCGGGCGTGCGGGTTCCGCAGACCTCGCTGGATCCACAGCAGATGCAGGAGTGGCTGACCCGAATTACATACGGGGGCCATGCCTTCAACGTGAATAACCAAGCTTTTTTGGAATCGCGCGATGAACTGTTGCCGTGGATCAAAGCCTATTCACCCTATGCTCACGTAAACTCGGACGATCCGCCGGTCGCGATCTATTACGACCAAAACCTTAAAGCCGACCTCGGCGCCCACAGCCCTCAATTTGGCTTCCATCTCCAGAAGCGATGCCAGCAACTGGGACTATTTTGTGAGGTGCGTTATGCTGAATTCAACGGCCACCGACAATATGAGGCGACGCGTTATTTGATCCAAACGCTGACCGGACCCGCGCTTGAAAAGGAGCCCGCCCGATTTGATATCAGTGCCACTAATGAACTGCTGCCCGCCTTCAAAAAAGGAGCCCGCCTGCTGTTCATTGGCGACTCCATTACCGACATGAAACGGGGCCGTAACGAGCGCGATCGCAATCACTACCTCGGTCACAGCTTTGTGTTTATGGTCGCTGGCCGGTTGGGCATGGACCTGCCCGAGGCAGAATTGGATTTCTATAACCGCGGGATTAGCGGCAATACGGTTGCGCAGCTTAAAGCGCGTTGGCAAAAAGATGCCATTGATATGCGGCCCGACGTATTGACTGTTTTAATCGGCACCAATGATGTCGTCAAAAAAGTAACTCCGCACGCATTTGAAACCGACTACCGCGCTATTCTCTCCGCCAGCCTTAAAGCGAACCCGGACCTGAAAATTATCCTTTTGGATCCGTTTGTTCTACAATCAGGCGGATTGAAACAGGAGCAGGCGTGGAATGCGCGTCGCTCCGCAACAGACCAATTACGGCCGATTGTGGCCAAGCTGGCCAAGGAGTTCGACGCGGTACACATTAAAACGCAGGGCCTTTTCGATGCTGCGGCGCAGTCCGCCGCGCCAGCCTACTGGATGTGGGACGGGATTCACCCGCTGCCGCAGGGCCATGAGCTCATCGCGCGGCACTGGGTGAACGCGGTGAGTGGGCGTTGGCCTGAGGGCGCTACGCCCTCAGAGACCCAAGGTAACGATCAACCTATCCTGACCTGCCCGAGCGGGCATAAGCCATGGAACGATCTGCCTGCTCAACGCATCGAAAAATCTGTGGATGGCGACCTAAACACAAAATGGTGCTATGAGCATCACGGGTGTCCGTTGCAGTGGCAAGTGCAACTTGCCGCGCCGCGCGTAGTCACGGCCTACTCGTTCACCTCGGCCAACGACGTGCCGAACCGCGACCCGAAAGAATGGAAATGGGAAGGCTCTGTGAATGGCACGCAATGGACGCTGTTGGACCACCGCGAAAACCAGCTCATTTTTCCGGCTCGATTCCATAAAAAAACATTCCCCTTCGAAAACGCCCAGCCCTACACCTTTTATCGGCTCACGCTACTCGCGAACCAAGGCGACGGACTCTATCAGTTCGCAGAAGTTGAGCTGGAAGGGATCAAAAACATCACGCTGAAGAACGCGCATTAAAAATGGAAATAAAATGATGAATCTGTCAGTACGGAAACACCGAATTCATAACAATTGATAGCACCCACGAACCCCATCAGAAAACAGATGAAAAACTTATTATTCAAATTATGTATAGCGAGTGGCATGCTCTTGTGTGCTTGCATTCATTTATCCGCAGCCCCACTTTCGCCCGTTGCGCTGCGCTGCGAATATTTAACCAATCCAGAGGGGATCGATTTAACCACTCCGCGTTTGAGCTGGAAATTGAAGACCGACGAACCCGCAGAGCATCAGCGCGCGTATCGGATTCTCGTGGCGAGCTCGCGGGATCAGTTGCAAAAAAACGTGGGCGATCTGTGGGATAGCGGTGAGGTGGAATCGGATCAGTCGCACATCATTTATTACGCCGGAAAACCCTTGCAGTCGACGATGCCTTGTTTTTGGAAGGTGCAGGTTTGGAATAGCGACAATGAGCCATCCGACTGGAGCGAGCCCGCTCGTTGGTCGATGGGACTACTCAAGTCTGATGAATGGGAGGCGCAGTGGATTGGTTTGGATTCGCATCCGAACAGCAAGCATGCAGACGCTCGCTATGGAGAGCGAAAAACGAAATCGGCCAGGGATACGAGTAAAGAAGAGTGGCACAAATACATCTCTGCGGAAATCAAGGAGTGTATGTTGCCAGCGCGGTATGTGCGTCGTGAGTTTGAAATTCGCAAAAAAGTAAAGCGTGCCACTGCCTATGTCAGCGGTCTGGGGTTCTATGAATTGCTTCTAAATGGGCTTGAAGTGGAAGACGAATGCATGCAGCCGGGACTAACGCTTTATGACAAACGGATCCTTTATGTCACCCATGACCTGACAAGCCACCTTCAGCAGGGAACCAATGCCCTGGGTGTTATTCTCGGCAACGGCCGTTTTTGGTCGCCGCGTCGTGTCACACCGGCGCACTATTATCTCGGGGGCACCCCGCGTCTGCTGTTCCAGATGCATATTGAATATACGGATGGTACACAGGAAAAGCTTCTGAGTGATGCTTCCTGGCAGGTTACAGATCAGGGGCCGATCCGGCTGAACAATGAGTATGACGGGGAATGTTACCATGCCCACATGGAAATGCCGGGTTGGGCGACACCTGGCTTTGACGCATCCGCCTGGCAGCCTGTGGATTTGATGTCCGCGCCTGGTGGCCGTATGCAGGCCCAGATGATCGAGCCGATGCGTGTGGTGGAAGAGATCAAGCCCGTTTCGGTGAAGCCGGTGAGCGGCGGATATATGGTCGATATGGGGCAGTCTTTTTATGGCAACGTACGCATCCAGGTGCGGGGGCCGGCAGGCACCAGGATCCATCTGACCAGTGCCTACAGCTTGAACGATGAAGGATCGCTCCGAGTACGAGATAATCGTGAAGCAACGTGCACCGATACCTATGTGTTGAAAGGAGATGGAGAGGAAATCTGGGCGCCGCGCTTTAAGGGACAAGGGTTCCGGCGGGTCTGGGTGCGCGGCTGGCCGGGCGTGCCTACCGTAGATAATTTTGTCGGGCAGGTGCTCAGCATGGATCTGCCGGAATCGGGGACATTTTCCTGTTCCGACTCGCTGATCAACCAGATTTACAGCAACAACCGCTGGACGCAGCGGATGTATCTGCGCAGCGTTCCCATGGATCCGGATCGTGATGAACGGCAGGGGTGGACCGGCGACCAGAACCAGAATGTGCTCAGTTACAGCTACAGCTGGAACATCTATCCATTCTTTCGCAAGTGGATTGAAGATATCCGCGTTGATCAGTTGCATAACGGCATGTTGCCGGCGGTGTCGCCGACCTTCTGGAAGTTTTACCCACATGGGCACATTTGGCCGAGTGGGATTACTCTCATTCCAGAGATTCTTCATAACCAGTATGGTGACGACAGTGTGATCCTGGAAAGCTACGATGTCGCTCACAAGTGGATGGATTTTCTCGAAAAGAAACGTCTCGATCAGGATGGAATTTATCCCAAAGGAGACTGGGGCGACTGGCAGGAGGTTAGCGTAAATATTGGCAAGGGTAAGTCTACGCCGGTCCCGTTCATCGAGACCGCTTACTTCTATCACCATTGCAAGCTCATGCAAAAAACGGCGGCTAAGCTAAATCGCCCCGATGACGTTCGACACTACCGAGAACTCGGGGAGCGCACGAAAGCGGCGTTCCACAAGAAGTATTTTGATCGCAAAACTGCAGTCTATGCAACAGGGGCTCAGACCAGCTATGCGCTGCCGATTATGTTCGACCTAGTTCCCGAGGAGCTTCGCGAGCGCGTGATACAGAACTTTGTCGACAGCATCGTAAAGAGGTCAGATGGTCACCCCTCGTCGGGAATGGTGGGCATGCAGTGGGTTTTTCAGGCGCTGGATAAGGTTGGCCGCAATGATTTGGCGTTACAGATGCTACAAAAGAAGACCTTCCCAAGTTGGGGCTACATGATCTCCAAAGGCGCGACTAGTGTCTGGGAAAAGTGGAACTCTGATACGGCCGGCCCCGGCATGAATAGTCAGGGACTGCTCTTTCTCGGCGGCAACATTAACGCCTGGCTATTCGAGATTTTAGCCGGTTTGCGTCCCGACCCAGCGAATCCAGGTTTCAAACATATTATCTTCAAACCGCACCCGCTGGGTGACCTCACATATGCCAAGGCAACGTATCAGTCGCCATACGGCGAGGTGGTCAGCGATTGGAAACTCGATGGCGAAATCTTCCGCTGGAACGTTAGCGTGCCACCAAACACCACCGGCACCGTGTACATTCCCGCTACCAACGCGGACGCGATCAAAGAATCCGAAAAAGCCGTGAGCGAAAATAAAAACGTAAAGTTCCTGCGCATCGAATCTGGTCGATCCCTGTATCAACTTGCGCCTGGCAGTTATACATTCAGCACGCAGTAAGCGAAGAATACTACAACAGTGGGCCTTTCTTTTAACCGCCTCTCTATTTTTCTGTCATCAATATTTGCTGCATCATTAATATGTTTCATGTCACTCCTAAAAATAGGGGTAGCGCATGAGGTGGACAGGTGTTCTGATCGTGTTACAATCGATCGGTTGATGAGCATCCTGTAAATAGGGGATACTCAACTGGTTTGATTTTGGTAAGATGGTGCTCGAACTTAAGAAACGAGTCGATCAATGGTGGAACCCTAACGCGGGAAAATAGTAGGATGAATATGAATAAAATTGCATTTATAATCGGGGCGGCT
The DNA here is from genome assembly GCA_029252625.1 of Opitutia bacterium. Taxonomy (GTDB): domain Bacteria; phylum Verrucomicrobiota; class Verrucomicrobiia; order Opitutales; family Coraliomargaritaceae; genus Lentimonas. Next base: position 78,631 of record JAQXBA010000173.1, on the reverse strand, counting down.
GGTCTCATGAGTTCGTTGTCTGTAAGAGCGGATCGCTCGACTGTAGATGTCGCAGAGGCCTCGCTCTATGCAGGATTTGTTGCGCCAGCTGATGACTCTCGTCCACGCACGTGGTGGCACTGGATGGATGATAACGTCACTCAATATGGTATCACTAAAGACCTTGAGGCGATGAAAGAGATCGGCCTCAAAGGTGCGCAGATTTTCTATATCGGTGGCAATGCTGCTGAAGAGGGGAAGGTGTCAATGTTATCACCAGCATGGCTAGATGCGGTGGAGCATGCTGCCAAAGAAAGTGAACGGCTAGGGCTGCACTTAGGTTCGACGAGTTCGGCGGGGGTGTCGGGGTCCGGTGGGCCATGGATCACTCCGGAGCTGTCGATGCAAGATTTGGTGTGGCGCGAGATGCATGTCACCGCGCCTGTGGTAGGCGCAATTCAATTGCCGCAGCCACGCACGAATCTGGACTACTACCGTGACCTCGCGGTGCTTGCGTTTCCCTCGCTCGCCAGCGATGTGAGGACCCTCGCATCGTTACAGCCGAAAATTACATCCAATCTTTCAGGGGTCGACTGGTTGCCCGCGATTGATGGTGATCCAGACACTTTCGTGTCGCTGCCGCCGAAAGCGCCGGCGGGGCATGGAGCCATCGAGGTGGTCTTCGAATTCGATGCCCCGGTGCAGGTAAGTTCCTTGGTGTTGGAACTGTTCGAGCAATGCAGTAATCGTAGCGTGACACTGTCCATCAGCGAGGATGGGGAGGCATGGCGACACATTGCCTCGGCCTCATGTCGTAGGGGGCATGTGCCGGCCGGGCGTGAAGAGCTGGTGGAGGGGTTCCATCCTAGGGAAACCCGTTACGCAAAAGTCAAATTCACGGGGAGCCATTCGCGGGAAGCCACGAAGTTATACGGGTTGAATTTTCAGCCTGTGCGGTTGCGAAGCATTCACGCCAAAGCGGGGCGGCAAAGCGCGCGTCCGGATTTGTCGAACCCATCGAATCAAACGATTCCCACAGAAGATCAGATCGGGTTGAACACGATCGTGGACTTGACTGAGCACCTGTTGCCGAACGGGCAATTGAATTACCAATTGCCGGCAGGAAACTGGACGATCTTGCGTTTTGGTCACACTGCAAAGGGGAATCATGTAGGACCTGCCTCGGGGGCGGCTGCTGGCTTAGAGGTGGATAAGCTAAGCGTGGCAGCTATCGAACATAACTTTAACGAAGGCACGCTCGGGCATCTGGTGGAACGCTTAGGGGCGTTGACCGGGTCGGCCTTTAATTGCGTGACGATTGATAGTTGGGAGGCGGGCTGCCAGACTTGGACTAAAGAGTTTGATCAACAGTTTGAAGCGCGGCGCGGGTATTGGGATCGCAAATGGTTGATCACGACGACGGGCCGCATCGTGGGCGACTTAGATATGACTGAGCGCTTCCTCTGGGATTATCGCCGAACGATTGCGGATTTATTGGTCGACGGCTATTTCGGAACCTTGAAAAGGTTGTGCAATGAGCGCGGCATCCTACTCGAAGGTGAAGCGCCTGGCACAGGGATTCCGACTATTGCGGATGGTATTCAGTCGCTGGGGATGATGGATATCCCTCAAGGCGAATTTTGGATTGGCGGTGCGCCGCATCCGGATCAACCGAACTGGGTGGGCGGTAACGATAACACCAAAGAACCGGCATCGGCCGCACACGTTTACGGCAAACAGATCGTGTCGTGCGAGGCGTTTACCTCGTTTGGTCACCACGATGGCTGGACTCAATATCCGCAAACACTCAAGGCGATCGGGGATCGACAATTTTGCAAAGGGCTCAACGAAATGGTGTTTCACCGTTTTGCACATCAGCCGGATGACCGTTTTCCTGGGCAATCACTCGGGCAGTTCGGTTTGAATTTTGATCGCACGCTGACTTGGTGGAAGCCTGGTCGCGCATGGATCGATTACCTGACACGCTCGCAGTATATGCTACGCCAAGGCCGCTTCTATGCGGATGTGTGTTATTACTACGGAGAGGATTCGCCAAACAGTGCTTACTATTATGTGCCCAAGCAGCTCGACCCGCGTCAGATGATGCGCCCGATACTGCCTGAGGGATATGATTATGATGTGTGTGATTGGACGACGTTTGCGAAGATGACCGTCGAAGACGGCTACGTGGTGCTGCCGTCTGGTATGCGTTACCGCTATTTAGTGCTGCCCAATGGCGCACGCTATACGCCGAAGGCCTTGGAGAAAGTTGCCGAACTCGTGCACGCTGGCGCAACAGTGATTGGCGATCGGCCGACGCGCTCACCATCGATGCACGATTATCCACGCGCGGATCAAAAGATTCAGGAGATCGCTGCCACGCTATGGCCGCTCACGGATGGCGCAGGCGAACGTCGCGTGGGGCAAGGCCGTGTGATTGTTGGCAAAACGTTTGAGACGATTTTACAAGACGATGCGCTGCTGCCTGACTTTCAGGCAAACTCCAATGCGGCTGACAGTGAGATCTGCTATATACACCGCACACTGCCGTCTGCTGAGATGTATTATGTCTCGAATCAAAAAGAGCGCACCGAAGAGCTCACACTGCAGTTCCGTGTCACAGGGCTGGTGCCCGAGGCATGGGATCCTGTGACGGGCGAGAAGGTGGAACTCTTAACGTTTAAAGACGACGGCACCACCACGACGGTGGCTTTACATATGGGGCCTTACGACGCTCAGTTCATTATGTTTAAGCAACCTGCCCGTGCCACCCATGCAGTCATGGAGCTCGGCAAAGACGGCAAGGCGGTGCGCAGTGTCGTGCAACCCGCTGAAGCGCAGTCAGCGCAGAGTGCGTCAGTGCGTCTAGCAGGGCCGTCGGGTGCAGAGTTGACTGTCTGGGAGCCGGGAGCGTATTCGGTGACGTTCCTCAACGGTGCCACACAGCAGGTCACAGTCACTGACTTCCCTGCGCCAGAAACGGTGCAAGGTAGTTGGTCGGTCGTCTTCCCTGAAGGGCATGGAGCGCCGCAAGGTGCAATTGAATTTGATGCACTGGTGTCATGGACGCAGCGAGCCGAAGCAGGGATCCAATATTTCTCTGGCACCGCGAGCTATCGTCGCTCGATTCAGTTAGATGCCGCGCGCTTGCAAGCGAATCGCCGCGTCGTGCTAGACCTTGGCGCTGTCAGTCATTTGGCAGAAGTGTTTGTCAATGACCAGCCGCTCGGCGTGCTCTGGAATGCGCCGTTCCAAGTAGATATCACCGATGCCGCAAAAGCGGGAGCGAACACCGTGGAGGTGCGGGTGACGAATGTCTGGAAAAATCGTTTGATCGGTGATGCGAAGCTGCCGGAAGCGGAGCGCACGACATGGACGGCATATCCGTTCTATAAGAACGAGCCAGACGCACCCTTAATGAAATCCGGTTTGTTGGGGCCTGTGCGTTTGCTGAGCTCCGAGTCCGTTTCCATTGACCTGTGATACTCAATAAATGAATTCAATGACTATGAAAAAACGAATATTGTGGGCGTGGATCGCCGTGGTTATGGGTGTGGCTGTGCCGCATGGGGTTGCTGACGAAGTAAAACCGAATGTGGTTTTGATTTTGATTGATGACCTCGGTTGGCAGGATGTGAAGTGCTACGATATTGACGAGCCTTCCCCGATGGAGACCCCGAATATCGACGCACTCGCTAAAAAAGGCGTGCTGTTTTGGCAGGCGTATTCACCTGCACCCGTCTGTGCGCCAAGTCGCGCCGCGATCTTGAGTGGGCACCACCCCGTGCGCGGGGAGATGACGTCTGTGGCCGGGGGCTATCCGCCACATGCGGGCGGTCCGAATGCGGCGCAAATTGCACCGTTTTATACGGCACGTATGCCAGTTGGTCAATTTAGCCTCGCCGAGGCGATGAAGGCGAATGGCTATGTCACCGCCCACAGCGGCAAGTGGCATATTTCGAAGCACCATTACGATTATCCGACTCCATTCTATCATGGGTTCGATCAATCCACGCATCATCGTGGCGTGCAGTGCACGATGTCACCGGATCGCTTAACTGGCTTTGCCACCACAGAGCCGAACGATCCGTATCGTTTAGATGAAAATGGCTTTCCCTACGATGTGCCACAAGAGGCGGCGCTGAGCTTTATCAAAGACAATAAGGATGAGCCTTTCTTTCTGTATTATGCGACATGGCTCGTGCATGCGCCAATTGTGATGCGTAGCGAGGCGCTGCTGCGTAAATACGAAAACAAGCTCGGTGTCACCCTTGCAGAGGAGCACAAGCACACCTGGAAAACACCCGGGCAAACGAATCCTTTCTACTGTGCGATGGTCGAACAGTTGGATTATTACCTGGGGCAGATTTTCACCTACTTAGAAACGACGGAAGATCCACGGCGGCCAGGGCATCAGTTGATTGAAAATACCTACATTATTTTCACCTCAGACAACGGCGGCATGGAAGGCACCAGTGAGGGAATTTATACGGATAATTATCCGCTCGATCGCGGTAAGATTTCCGTGCGTGAGGGCGGGGTGCGTGTGCCGTTGATCATCACTGGGCCTGACATTCCACAAGGTGTGCAGACCGATGTGATGGCCAACGGACTCGATTTCTATCCGACGATCTTATCGCTGATTGGTGCTGAGAAACCTGCGAATAAACAGTTTGACGGTTGTGATCTGGCACCGCTGCTACGGTCAGATGCGATGGAATCCAGTCTCGTGCGTGATTCCGCGGGAAATGTGCGTGATACGATGATGTGGCACTTCCCGCAAATGGAGAACTCTTCAGCGATTCGTGTCGGTGATTATAAGTTGATGCGAAAGTATAGCGGATTGTCGCCTACGATCACACTGAATCGGTTGTATGAAACTGACGACGGCCAGGCTGTCCGAGCTGACATCGAAGAGGCACACGATCTGTCCACTGACATGCCCGAGAAAGCGGCTGAGTTGGATGCATTGTTAACGCAAATGATTGAGGAGCCAGGCGGACGTCTTCCGTATTGGAATCCTACGACCAGCACAGCACTGCCTCATAAAGAAAACGCACCAGTGGTGCTTTCGATGGGGCAACGCGAGGGGCAGGTCGGGGTGGCTTATCGCCACAATGGTGCAGATGTCGTGCATGCTGATTTGATCTATACGCTCAACAACGGTCGTGAGTGGCTAAAGGCGACGGGTGCAATCAAAGCGAACGAACGCGTGTTGTTTGATTTGCCCACTGGAGCGACGCATTACTTTGTGAATCTCGTCGATGAAAACAATTTCTTGGTCATACACCCCGCTATCAATCGTGTGCAGATGCGCAACGAGGGGCTGGAGTTTATTGATGTCGCACAGTCCGCTGGCTATCCTGCCGCGACGCCTGGAAGTCCTGTGGACTTTAGTGAGTGGTATCAACAACGCACTGCCACACAAGCAGGACGCACCGTCCTCGCCGCATTTGATTTCAAAGCCATGGACCCTCGTCTTCATACGACTGAGACGGGCATCTCGATTGTGCCTGCCTCAGGCCCGACGGGCGGCAGCAGTCTTGAGTTGCGAGAAGTGAAGGGCTTGGAGCGTGATTGGATGCCGCTCATTAGTTCGAATATGCGTATTCCTTCGGACCTAGAGTCAGGGCAATTTCGAGCGAATCTGGACTTCATCCTGGATGCGGACGCACCAGGAGTCATGCAGCTGAGTTTAAAAAATGCAGAGAGGCGAATCCATGCGGGTGAAGTGCTGATTGATCGCGATTCGATCAAAGTGGGCGGCCACAACGTGGCGGGGATTCAGGCAGGCAAGTGGTATCACTTAGAAATGTCGGGGCAATTTGGTGAGGGCAATACGAAGTCTTTGACGGTGAAGGTCGTCGACCAAGACGGCAATCAATGGTCCTCGGCGGTGCCTTATCCGCACTATAGTTTCGAACAGCCTTCCAGTCTTGAGATCATTGGGCTAGGAGTGGAGGGTAGCGCGGTGCGTCTTGCCCAACTTGCTTTGTCCGTTGAAGGAAATCGGTAGCTTAGCGCTAGTCCGAGCGAGCAACTGTTCGTCTTCCGCACTAATTTTATGCGCTAGAACATGCCATCCACCATGAACTGATTTTACCACTAATAAATAAAAAGGAAAATCATGCAGGAATTAAGTTTTGGAATCATCGATATTATTGTCTTCTTTTTATTCCTAGGAGCCGTATTGGCGGTGGGGCTTTATTTCCTTAGAATCTGCGGGCACAAAAAAAGCCCTAAACCGTTGGAGTTTAGGGCTTTAATAGTGGCTGCTCGGGCTGGGATCGAACCAGCGACCAAGTGATTAACAGTCACCTGCTCTACCGCTGAGCTACCGAGCAAAAAGTCTTTTTAATCAAGTGCCTTGTAAGGCTCACAATCAAATTGAAGTCGGCATAAAGTTAATTCAGTGGGCGATTGTCAATGCTTTGTCTTGAGAAAATAAATATTTATTGGAGTGATTATTGATAACTTGCGAAAGCTGTTAGAAATGATCTGATTGGCAATACGCTTAAAAGGTGTGATCCCCGTATTTTTGCGGATTTCGTGCTTTGTTCGCTGCAAGTATCCCGTTTTCGTGCTTGTTTCGTGGGGGGAAGCTGTTTTCATCGCGCGTTTTCTAATGAAGCGAACACACAACTGCTCCCAACTCCGTAAATCAGACACTGGCTCCACTGTAACGCTTAGCGGTTGGGTGGATTCAGTTCGTGACCACGGCGGTATTCTTTTTGTTGATCTCCGCGACCGCGAAGGTTTGACCCAAATCGTTCTCGATCCATCGAATCAGGGCCTAGGGGCTCAGTTCGGCTCAATCAAGCCTGAGTCGGTAATCTCGGTCAGTGGTAAGGTCGATGAGCGCTTTGGCGGCACTTCGAATGCGAAGCTCGCGACTGGTGAGATTGAGGTGCACGCGACCGATCTTGAGATTCTGAATGTATCGAAGACACCGCCATTCCCAATGGATGATTCGGCGGACAAGGTCGGCGAAGATTTGCGTATGACCTATCGCTACCTAGATCTGCGTCGTGCGACCAACACTAAGATGTTGAAGATGCGCCACGCGACGAGCCGTGCGATTCGCAACTACTTGGATGATCAGACGTTCATCGAGGTGGAGACACCGATGCTATTTAAGAGCACACCGGAAGGTGCGCGTGAGTTTCTCGTGCCGAGCCGCATGAATCCAGGTGCTTTCTACGCGTTGCCGCAATCGCCTCAGCAGTATAAGCAAATGTTGATGGTTGCTGGAGTAGAGCGTTACTACCAATTGGCGCGTTGCTTCCGTGATGAAGATTTGCGTGCCGACCGTCAGCCAGAGTTTACTCAGGTCGACATCGAGCTGTCATTCATCGACCGCGAAGACATGTATGCCTTGATCGAAGGTTTGATGACTAAGGTCTGGAAGGACGTGATCAATGTAGACATCCAAGCACCGTTCTTGCGCATGAGCTACTTCGATGCGATGAATCGCTTCGGTGTGGATAAACCTGATATGCGCTTCGACATGGAGCTGCAGGATTGTGGTGAGATCTTTAAGTCTTCTGGCTTTAAGGTTTTCTCTGGTGCGATCAAGTCGGGCGGTGCTGTCAAAGCGGTGAATATGAAGGGCCTTGCGGACCTCACTCAAGGTGAGCTGCGTAATCTCGAAGACACGGCGAAGACACTCGGTGCCAAGGGCCTCGCCTTCATCAAGTGTGAAGGTGGCGAATGGAAGTCGCCAATCGTTAAGTTTTTCTCTGACGAGGAGAAGGCGGCGTTGACCGAGACCTTGAAGATCGAAGATGGTGACATCGTATTCTTCGCGGCGAGCGAGTGGGAGCGTGCTTGTACGATCCTTGGCCGTGTGCGTCTCGATGCAGCTCAACTGCTTGTGAAGCGTGAGAAGCTCACAATCGACCCGAACGATTATAAGTTCCTTTGGGTGATTGAGTTTCCATTGATGATTTTTGATGAAGAGGCTGGTCGCTACGTGTCATCGCACCACCCGTTTACATCTCCTGTGGTGGAAGACATTCCTTTATTGGATACTGATCCGAAGAAGGTGCGTGGTCAGCACTACGATCTCGTGCTCAACGGTGTGGAGCTCGGCGGGGGTAGCATTCGTATTCATCAGCCGGAGTTGCAGAAGAAGGTTTTCGAAGAGGTGCTGAAGATTCCTAAAGATTTGGTTGAGAGCCGTTTCGGCTATATGCTCAAGGCATTTGAATATGGTGCACCGCCGCATGGTGGGATCGCTTTCGGTTTGGACCGAATGGTGACCATCTTGACGCAGCGCACCAGCATCCGCGACGTCATCGCTTTTCCGAAGAATCAAAAAGGACAAGAAATGATGACTTCGAGCCCTGGTATTGCGACGCCCGAGCAGCTGCGTGATCTGCACGTGAAGGCGGTATTGCCGAAGAAGGAAGCGCCAAAGGCTTAACTCTTTTTAATATTAGTTTACTTTCAACTGGAACCCGGACGCTGATCCGGGTTTCTTTTTACCCAGAACCCTATGTTATCTAAATTACTACTTCGTTCGATTGCTGGTCTTCTGTGCGTGTGCACTTTGCATGCGCAGATGACGCCTAGTGCGCCGGTGCAAAATTTCCGTCTCCCTCGGTTTGGAGAGAATGGTTATACGCAGTGGGTGCTGCAGGGGGGCAAGGGGATCTATGACAGTGCTGAGCAGATTCGGATCGAGGATATGGCGCTGCGTGTCTACTCAGGAGACGAGCGCATGGCGCTGGAAATGACCATGGATAGTCCAGAGGCGACGCTGCTCACTGCCGAGAATCGAGCGGTGTCGGACGGGCCAATCGAAATCGTCGGGGCGAATTTTAAAGTGTCTGGGGTAGGCTGGACATGGAACGGCCTGACCAAAGAGATTGAGGTGAAGTTTGATGTGGTGGTGGAATTTACCCAAGGCATGGCAGGTATGCTCACTGGTGCGGTTGCCGCCGAGGGGATCGCGGTTGAGCGGACTGAGATCCACAGCCGTAGCCTCTTATTACAGACGACTGCGGAGGCTTATCGTTTTACATTTACCGATTCGGTGCATGCGGTCTCGGGTGAGATGGATTTAAAAAGTGAAGTATTGAAGGCGGTTGCGGATGCGCCGAAGGGCAAGGAGGTCGGAGAGTCGACTGTCGGCGGTGGTAAGCTGGATTCGATTCGTCAACTGATTGCGATGGATCAGGTCGTGATCCATCAAGGTGGCCACGAATTAAAGGCTGGTCATGCCGAGTTCAAACTGCGTGAGCAGACCGCTGAATTTACCGGAAATCCGAAAATATTGGCTGCTTCGGGGGCATATTTAAGTGGCGCGACGATTCGAAGTCAGGAGGGGCTAGTGTTTGTTACCGGTAATGCGAACGAGGGCCGTGCGCAATTGATCGTATCGCAAGCGGAAGGAATTGGGGTTTTAGGTGCTCAGGTCGAGAGTGCGGAGACCATTGTTCTGGCCGATTCGATTACGATGCGCGAGTTGGAGACGGGCAATCAATTTCTCTTTGATGGTTCAGTGGAAGTGATGTCAGGTTTGATGATTATGTATTCGAACCAATTGTCGATATTGGCTGATCAACCAGCAGCGGGGGCGGTGACGACTGCGACGCCTGGACTGGTGGCGGGTGATGCTGAGGTACTGAAGCTCGGAGAAGTGCGTCGCATGTTGGCAGAAGGAGCCGTGCGTATTGAGCAGGCCAACAAAGTCGCGACTAGTGATCAGGTGATTTTTTATCCGCAAGAGAGCCGCGCCGAACTCTTTGGCTCTCCACGGGTGACTGATGGCGAGGTAATCATTACAGGCGATCGCATGGAGCTCAAGCCGGGCATCGCTGTAGTCTACAGTAATACGGATAAGCGTGTGAAAGTTGTTTTACCAAAAATAGCTGATTTGGGCTATGAGCCTGTACAGGCTTTGACCTTGCAGCCGAATCAGAGCCAGAAGGCAGCACGATCATTAGAGAGTGAAACAGTGGTACAATCAAAAATGCTGCGTATGATTGAAGAGACTGACAAGACCCTGTTTCGTTTTACGGAGTCGGTTTCGGTGAGTGGCACCAATGTGCACGCGCTTTGTGGACGCTTGGATGTGACTGCCGTTGAAGTGCCACTTGCTAAGACTAAAGAGTCGATGATGGAGGTACAGACGATTGAGGCATTTGATAATGTCGTGTTTAAGCAGATCGGCCGTGTGGCCACTGGCGATCAGGCAACGATTCATCCAGTCGAAGGTAAGGTGGTGATACAGGGCAATGCAGTGGTGACAGATGAGAGGGGTGAAGTTTCAGGGCATCGCATGACATTGTTGCAGGGGCAACGCCGCGCGATTGTCGAAGGTGATCGTTCTACTGGCAAGCGCGCGACGATGACGCTGCCGGAAATGAAGCCCCGCGCGAAATAAATTTATATCAAGATTGGATTGCGGTGTGTTGATCAAGCAGTTTTGCTTTGGGCAATATGGATGATGCCTCTGCGCCCTCGAAGATTGAAACCCGCCAGCTAGTTCGGGAATACGCTAAACGCCGCGTCGTAAATGGCGTGAATATAAATGTCTGTGCTGGCGAGATCGTCGGACTGCTCGGGCCGAATGGCGCGGGTAAGACGACAACTTTCTATATGGTGGTGGGCTTGATCGCCGCCACCTCTGGTCAAGTGTTTCTCGATGGTGAGGATCTGACCGCGTTGCCGATGTATCGTCGTGCACGGCGTGGCATCGGCTATTTACCGCAGGAAGCCTCGGTCTTTCGGAAGATGACTGTGGAGCAGAATATCCGCGCGATTGCCGAAACCTTGCCGTTGAGCAAGGCCGAGCGCGAGGCTTCGGTCGAAGAGCATCTCACGGAGCTCGGCTTACAGCATCTGGCCAATCAAAAGGCTTACACCTTGAGTGGTGGTGAACGCCGTCGTTTGGAGATTTCTAGAGCGCTGGTCACACGGCCTAAGTTTTTGCTAATGGATGAGCCTTTTAGTGGGGTCGATCCAATCAGTGTCAGTGAGGTGCAGAAGATCATCATACAGCTCAAGCAGCGCGGGATCGGAGTGCTCATTACTGACCATAATGTACGTGAGACGCTGCGCATCGTCGATCGTGCCTACCTCCTGCATCAGGGATCGGTTCTCAGTCAAGGTACAGGTGATTTTTTAATTAATGATGCCAAAAGTAAGGAATTCTATCTTGGCCAGGACTTTAACATGTAAGCGGAGGAGCTTTACCCCATGCCCATTCAGCAGAAAAACAACGCCAAGTTCATTGAGTCAGTCTCCGTTCGAGAGTTCTATGATTCCTTCAAAGAGCCGCTTGAGCTCGATCTAGTCGCCGGCGGTGCCGGCCTAGATAAGACCATTCGGGAACGTAGCTTGAACCGCCCGGCCTTGGCCATGACTGGCTACTTTAAGTTTTTTGCACGAAAACGTATTCAGTTACTGGGCGCAGGAGAGATGGCCTATCTGCGTGACTTGGGGGAAGCCGATGAGGCCCGCGTGCTCAGCGAAATATTTAAGCGTAAGGTGCCTTGTATCGTGGTTTCAAGAAATTTAGCACCTTCTAAGATGATGAAGGCCTTGGCGGACGAACATGCGACGCCATTGATTCGATCGCCGCAGAAAACCAAGACATTTACCACAGAAGCAACCCTGTTGCTGGAAGAGAAGTTTGCTCCACGCACCCATATTCATGGCACCTTGTTGGACGTCCGTGGGATCGGCACCTTGATCTGCGGAGAGAGCGGAGTGGGGAAGAGTGAGTGTGCACTGGCGCTGATTGAGCGTGGGCATAGCTTGGTGGCCGACGATTTAACCCATGTAAAACGCTTAAGCGATCTGGAGTTAATGGGGACTTCATCAGAGTTGAGTCGCGGCTACATGGAGTGTCGTGGTCTCGGTATTATTAACATTGCCGAGTTATTCGGCGTGCGTTCGGTACGCTTAAATAAACGTATTGATGTGATCATCAATTTCATGAATTGGACCACAGGAATGAATGAGGATCGCACTGGGCTCGAAGAGAACCACCTCGAAGTGCTTGGCATGAAAGTACCATTGATCGAAATTCCGGTTCGTCCCGGGCGGGATATGGCGCGACTAGTTGAAGTGGCTGCAATGATGCGCTCGTTGAAGCAAATGGGTCATGATTCTGCCACCGAATTCAACGAGCGGCTAATTGCCCACATGGCGAAAAGCAGTAAATAAAAAAAATCGTATGGCTAAATAATTCATTATACAACATAGCGTTTTATTGAAGAGCCAATTAATGTGCCTCTTAGATTGCGGAAACCCCCATTTTACAGGGGTTAACAGAAGTGTCACAAGACTGTGACATTTATCGCAAAAAATACCTAAAATGTTATTGAGAATATATTGTGAATAACTTGTGGAGAAGTTGACCTTGCCAAGTGCTTCCGAGTGCCGCTTTTTCCTATCCAAGACGGTGTGTATTTGCTGTTTTGTTAATTATGTTTCGCTCTTTTTTAGTTATTGTTTTCCATCTCCTACCTTTTCATTTATTTACAAGTCGTTGTAGTACATTTATTTATGTTTCTTAATGAGACGTATTGCCCCCGACTCGAAACGTCCTTTCAGTGGAATTTAGCCACAAATCTTTTTTTACCCTAATTATGCGCTTCACTCACCTCGCCTCACTGTGACACGCACTGTTAATAAACTTTTTATTTTTCAATTCTAATGTCTGATTTAACTATCGTTCTTTCTCTATGGGAAAGCGTTAATAAAGAGCTTAAAAACCTCTTCCCTCAGGACCTCTATGATATGTGGTTTGAGGAACTCAGATGCACGCAAGACTCTGATGACAAGCTCGTGCTCACCGCGCCTAACGAATTCAATGCTATTTGGGTTGAGAACAACTATCTAGATATTATCTCTCAGCAGGCGCGTAGTTTTGCGGGAACCGCGGTGTCGGTCGTTATCGAAGTTGCTCAGAATCAAGTCGCTGAGTCAGGCCTTGCAGCAAATGACGCGACCAGTCACCCGGTAAATCGTCTCAATTTTCAAACTCAGGATACTCGTGAAGCACGTTCGGCAGATGCGGTTTCTAATCGAGTCGAAGTGTCGCAATCGCGTCGCGCATTCCTCAATCCAAGCAATACCTTCGATAACCTAGTGGTCGGGGCTGGTAATCAACTTTCTCATGCGGCGAGCATGGCAGTGGCCAATGCTCCTGGGCGTGCTTACAATCCACTATTCGTCTATGGCGAGACTGGATTAGGTAAGACTCATCTGATGCATGCTGTAGCGCATCAGATGTTGGCTAAAAACCCGAAAGCACGCATCGCCTACGTATCGACCGAGAAATTCACCAATGAGTTTATTCACGCTATCCGTGAGAATAAATTAAGTAAGTTTCGCAAATATTACCGCACTGTCGATGCACTGTTGGTCGATGATATTCATTTTCTCTCTGGTAAAGAGAGCACGCAGGAAGAATTCTTCCATACTTTTAATGATCTTTTTGAGTCCGGTCGACAGATCTTCCTCGCCAGTGATCGTCCAGCCAATGAAATCGAACGCCTTGAAAATCGCTTAATTTCCCGCTTTCAGTGGGGCTTGGTGACTGACATTCAGGCACCTGATTTCGAGACGCGTGTTGCGATTCTGCGTAACAAGGCTGCTGCGATGGATATCCAGCTTGATTCAGAGATCATGAATTTCCTAGCCGAGCGCGTTTCACGTAATGTGCGCCGCATGGAAGGTGCGCTCACTCGGATTGCTAGCTACGATGCTTTGATTAACCAGAAGCTCGATCTGGAAGCGGTTGAGCGCTTGTTGAGTGATTTATTGCACGAAGAAACATTGACGAAGGTCACTGTTGATCAGATTCAGAATAAGGTAGCCGATTTCTATCAAATCCGCTTTAATGAGATGATTGGTCGTCGTCGTACCAGTGCGATTGTCTTTCCGCGGCAAGTGGCGATGTATATCAGCCGCACCTTGACTAGCGATCCGTTGAAAGCGATTGGCGATGCCTTTGGGGGCCGTGATCACGGCACCGTGATTCACGCCTGCAAGCAGGTCGAGAATATGATGGAGCAAGACGGGAGCGTGAAACGCGGCGTAGATTATTTGATTAAGCAGCTCACGCTTGGCTGCGCTTAACAAAATTGTTCGCATTCTGAAAAGATCGTGTTTTTTTCGATCCAAGGAGCTTGAGGATTTCTCTCATTCTTTTCGCATAGATCCCCCTTTAAGCCATATATTTTTCTTATGTCTCTCACTGATTCTCAAAAAACAACCGTTTCCACATGGATTGCCGATGGCAAGTCACTTGCCGAGGTGCAGGGTTTGCTGCGCGAGGAGTTCTCCATCTCACTGACCTACATGGACGTGCGCTTCCTTGTCGATGATTTGAACATTGTTTTTACCGAGCCTGAGCCTGAAGACAGTAAAGATGCCGAGGCGCAGGCCGCTGAAGCGTCTGAACTCGCAGAGGCCCAGCCAGCTGGCGTGACCGTGGATGTGGATGCGATCCCACGCCCTGGAGCATTGGTGAATGGTTCAGTCGTCTTTAGCGACGGCGTTAAGCTCGGCTGGCAGCTATCTAGCACTGGTCAGCTGGGATTAATTCCAGGGGATGATGCCGATTACCGCCCGAATCCTGAAGATCTACAGAATTTCCAGGATCAATTACAGGATGTGCTGCGCCAAAAGGGCTACTAGTTAATTGACATGCAGTGCTGCGGCACAGACTGATTGCAAGAGCGAGGGCAACTCACCAACCTCAATGTAAGCCTAGGAAATGCTAGGCGATTCACCCTCGCTGCTGTGCTTAAGCTTTCTGCGCCTCGTGAATTGCCACGATCGAGAAAGTCAGCCCAGTGGCGTTCACCGACTCGTAGCCAGCAAGTTTGAGTTGCTCGGCTAGTGCCTGTTTGGTGGGAAAGTTTTCGATGGTACCTGCTAGATAATCATAAGCACTTTTATCACCAGTCGCGATACCTGCTACCAGTGGTAATATATACTTTAGATATAGGTAGTAAAACGGACGGAACCAACGATCAGGTTGTGAAAATTCCAGCACGAAGAGCCGGCCACCCGGCCGTAGTACGCGTAGGATTTCTTTGAGACCACGTTGGCGGTCTTCGAAATTGCGCACCCCGAAAGAGATCGTTACCGCATCGACGGATGCATCGGACAAGGGCAGCTCCATGCAGTCACCAAAGTTAAACTCGATGTCTGAGTAGGCCGCGTGTTGTGTCTTTTTACGTCGTGCCACCTCAAGCATCGGCTCGCAGAAGTCGAGGCCCTTGACCGCAACCGTCGAGCCAAGCCGATCTCTGAGCTTGAAGGCGACATCACCGCTACCGGTAGCGAGATCAACTACGTCTTTTGGTGCTTGGGCTTTGACCATGCGGGTGAGCACTCCCCTCCAATAGAAATCGATGCCTCCACTCAAGAGGTGGTTGGCCACGTCGTAGCGTCCGGCGATACCCGCAAACATTTGGCTGACTGCTTTTCCTTCAGGCATAAAATTAGAAATTAGAAATTAGAAATGAGCGCGAAAGGCGCGAAGATGATAAATTGGTAAGAGTTGCCAGTGAAGTGATCGGAGTGGGTGCGGCTAAGGCGCGTGCAGGATTCATTCCGCTACCAGCTGTCATAAGTCTTTAGGAATCCTTCTTTAAACTTTCGATGCTGCGCACCACCCATTTTGAGAGTTCCTGATCGGGGTCTTGTATCGCCAGTTTGCCAAGCCTGAAAACTGTTTGGCCGCTATTTCGATGGATAATAGTTAGACCGTGCTCGAAATCATGAAACTTTTCTTCGCAAAGTGACTGTATACTGCGGGTGCTTTTTTGTGCTGCGTCAATAAGTGCCTCTTCGGCCAGTGGTTTAAATTCTAGGGTGAAGCCATGAATCTTCTCAAATCCAGCTGCAAAGCGTTTGATGTCGGCTCGCCAGACATCCTGTTGCAGGTGTGCGCCCTGCTCTTTGAGTGCAGCTAGAGTCGGTAGCGGATCTTCGAGCATGTCAGCGGTCACATCGAAGCTCTTAATTGCACTGGATGGCAGTTCAAATTTGAAATCTCGAAATAGTCGCTCCAGCACTGTCATAAGTCCGCGGGCTCCAGTGCCCTCGAGGCTGGCCTTTTCGGCAATCGCGAGAATCGCTTGCGAGGAAATGCTGAAAGTGATCCCATAGCCACGAAAATCATCGTAATATTGATTGAGAATACTGCCTTCCGAAGTAGTCAAAATATGTGCCAAGTCTTCCGAACAGAGGGCGCGGCAGGCTACGCGAACCGGCACGCGGCCAATAAACTCAGGTTCAAATCCATATTTAGTGAAGTCGGTTGTTTCGGCATAGCGCAGATAGCTGGAGAGGTCTTCATCACTATCCTGTTGAGCCGCACCAAAGCCCATTTGGCTTTTGTTGAGTCGCTTTTTGATGGATTCGGAAAGCTTGTCGAATGCACCGCTGACGATGAAGAGGATATTGCCGGTGTTGATTGACTTTCGCTGTGGTACTTTGCCACGCTGGATCTCCATCGCTGCTTGCATCTGCGCCATCATATCGGTCGGGCTAAACAAGTTGACCTCAGTCTCCTCCATCAATTTGAGCAAGTTAATT
Source organism: Opitutia bacterium (assembly GCA_029252625.1). Classification (GTDB taxonomy): domain Bacteria; phylum Verrucomicrobiota; class Verrucomicrobiia; order Opitutales; family Coraliomargaritaceae; genus Lentimonas. The sequence continues at coordinate 62,083 of JAQXBA010000173.1, read as the reverse complement.
TGTACGCCACGCCCGGAAACATCGCGGCCTCCAGCACCTACCTCACTGGCGATTTTATCGATTTCATCGACGAAAATGATGCCGTGCTCGGCCAATTCGATATTGCCATCTGCAGCTTTAACTAAATCGCGCACTAGGTCTTCGACATCTGAGCCGACGTAGCCAGTTTCCGAGAATTTGGTGGCATCTGCCTTCACAAACGGGACGCCGATAAGTCGTGCGATGTTCTTAATTAGGTAGGTTTTACCCACTCCAGTCGGTCCGAGTAGTAAGATATTTTGCTTACTGTACTCTTTTGCGATGGTTTTTTTTCCAGATAAATTCTGGCGAACGTGGTTATAGTGATCGCAAATAGCGACCGAAAGTACTTTTTTTGCGTCGTCTTGACGGATGACAAAACGGTTCAAATAGTCTCTGACTTCTTTCGGTTTGAGCTGAAAATGGCGAATTTTTTCAAGCGGGTCTTTCGCGCTGGATTCCGCATTCAGACTGGATTTGACCCCATTGTGGGGGTCGTCTTCGTTGTCTGAAATATCAGACTCATTGAAGGAATGAGTTGATACATTGACATTCGAATCTTTAAATAACTCGTGAAGTTGACGTTGGATTTCTTCAAAAGGGTTGGGTGGTTCTTTATCGCTCATGTTTTCAAGTTTGACAGCTTATTTACGATCAGAAGTATCGAAATAACAATAACTTTCGTTTTTCGTATCATCAAGTCTTCAAAGCATTTATAGCATGTCCAATAATCTTACCAAACGCGATATCGTCTTAGATATCTACGAGAAAACTGACTTTGCACAAAAAGAAGTGCGTGAGTCAGTGCAATTAACCCTCGATGCGATCGCCACCGCCCTCAGTGAAGGACGTAACGTAGAGCTCCGCAATTTTGGTGTCTTCGAAGTGCAAGTGCGTAAATCGCGCATTGGTCGCAACCCGAATAAGCCTGAAACAGACGTCGTCATTCCTACGCGCGCGGTGATTAAGTTCAAAGCTGGCAAAGAATTGAAGGCAAAACTCAAGGATTTAGACGTCGATTCGCTTTAGACGGTCGCTGTTCGTCCGTACATTCACAGTTCGAGGGCTTCTGCTATGCAGTTTCAGTCATTACCCGGTTTTCGGGAGTTCTACCCAGATGCGTGTGCGCGCCGGAATCATATTTTCGGCCAGTGGCGACAGGTCGCGCGTGCGTTTAATTTTCAGGAGTATGATGCGCCTGTGCTAGAGCCTCTGGAACTGTATATCGAGAAATCGGGTGAGGAGATTGTTGGGCAGTTGTTTAAATTTGAAGATCGTGGAGGCCGTGCAGTTGCCTTGCGTCCAGAAATGACACCGTCGTTGGCGCGTTTGATTGGTGCCAAGGCTAATAGCCTGAAACGGCCGATTAAGTGGTTTAATATTGGTGAGCACTATCGCTACGAGAAACCTCAGAAGGGGCGCTTGCGGGCATTCTATCAATTTAATGTTGATATTTTCGGTGAAGCGGGCCCCGCTGCCGATGCTGAGCTGATTGCACTGCTGGTTCAGGCATTACGCTCCTTTGGGCTCGATTCGAAGGACTTTAAAGTGCGCCTGAGTGATCGTGACCTGTGGTGGTTGATCTTGCAAGCCGAAGGACTCGACGAAAAGGAGAGCGCGGCGGTTCTAGCTATCATTGATAAGCTAGAGCGCACCGATCGAGCTAAAGCAGTCGCGCAGCTGACTGAAGTACTGGGTGGGGAGGCTGAGGCCTTTCTAACTCGTGTGGAAGAGGTGATAGCGATTCGTGACTTTGACAGTCTCTCGGCGTATATTCTTAATTTACCGCTGAAGGGCGACTTGGCTGAGCAGGCGCAGCAACGCTTGGCGGATTGGCAGGCCTTACTGAGTGGTCTGCAGAGTTCCGGTGCTGGCGACTTTATCCAAATTGATCTAGGTATCGTCCGTGGTCTGGCGTATTACACTGGTTTTGTCTTTGAGGCATTTGAGTCCAGTGGTGCAGGCCGCGCTCTTGCTGGTGGTGGGCGTTACGATGCATTGGTCAAAAAATTAGGCGGCCCGGAAATGCCTGCGGTTGGTTTTGCGATGGGCGATGTGACTTTGGCGGATCTTCTTGAATCGAAGAAGCTGTTGGCAAAGTATGTAGAGAGTCCCGACTTTATTGCCATTATCGGTGGTGCGGAGGCACGCGATGCGGCCTTGGCCGATGCGGCCTTACTGCGCTCGAGGGGCTATCGCGTCGATTATCCGTTGAAAGATCAAGGCTTCGGCAAGCAGTTTAAAGATGCTAACCAGAAGGGTGCCCGTTTTGCGCTGATCTATGGCACGGACGAAATCGAAAAAGGCGTGGTCAAGATTCGTGATTTCGCAACTGGAGCTGAACAAGAGTATCCACGCCAAGGATTGGCGGACATCGTCCCTGAGTTGATGGCTTCGGGGCTTTGTGCGACTGAGTCTTAGCACTCCATCGGATGCTAACTTTCGCTCTGAGGACAAACACTGCGCTTAATAGATTACCTAAGTTGAGCCGTTAAGAAAGTCGCTGGGGCATTACAAATTGCGAAGATTCCGTTCTCGAACTTCAAGCCGCGACCACTGTGGTCGCGAGTGTGACTCAAATCTGCGCTACCGAGGCTTGCACTGGTCGGGTATCTGACTTCAGTTTACATGGCTATGAAAGTGTACACCTATAAAAACTGCGACAGCTGTAAAAAAGCCACTAAATGGCTGAGCCAGCAGGGAATTGCCTTTGAGCAAATTGCGATTCGAGACACTCCGCCGAGTGTTGCAGAGCTAGGGCAAATGCTCGCTTACCAAGCTGACGAGTTGCGTAAGTTGTTCAACACTGCCGGTGGCGATTATCGAGCGCTAAAGATGAAAGACAAATTACCGAGCATGGCGACCGACGATGCGCTGAAGTTACTCGCGAGTCGTGGTAATCTGGTTAAGCGTCCTTTTGTATTGGCGGACGGCTTCGGACTGGTCGGTTTCAAGGAAGCAGATTGGGCATTGGCATTCAGCTGCTAGAGATTCGTCGACGACATGCTAGTGCGTGTATAGGCTATCGAGTCAGTGTACCGCGCGTGACGCCTAGTTGGTTGATTAGTTTGAGTTCTTTCCAGAGCGTTTCGGCATCCATTTCTCGGCGCAGCAGCGCGTCGTAGTGCTCCATCGTCCGGCTCACTTCGTCGCCACTTTCGTTTAGGAATTCGATCCGGAATGCGGCTGCGCCGTTCTTCGCCATATTGAGGGCAAAGTCTGCGCCAGTCTGCGCTTTCGAGTTAAACAAAGTATTACGACAGCCAGCGTCGGCTTTTAAGGGGTGCAGTGCGCCGACGCGGTCTTTGAGTTGCACCTGTTGGGTATCGCAGGGGCGGCCGCAGTCGCGAAAGTCCTTACCTTCTGAGAGGAAGGCGCAGAACACGCAGTGCTCCATGTGAAACATTGGCATGTGCTGGTGCAGTGTAATCTCAAACCAGCCAGGCTGGGAGTTGCTCAATAAGGCGTCGAGCTGGGTGGTATTGAGGTCGTAAGACGCGGTCAGCCGCTCCAGCTTCCAATGCTCTATTAAGTAATTTGCGCTAAGATGATTCGCGACGTTGAGTGAGAAATCGCCGCGCATACGATGCTGCGAAAGCGCGGTGAGGTGTTCGTGATTGCGGGCTAGAAATCCGTCTGCACCGCATTTGAGTAATTGTTTGGTAATGAAGTCCTCGCCGGTTTTGAACATACGTGGCGGCGCCACCCAAATCTCGCGTTTACGTCCATCTTGTTGCTCGGATTCTCGGGCACGTTGCACGGCTTCGACATATTTGCGCGGATCTTCAAGCTCGATGTAAATTTCGGTGTAGGGTAGTGTGAGCGCGACGTCGAACTGTTCCCAGTTGCGCACGTAGGGAATTAAGTAAGGTGTGGCGGAGGCGTTCGTTTCGACTGGCCACTGGTTCACTTGTGGGACTGGATTTAGCTCCCAACGTAGTGGCTGTGCGCGTAGCGCTATAAGTTGATCGACAGCATCGCGTCGCAATTGATTGAGCATTGAGGCCGGCACCATGCAGCCGTCGCCGAGTTGATTGTCCAGGGATTCGAGATGAAATCCTGTGCTGCCGAGTCGACCGATCTTTTTGGTGAGCGTCTCGGTGTCGGCTGCTTTGTTTTGTGCGGCTTCGAGGGATTGCTCGGATTCGGTTTGCACAACGCGGCCTTCTTCATCTTGCAGTGAGAGCACGAGTGGCTGGCCAATTTTCCCAGAGACCGTTGCGGTGATTGGCCGCTTGTAGTTCGGCTGTTCGACTTCGTAGCTCTGACGTAGTGCTTTGTCGAGCGCGGGGTCGGAGGTCTTGTAAACGGTGTCGCCCGCTGTCACACGCTGCCAATCGATCGAGTCTCTAAGGAAACGGATAAAACTGCGGTTCTTTTCGGTATCCACCGATGTAATCCGTCCGCCTTCTTCGCGTTCGTCAGGGCGGCCACGATCTAACACGACCCCGTCACCAGCTTTGACTTCATAATCGAGTGCGAGCCAAATACCATCGCGCTCAATACGCTCAACCACGCCGAGGCGCAGGCCGCGCTTTTTGCCAAAACGTGCATGCACCAATTTTTGATTATTGATGCCTTCAAGCCAACCAGTGCTCAGGCCGCGGGAAAAAGTCATTTCCAAGGCGTAGCGTCCCTCTTGCTCGCTGAACGGCGCGAGCGGAGTCGCTTGATCGGGGTAGCGTTTATTCCACGCCGCATCCAGTGCCTTGCGATAGACGCTGGTCGTAGCGGCGATATATTCAGGGGCTTTGAGGCGGCCTTCAATTTTAAGGCTGGCGACCCCAGCATCGATAATGCCGTCCATCGCATCGAGTCCCGCGAGATCCTGCGGGCTGAGTAAGTAGCGTTGATTGCCGAGGTCGATTGCTTCGCCGCCACTGAACAAGTCATAGGGCATGCGGCAGGCTTGTGCGCACTCGCCGCGATTGGCTGAGCGTCCGCCGAGTGCTTCACTCGTCAGGCATTGGCCAGAATACGCCACGCAGAGTGCGCCGTGGACAAAGATCTCGAGTGGCATGTCGAGGCCCTTTTTGAGGGTCTTTTCTTTGATCGCGTTGATCTCATTGAGTGAACATTCACGCGCCAGCACGACGACACTGGCACCAAGCTCTTTGGCAAAGTGAACGCCGGCCTCGCTGGTCACACTCATTTGAGTGGAAGCATGGATTGGGAAGTCAGGCGAGATTTTGCGAATCAGTTGGCAAATGCCAACGTCTTGCACGATCGCGGCATCGACACCTGCGCTGATGATTGAGCGTAGAAAACTCTCGGCGTCTTCGAGCTCGTCGGAAAAGACCAGTGTGTTGAACGTGACGTAGCCGCGTACGCCACGCTCATGCAGGTAAGCCATGAGATCGGGCAGGTCTGCTGCAGTGAAATTTTTGCCACGCATACGGGCATTGAAGCGGTCCAATCCAAAGAAAATAGCATCCGCGCCATTTTCGACTGCAGCCCGCGCGCACTCCCAATCCCCTGCAGGAGCAAGTAGTTCAGGTTTATAAATCGTGGCGTGCGACAAGTCGCGATCGACGCCGAGGCGCTGTGGTATCAGTTTTGGCACGTAAAAAGAGTGGCTGGTGGTAGAATGAAAAATCGAAATGTTTATCTCAGCGGCTTTATGCATCTGCGCGAGATAAATTGCTATCGCTAAGCTCTACTTTTCTATTCACAGCTGCGGGGCTCAGCGCTAGGATGATATTGACGGGGCTCTACTAGGTCTGCTTGAGCAGTTCTTTTGACCATCGCCGATGGGGGCCTGAGAGAGTGATGCTGTCCAGCTGGTCGAGGGCAATCCAGGTGAGTGAGGCTTGTGTGGGAAGGTCTGAGACTTGAAATTGCTGAGGCTTAAGTTTACCGGAACTTGGGCTTGCTGAGGCTGGATGGCTGAGGCCAGAGGGTGGAGATTTTAGCGGATAGATGGTTTCTGTGATGCGTTGGTTGGTGATGCCACGGGTTTTGGTGACAAGTGCTTTGCCGAGTTTGAGCTCGGTCGGCAAATGAGTGGTGGCGGGAAGCTCGTATTGGCCAGCTAGCTGTTTGGCATCGTTGGGAATGCGGTGCAGTAGGAGCTTGCCGTGGTGGACGATCCAAAGCCGGTTGATCTGTACTTGCACGATGGCTTTGCGCTGAATGTTGGGGATGCCGTCGGTGTTGCCATGGGCCGCCCCTTCGCAGAACTGCAGAACGGGGCAGGCGGTGCACAGTGGGTTGTTCTTCCGGCAAACCGTGGCGCCGAGCTCCATCATGGCTTGGTTGTGATCGCCAGGCGTACGGACGTTGAGCACCGCATGGGCGGCGGGAGTGAAGGCTTTGACTGCCTCGCCGTTGTTTTTGAAGGCGCGTGCGTCGTTAGTCAGCCTGGCCAAGATACGTACGACATTGCCGTCGACCACCGCGGCTGGGAAGTTATGGGCGATCGAGCTGATTGCGGCCGAAGTGTAGGGGCCGATACCAGGCAGGGCTTGCCACTCTTTGGCGACTGTCGGCTTGGAGTCGCGGGCGACGTATTCTTGGGCGAGCTTGTGTAAATTACGCGCGCGGCTGTAGTAGCCGAGTCCTTCCCAGTGTTTGAGCACGTCTTCGCTCGGCGCTTCGGCCAGGGCCTGAAAGTCGGGAAAGCGCTTTAGCCAACGATCAAAGTAGGGCAGCATCGTCTTGATCTGCGTCTGCTGCGCCATCAGCTCGGAGACCACGGTTTTGTAAAGCGAGGGGGCAGTACGCCAAGGTAGAGGTCTCTGGGAAGTGACATACCAGGCTGCGAGGGCTTGTTGAAAGGCTTCGGATTGTGAGAGCAGAGACATCTGGGTAAGTATCAAAGTGGAAAGGTCGGAATGGTAACGAAGTGCACGACAGTGCCAAGATGGTAAACCGAAGGTTAACCCTGCGTGAAGCAAAGTGTGGCTGAACAGGGGCCCATTGGGCAAGTGAAAGAGCAAACTAGACAGCAAATTTGGCCATTTGTGGGTACAAGGTGAGAAAGTCTCGGCTGAGGTCGAACTTTGAATGCTGCGTTGTGCTGATCGAGCGTTGCTTTGCGGCTGATTTTACTGTCTCGTTTCGTGTTTATATCACCATGCCGAAAAAGAAAACACCGCAGACGGAGGACGAGGGTCCAAAAGTTAAAAAGATTTATACGCTCAAGCTGACTCAAGAGCAGCTAGAGCATCTGGGAGAACAGTTGGATTCCGCGCCTGCGGGAAAGTGGGCGCATTATGATGTAGCTTACTCGCAGTTCGCATTCAAGGGCGAGGGCGTGAATGTAGTCGGTTATCAAAGCGGCAAATTAGTAGTGCAGGGCAAGAACACCGAAGACTTTGTGCGTGATGTGCTCGAAGCAGAAATTACCGGCGAGGCACGTCTCGGCTATGATGATGTGCATAATCCCGAGTGGTTCACATTACACGCGGGTTGTGATGAGAGTGGTAAAGGCGATTTGTTTGGGCCATTGGTGGTCGCTTGTGTGGTCGCCGACGAGTCCATGGTGCGCGATTGGATCGAGGCGGGCGTGTGCGATAGTAAGAAGGTTACCGACAACACCATCCTGAAGTTGGATAAAGTGATTCGCCAAACCAAAGGCGTGGTGATCGCGACCGCATTTGCGCGGATGACGAAATACAATCACCTGTATAAAAAATTTGGCAATAATTTGAACAAGCTGTTGGCATGGTATCATGGGCGCGGGCTGAATGAAGCGCTGGATAAGCGTCCGGCACCGTGGGGGCTGCTCGATCAATTTACCAAGCTGCCGCTAGTGGATGCGTATGTGGTCGATCGTAAAGATTTCAAGTTAGTCAGCCGCACCAAGGCGGAGTCCGATCCCGTAGTGGCGGCCGCATCGATCATTGCGCGTGCGATATATGTGCGCGAAATGAAGCGACTGTCGGATGAATTGCAGCCGATTCTGGGCGAACCCTTGATGAAGGGTGCCAGCGCGAAGGTACTCGAACAGGCTAAGAAGATTTTCGCTGAGAAGGGGGCCGGCGAATTGGCGGGCTATGCGAAGATGCATTTTAAGACCGCTTATGAGGCACAGGGTCTGGAGCCACCGAAGAAGCCTGTCTGGTCGAAGTATTGATTCAGCAGAGACGGCAGTGCTTCTCTTTATAAATCAAAAAGCCCCGTCCATCGGACGGGGCTTTGTTCACTCAATTGATTGTAGTTAGGCGCTTAGATCGAAGCGATCTAGATTCATAACTTTGACCCAAGCCGCGACAAAGTCTTCGACGAAGGTTTGCTGGGCATCGTTGGAGGCATAGACCTCAGCGATGGCGCGCAGCTCCGAGTTTGAGCCGAAAACCAGATCCACTGCGGAGGCCATCCACTGCGTTTCGTTGCAGCCATGTGCCTTGCCTTCGTAGAAGTGTGCGCAACGGGGCGAGACTTTCCACTCGATATTCATGTCGAGTAGGTTCACGAAAAAGTCATTGGTTAAAGTCTCAGGACGTTTGGTGAACACGCCGAGCGGAGACTGCGCGGTGTTGGCATTCAGGACACGCATGCCGCCCACCAGCACCGCCATTTCAGGTGCGGTGAGCGTCATTAATTGTGCCTTGTCGACCAGGAGTGCTTCGGCGGGTGTCTTAATCTCGCTTTGTTGATAATTGCGAAATCCGTCTGCTTTGGGCTCAAGCACTGCAAACGACTCGATGTCGGTGTCCTCCTGAGTGGCATCCATGCGGCCAGGAGTGAATGGCACTTCGACTGGATTACCAGCAGCTGAAGCGGCTTGCTCGACTGCAGCGCAACCACCTAGCACGATGAGATCGGCCAATGAGACGCGTTTGGCGCCTGACTGTGAGCTGTTGAAGTCCGCTTGAATGCGCTCAAGGATTTGCAGTGACTTTGCGAGTGTCTCGGGGTTGTTCGCTGCCCAGTCCTTTTGCGGGGCGAGACGGATCCGAGCGCCGTTGGCACCGCCGCGTTTATCAGAGTTACGAAAGGTCGCTGCTGATGCCCATGCGGTACTGACTAGGTCTGCAATGGAGAGACCAGCGCCTAGTAGCCTCGCTTTCAACGCGGTGATGTCTTGTGAGTCGATGAGTGGATGGTCCGCAGCAGGAATTGGATCCTGCCACAGTTCAGTAGTCGCGGGCACTAGCGGGCCGACGTAGCGTGAAATCGGACCCATGTCGCGGTGGGTTAATTTGAACCATGCTTTGGCGAAGGCGGTGGCAAATTCGTCTGGGTTCTCTTGAAAACGCTTGGTGATGGGGGCATAGATCGGGTCCATCTTCAGCGCGAGGTCTGAGGTGAACATGATCGGTGCATGGCGCTTCGAGGAATCGTGCGCGTCAGGAACAGAGTTGGCGGCGGCGCCATCGGCGGGCACCCATTGTGTGGCACCGGCAGGGCTCTTGGTCTGCACCCAGTCGAATGCGAACAGTGTATCGAGGTAGCTGTTGTCCCATTTTGTTGGAGTCGCATTCCAGGCACCTTCTAAGCCACTGCTGATGGTGTCGCCAGCATTGCCGCTGCCAAAGCTGTTTTTCCAGCCGAGGCCTTGTTCTTCGATATTGGCGGCTTCTGGTTCAGGGCCGACGTGTTGATCGGGATCCGCCGCGCCATGCGCTTTGCCAAAGGTGTGTCCGCCAGCAATCAGCGCGACGGTTTCTTCGTCATTCATTGCCATGCGCCCGAAGGTATCGCGAATGTCTCTGGCCGACGCGATTGGGTCTGGCTCACCGTTGGGGCCTTCAGGATTTACATAAATGAGCCCCATTTGCACCGCACCGAGTGGATTCTCGAGCTCTCGATCACCACTGTAGCGTTCATCAGCGAGCCATTCTCCTTCGGGTCCCCAGTAAATATCCTCACCCGGCTCCCAGACGTCGGCTCGGCCACCTGAAAAACCACAGGTCTTAAATCCCATGGTTTCCAGTGCGCAATTGCCCGCGAGTATCATTAGATCGGCCCAAGAAATTTTACGGCCATACTTTTGCTTGATCGGCCACAGTAGGCGACGCGCTTTGTCGAGGTTGACGTTGTCAGGCCAGCTGTTGAGTGGCGCGAAGCGCTGAGATCCAGTAATGGCGCCACCGCGGCCGTCGGCGATCCGATAGGTGCCGGCGCTGTGCCACGCCATGCGAATGAAAAACGGGCCGTAGTGGCCATAGTCTGCGGGCCACCAAGCTTGCGAGTCGGTCATCAGCGCATTTAGGTCCTCGATCAATGCATCTAAGTCGAGCGTCTTGAATTCTTCGACATAGTCAAAGTCTCCCTTCATGGGGTCTGACAAATTGGAGTGCTGGCGCAGCATTCTTAGGCTGAGCTGGTTTGGCCACCATTGCTCGTTGGATGAACTTGCGGTCGCATTATGGGCGCGGGAGCCGCCCATCACTGGGCACTTGCTGATATCTGACATATATTTCTTGGTTGATTGAATGTTGTTTGGTGTGAAAAAAATAAAACTACATGTGAATTTAGCATAGACAAATATATAGGTAAAATATTACTTAACTATAAGTATTATAGGCTTAGACTATCATGCAATTACATCAGCTCAGATATTTTGTTGAGGTGGCTCGTCAGAAAAATTTTTCACGAGCGGCTGAGGTATGCCACGTGTCACAACCTTCTTTGAGTCAACAGCTTAAAAAGTTAGAAGACGAATTGGGGCAGCCGCTGATACGGCGTAGTCGCCATGGGGCTCAGTTGACTGAATTTGGTGAGTCGATGCTACCGCAGGCACTGCAAGTTTTGTCGGTGGTAGGTAATATGAGTGAGACAGCAGAGCATCGCCGTGAGGCCCATGCTGGTCGTGTCTCGTTGGGTGCGATTCCTACGGTGGCGCCGTACGTATTGCCAAAGTTGATACAGGCGTCGTTGATACGGTATCCACAGATGAAGCTCAGTATTGTCGAGCACACTACGGATGAACTGGTATCACAGCTGCGGCAGGGGAATTTAGATTTCGCGTTATTAAGTCCGCCTTTTGTGGGAGAGCAAGAGATGGATTTAATGAGTTTATTTGAGGATGAATTGCTGGTGGTGCTGCCCGATCAACATGCTTTGGCAGACCAGCAGATCTTGAAACTGCGTGACCTGAGCGAATTTCCTATGGTTTTGATGAAGGATGTGCACTGCCTAAGTCGACAAAGTGTTTCACTCTGTGAGGCTTCGGGCCTACAACCGAAAATCTCTTTAGAGAGTGCTCAAATCGAGACTGTGATTGCAATGGTCGAGGTGGGTATGGGGTTTTCGTTTGTGCCAAAAATGGCACAGCCGATGTTTAAAGATCGTGCGGTGAGCTTTTCATCAGTCGCACCGACTGCTGTCACTCGGCCGATTGTGTTGGCATCTTCTAAGTATCAAAAATTGAGCGCGACACAGCTTGCTTTCAAAGAGCTAGTACAGCAATTTTTCTATCGCGATGAATAGTGATCAGAATGAAGCGAGAATGAATAAACTACAGCAACATGATTTCACGCAACTGCAGTCCGTCGAGCGCTTAATCGGAATCGATGAGGCGGGGCGTGGTTGTCTAGCCGGGCCAGTGACCGCGGGCGTATGTGTGCTGACGCGTGGATTTTTTGAATCGAAACAGGCGCTTGCACTCAGCAATGCGATTAATGATTCGAAACAATTGAGTGCACAGGCACGGGCGGCGCAATTAGCCATTATTGAACAGTTGCGCGATCAAGGTTTACTGGACTTCGAAGTCGCTTCGGGGTCAGTGCAAGAGATTGCGGAGTTCAATATTCTCGGTGCGACGCGCTTGGCCATGCGCCGAGCAGTCGAAGGCTTGGCGGCGCGCGCAGAGGTCTGGGAATTGCCATTGGCGGCGGCGGATGGGCCTTTGTTTGAGTCTGAGGGTAGTGTGCGAATCATTGTCGATGGCCGGCCGCTCAAGCCATTCCCTTATACGCATACTGGCATTGTTAAGGGCGATGGTAAATCGCTGGCGATTGCGATAGCGAGTATTGCTGCAAAAGTTTCGCGTGATCTCGCATTGCTTAAATTGGCTCAACAGTATCCGGAATATGGCTTTGAGCAGCACAAAGGCTATGGCACTGCGGTGCATCGAGCTGCCTTGTCTGAGCATGGAGCGACGCCGATTCATCGAGCTCTTTTTTTACGCAAAGTGTTGGATCTACAGCAATCTGAACATGCTACGAATAAAATCGAGTTGGTTTAATGGTGGCTTCTGATCTAGACAAAATCGCGCAGCGTAATGTGCGCGCTTTTACATTGTTCCGGATGTTTTTTTCGGCGCGCTTTTACTACCCAGTCTATGCGTTGTTGTTTTTGGATTATGGTCTGACGCTCGAGCAGTTCGGTCTCCTGAACGGCATTTGGGCGGTAACAATTGTGCTACTTGAAGTGCCGTCGGGGGCATTAGCTGATACCTTGGGGCGGCGCAAATTGCTGATCGCGACTGGCATTTTCATGGTGCTGGAAATGTTGGTTCTACTGGTGGCTCCAATTGACGGCGGGGCGGTGTTGTTTTGTCTGTTTGTGCTAAATCGTGTGTTGAGTGGTGCGGCTGAGGCGGCGGCGAGTGGTGCAGATGAGGCATTGGTGTATGATTCGCTCAAAGCGGCAGGGCAGGAGTACCGCTGGGGGCATGTGCTTGAGCGTGTGCAGCGCGATACGTCGTTGGCGTTTTTCGTGGCAATGATGGTCGGGGCAGCGGTCTATGATGCTGAGTTGGTCAATGCGGTGCTGCGATTTTTCGGTTCTGCGCAGCTCGTGGCCTCTGAACAGCTGATTAAGGTGCCAATCTTTCTTACCTTGCTGTCGTCGCTGGTCGTGTTGGCGATGGCCCTACGCATGCAGGAAGCACCGCTTAAGGCGCATGTGAGCGTGCGAGCGACCTTGGCGCGCTCTTGGCGGCAGTCGGTTGCAGCGAGCCAATGGATCTGGCTGACTGCTTTCCCATTTGGAGTGATCTTGGCGGCAATGGTTCTGGACAGTGTGGTACGTCAGTTCCTGACATTGGCCAGTGAATATTGGAGCGTCATTGAGCTGCCGATCGCCAGTTATGGTTTAATTGGTTCGGGTATGGCGTTAATGGGTGTGTTCGTGCCAAGGTTCGCACGGATACTGGCGGATACATATTCCCCAGCTCAGAACTTTGTGATTGTCGGTCTGGGTGTATTACTCGGACTAATCGGGCTTTCAATGGCGCTGCCATACTGGGGGATTTTACCAACGATTCTGCTATATGCGGGCATCCAAATGACGGGTTATTTCGTGAGTCGCTACCTAAACGAAGCGGCCCCCTCTGAGCAGCGTGCCACAGTATTGAGCTTTCGTGGCCTATCGACCAATTTGATCTACGCTGCGGTGTCACTGCTGTATGCTGGGCTGATCGTTTCGATTCGGGCCGATCATTTACAGGTGGTCGAGGACGGTGCTGCCGGGATAGAGGATGCGGTCTTTGTTGAGTCGCTAGGGTGGTTCCCTGGCTTCTTTCTGCTGTTATCATTGAGTGTCTTTTTATCGCATCGCTTTCGGTTCCGCAGATAGTACTAGTCCGACGCTTTTAATGTCTCTGCGATGTGTCGATACACCTTGCAGTGAATTAGCATTCGATGATGAAAGAGCGCCGGTACGATGTGGTTGTCTACTGCGATTTTCCAGTATGAGCTTCGTGTTGGAATGATTAGCAAGTCGAACGGTGTGCGGTAGCTGTGGATCACCGTGTGTGCCAGTGCTGAAGTATCTGCATTGAGTTGCTGCAGAAGCTTGCTTCGAAAACGCATATCGCGACTTGCTTTACCCGGCCAGAAATGTGCGGTCAAGGTACCGTGTAGCGGTCCGGAGATGCTGAAGAAGTGGCTCACCCTCGAGGCTCCACCGAGAATTTGCAGATAATAGCGTGCAATGATGGTGCCCATACTAAAGCCGATTAATGCAAAGGGGGCTTCGCTGCCGATCGTTTGATCGATGTAGACTTTCAGCTTCTCCGCGAGGTCGGCTAGGCCGTACGCACCGTTGGCTGGTTCTAGGTCTGGAGTGTGGCAGTTGTGACCTTGATCAGTGAGGACTTTAGCCATCCGCTGATACACGATGCCTTTATCCCAAATACCATGGACCATAATGATCTCCATTAGTGTTGCCTAGACGCGTTCGCCTTTTTTCTGTTTGTCGCGCACTGGATCGATGTAAATCGAGACGTTGGGGACGGTATTGCCGAGATGTGCTTTAGCCCGTTTCAGTGCTTTCGCGGTGGAAAGTGTCGGGTTGCTAGCCTTATCGGTAAAGATGTTGCGCGCTTCAATCGTATCGTAGAGGCCAGAGTTTTTGAGGACACGAATCAAATCGGCCTTCACTTCACTAAGAATGAGGTAGCGATTTTTCTCGGCCATGTATAGTAGTAGCTCTTCAAGCGCCATCACCGCAGTGGCATCCATATTGTGCGCATTACGCATTTTTAAGACGACAATTTTTAAATTTGGATCTTCGCAAATGCGACGCATCTGATCACGAAACAGATCGGCGGCTCCAAAAAAGAGTTCTCCCTCGACGTGCACAATCGATACTTCCGGCGTGCTGCGTTGCTCGGGGGTTTCTACTTCAGCAAGGTGGCCTTCTTTATTAAATGCATATTCAACCATCTCAGGTCGGGCGACTTTCTTCAGAAACAGAATGATCGAGATGCCGACACCGATATAGATAGCCATATCGAGTGGCATCAGCAGGCCACTGATAAAGGTCGCGCCAAAAACAATGGCATCGGATTTAGTGGACCGAGTAACGATGCGTATTGCATGTTTATTCAGCAGTGAAATACCGATTGCGATGACGAGCACCGCCAATGTGCTTTGCGGAATAAAGCGAGTATAGGGGCCGAGCACGAAGGCTCCGATAAAAACAATGACACCACTGATATAGCTGGCTAGCACGCTGCGGCCTCCGCTGGTCACATTTAGCGAAGAGCGCGTCAGCGAGCCAGAGGCAGGCATGCCGGAAAAGAAGGCGCAACTAATATTGGCCATGCCGATAGAGAACATCGCTTGGTTGGCATCTAGTCGCGCACCGGTCTTTGCGGCAAGGGATTTGCCGATCGAAATACCTTCTAAGATACAGAGTAGAGCGATGGCCAATGCCGGGCTGGCGAGTAGCTGAATATTTGTCAGCGACAGTGAGGGTGCTTGAACTGACCAGTCTGCGGCGTTGATGCCAGAGAGGAAGGCGACGCCTGTATCGTGGCCAACTGTCAGTGCTGCAAGCAATGACAGCGTGATCAAACAAATCGCGACGTTAGGCAGCGCTTTAAAGAAACGGTCGAGCCAGACATACAGCACCACCGTGACGAGGCTGATGCCGACTGTTATCCAGTGAACGGTCTCAATCGCGGAGGCGATCAATGTGATCGAGTCGTAAAAGGTCGCCCCTTTGCGCGGTAAGCTTAAGCCGAGTGCTTTGGGGATTTGATTGGCAATAATGAGCAATGCCGCAGCCGTGATATAGCCGGTAATTACCGACCGTGAAATGTATTGCACGAAATTGGCGACCTTGAAATAGGCGCCCACCACCACGAATAGACCGACCATCAGAATCAACAGCGGCACAAGACTGAGCATCTGTGTGCCTGCGATGCCGAGACTGGCAAAGGCACTTAGCAGCATCACCGAAGTCGCATTGGTCGGCCCCAGGGTGATGTAGTGGCTCTTGGCAAAAATCGGCGCGACCATCGTCGCGATGGCCGAACCGTAGATTCCGTATTGAATCGGTAGCCCCGCAATCAACGCATAAGCCATTCCTTGTGGAAATGCCAACAGAGCGACATTAAACCCCGCACGCGTATCACTGACGAGATGCCCCTTAAAGTCCTTTTGGTAGCCAGAGAGTGACTCTCGGAGCGGAAAAAAGTCGAGGCCGTTATACTCCTTTGCCGCGATTGCGGCTTGTTTTACATATTGAAAAATCGAGGACACTGCAGATTCGGTTCTGAATAATTGTGTGCGTGATTTTTGCTAAATGCAATCTTACTGTCCGTTCGAGTAAAGCGTCGCCATTACTTCAGCGTGCAGCGGTGCTTTGGCTGCGATGATGCAGCGTTCGTCGAACGCATCGCCACCCTTCCAGCCAGTTACGGTGAAACCCGCACCTTGGAGGCAAGGGATGATTGCTGCACAGTCCCAAATTTCCATCATTGGATCACACATGATGTCGGTGAAGCCAGAGCAGAGTAAGATGTAGCCACCTGCATCGCCCCAAGAGCGGTAGAGTGCGGTCTTCGGAGGCAGCGCGGTCCAGTCGGCATTGTTCTGCCAAAGCGTGGTACGAATGGGATCGGTAGTGCACAGGGTGGCTTCGGCAAGTGGGCATGCATCACGGCCTGAGACAGGCTTGCCGTTGAGCGTGGTGGTTTCACAGTCGCCGATCACCAGTTGCTTGAGCACTGGCTGATTGATGGCACCGATCACGGGGCGCCCTTTGTAAAGTAGGGCGATCAAGGTGGCAAACAGCGGCACGCCGGAAATGAAAGACTTGGTGCCGTCAACTGGGTCGAGGACCCACACGAAATCCGCATCGTCGCGCTCGCTGCCGTATTCTTCGCCAATGATACCGTGCTCTGGATAGCGCTTGGCGAGGATTTCGCGAATGCGCTTCTCGGCATTTTGGTCGGCCAGTGTAACGGGTGTCTTGTCGGACTTACGCTCGATTTCGACATCTGGCCCGTAGTGTGGCAGGATCTCTTTGGATGCCTCTTCGCAAAGGTAGGCTATAAATTCAATAAATTCGTCTTTTTGGGCGCGTGTGAGTTGTGACATGTCGACTGGTAGTACGGGTTGAAAATCGAGCAATGTGGAGTTCGATGCATACTCTGGCAACCGTAGAGTCAGGGGAATTTCATTTGCAATTGGTATTGGTCTGCTGGCTGCACTAAATCACCATTGCTGCGGATTCGTTGTTCGTGGTGCGGTGTTTAATTTGGCCTGATCTTTCACTTTTTGAAATCCGGTCTTGTATGCTGGCACTGTCGGAGCAACGTTCACGGCGTGATTGATACGCCCATACATGTGATTGATTTTGAAGGCAGCCGTCAGAGTGGTATTGTCGAGTATGGCGTGGTTACCTTGGCTGGCACCGAGATCGTGGCGACCTACACACGGCTGTGCGCTGCAATTGGTACGATCAGTGATCGGGATCGACAGCAGCACGGGATTTCGGAACAGGCTGCCGCAGAGCAGGCGCGCTTTGATACCGAGTGGGATTTTTTTGCGCAACTGCGCGCGACGGGGCCGCTCTGTGCGCATAATGCGGCGGTCGAAGATGGCTTGTTGCGCAGCGTTTGGCCGTATCCGCGCAGCTCGCTCGATTTTTCGGCAGTGGATCGATCGGTCGCTAGCTGGGGGCCATGGTTAGACACCCTGTATCTGTATCGTCGTATTTACCCGCAACTTGGCAGTCATAAGCTCGGCGATCTGATCGTACTGTTTGATTTGCAGGCGGCGTTGGATGAACAGGCCGCGCTGTATTGTCCTGGAAATCGTCGCCATTATCATTGCGCTCTGTACGACACGCTCGCTTCTGCTTTACTGCTGCGTCGTCTCTATCAAGAGCCAGATCTTCATTCATTGAGCCTGCACTGGTTGTTTTTACACAGTTCTTCGACCGACGCGGGTCGCGATGCGATCGGCCAACAAGACCTTTTTTAGAATCGAATGAGTCAACTGCCCAGTATTGTTTTTTTTGGATCGGATGCGATCTGCCTGCCTGTATTGAATTACTTAAAGCATGAAGCTGCGGGCGAATGCGTGCTGCGTGCGGTGGTCTCCCAGCCGGACCGGCGGCAGGGGCGTGGTAAGCAGTTGCAGTCCAATCCCGTTGCAGCCTGGGCCTTGGAGAATGGCGTCGAGTTGTTGCAGCCCGAGCAACCGACGCTTGAATTGGCCGACTGGATGATGGTAGAGGAGATCGCGGTGGCGCTGGTCATGGCCTATGGGCACTTCTTGCAGAAGTCGCTGCGCGAAGCGGCACAGCATGGAATGTTGAATTTTCACGGCTCACGGCTACCGCAGTATCGTGGCGCTTCGCCAGTAGAGACCGCGCTGGCCTCTGGTGATACCGAGACGGGTGTGGGCCTCATGCAGGTCGTAAAAGAAATGGATGCGGGCGGTGTGGCTGACTTTGAAGTCGTTGGTATTGGCGAGCAGGATACAGGGCCTGAGTTGCGCGTCAAAGTGGGCGAGGCCGTGGTACCGCTGTTGCGCCGGAACTTGGCGGCGATGCTGGCGGGCGAGCTAAAGTTTAAACCGCAGGATATAAATCTGGTTACGTATTGTCGAAAGATGCGCAAGGAAGACGGGGCTGTCGACTTCAGCTTGCCAGCGCTTGCGATCAATAATCGCTTGCGAGCGTTTACGCCTTGGCCAGGCGGGTATTTTGATCATGGCGAAGTGCGGATTAAGATTGGTCGAACTAGTGTCGAAATCGATGGATCTGCAGCTGCCGAGCCAGGCACGGTATTGAGTACTAGCCCTGCTGTGCGTGTGGCCACAGGTGCGGGTGTGCTTTGCTGTCATGAACTGCAGCGGCCAGGTGCGCGGATGCTAGCTGTTGCGGATTTTCTGTGTGGCTACTCGCTGGCCGAGGGCGACCGATTGATTGGTGGAACAGCAGAGCCATTGATACGTAAAGAACCTTGAAGAGTTTGATGTCTATATCTGCATTGGTCCACTTATTGAGTGCCACCTCTTAAGCTGAGCCGGTGATCTACCAAAGACAGATATTTTTCAGAATTATTCGTAGCAACAGGATTTCGCTGCTATTTTCGGCGGTCGACTGAGACGGAGGGAAATTAACAAAATGAGAATCAAGGCGATGCCGCTGAGGTGTTGCCACCATTCTGGTTGCATGGCTGTGTGCTGATGCCCGCTATGCTGGATGGTTTGTGCGCCGAGTGTGCTGTTGAGCAGCCAAGCGGCGATCCATGCGATGACGATGAGACTGCCGAGGTAAATTAAGGTGGCCTGGTGACCGAGCATTTTCCAGAGAGTGATGACGGTTGCGGTATTGGTGGCTGGTCCGGTGATTAGAAAAATAAGGGCGGCGCCCGGCGAGAGTCCAGCGGCCATCAGTGCATACGCCATCGGTATGGATGCAGTCGCGCAAATGTAGAGCGGCAGGCTGATGACTGTCGCAAGCAAGAATGCGAGTGGACCGGTGCTGAAGTGGCCACTGATCAGGTCGGGCGGAAGCAGTGTGGTGATGAGCCCCGCAAGTGCTAGGCCGACCAGTAGAGCGACGGCGAGGTCGGCAGGCAGGTTGATGAAGCCGTAGCGGAGAGCGGTTAAGAGACTTGAGGGCTTTTGAGAGACTTGAGACTTGAGGGGTGAGACTTGAGACTTAAGCGGGGAGAGAGTTGAACGTTGAGAGTTGAGCGTTGAATGTTGAACGTTGAGCGTTGAGGGCTGCGGACTGAGGCTTGAGACTTGAGGGGAGAGACTTGAGGACGGAGATGCGGGTGGTGTGAGTTTGGGTTCTGTTGCCAACGACGGCATGTTCGCAGCAGTCTTGGCGCAGGATGAAGCGGTGTCGGTCGCCTTGCCGTGGCAAAAGAGCTCGATCAGTAATCCAGTGACGACGCCTGAGACAAACGCGACTGCGACGCGCACCGTGGCGAAGAGGCCGCCCATGAGGGAATGGGTCGCTAGGATGCTATCGACCCCAGTTTGTGGGGTGGAGCTAAGAAATGCGGCGGTGGCTCCGCGGCTCGCACCGCTCTTGTGAAGAGAGGCGGCGACTGGTATCACTGAGCAAGAGCAGAGTGGCATAGGAACGCCGATTAAGCAGGCTTTGAACACTGCGCCTAGACCAGGCTTGCCCAGTAGGCGTTGCACTTGCTCCTTGCGGATTAAACTATGCAGCAGACCTGCGATCACGAATCCGAAGATTAGGTAAGGTGCCATCTCGGCTACCATGTGCCAAGTGTTGAGGGCGAATGCTTTAAGGAATGCGATCATGCTTAACAAAAATAGCAAAGCTTAGTCGCCAAATAGTCGTTTCGCCAGCCTGATATGGAGAATTAATACCTAGTGCGGAGATAGTCATGCGTCTGCTGTTTACGTGAGGGAGCTGCCGCGGATAATCGGCAAGGCGCTGTAGCCAGCATAAACAATCAAGAGTGTTTAAAAATGATCTTGGCGTTTTAGGCTCTAGAAGTGATCGTGTGCGACACATGGCCAGTTCTACCGTCGAAGATTACATTAAACACATTTACCTTGTTGCTGAAAAAATGGGCAAGGATCAGGTCTCAATGGGCAGTGTTGCTGAAGCCTTGGGAGTCGTTGCAGGCACTGCGACCACTATGGTCAAGGCATTGGCCGATGCCGGTTTAGTCGATTATGCGCCGCGGGTCGGGGTCCATTTGACGGAGCATGGCCGCAAACTGGCGCTGCATGTGTTGCGGCGGCATCGTTTGATTGAGCAATTTCTAGTCGAGGTGCTTGGCTTTGATTGGTCCGAGGTACATGCAGAGGCCGAGTGCTTGGAGCATGTGGTTTCGGATTTATTACTGGAGCGGATCGATCAATATCTAGGGCATCCTACGGAGGACCCACATGGAGACCCGATCCCCTCAGCAGCCGGTGAGTTATTGCACGGCAATTCAGAGAGCTTGGTGGCGTGCTGCTTAAATACGCCGCTGTTGGTTGCGCGTATTACCGACCAAGACCCTGACTTTTTGCAATACATTGCCAGTGCCGGGCTCAATCTCGGTGTGTCCTTGCGCGTGGTAGAGTGCAACTTGAGCTCCGAATCTGTGCGTCTCGAAGTCGGGCCAGCGAGTGAGAGCCTAACCTTGGGCTTGGGCGCTGCGGCTAAAGTGTTGGTGCGCAGCAGCTAGTCATTAGTGCACGTGCCCTGGGTAGTAGGCGCTGAGTGCTTTGATGCTGTCGGTTAGAGCGGTGGCGTGTGCTGCATCGGCATTTTGCTTTGCCTTCATGGCAGCCAAGATCACCGCGTGATGCTTGATCAGGCGCTCTGTATAGTCGGCTTGGCTCGGCTTGACGCGCTGCGTGAGGTAGTAATCGCTGATGGTGGTGATGATGCTTTGCGCGTGCTGCTCTTTGTTCATCACCCAGCGTGTGGATTGGTTGAGCGATTGCGCATCGGTCTTGCCCGCGAGCTCGGCCAGCATGGTGGTGGCTTTGACTATGGTAGCGGCGTCTTCGAGCATACTTTGCACGCGGGCGCTATCGTTGTAGATCCCGCACGGCACTTGGCAGTGGGCCACAGCTGATTGAGTGGCAGTAAACGGTGTGCTTGCTAGAAAAAGTGTAAATGCAAGCGAGGCTATTTTTAATATGTTCATCGTGCTGAATCGTGTATGGTGTTTTTTGTACCTAGGCTAGTGTGAGAGTTGCTGGTCGAGCTCAGTTGTATTACTCGCCAGCAAAGCCCTGAATATAAAAAAAGCGACCGTTGCGGGTACTTTGATTTAAATTACTCCTCGCTGTCGGTCGGGATCTTGTTCTCGACTGGGATGATGAGCAGTGGGGTCTTGGATTTGACCCATACATTTTGCTCTTTGAAGAATTTTGCGGAGATGACTTCGCAAGCCTCACCGATTGTTTCGACGGGCATACGAATGCCTTTGGGCGTGGTGTTAAATTCGTGTGCAGCGCTGTGGATACGGCCAGCGGTGGTGGCGATGTCGTCGTCTTCGGGGATTTGTGCGATCCAGCCGACGATGTCTTTCTCTTTTAGTGAGCCATCAGGGTCGGAGACTAGCAGGACGTTTTGCTTCTTTACTGCCGGCGGGCGCAGGGCTTTTTCTTCTTCCTCAGCCTTGAGCTCCAGTTCGATCTCCTGCATGATACCAGCGATCTTGCGAATGTCGGGTTCGTTGCGTTGCAGAATGAATTTGAGGGTTTCGATGTCGATTTTAGGCATGGTAGAAAAACTGTGGAGAGTGTGAGAATGTGCAGATTTAAAAGTTCGTTATCACGTGAGGAATTGTGGTGTCGGGCAATCGAAAAGTACGCGAATTTATTTTTCGTAGATTATTTCAGCTCTATCAAGTGCGGCACCGAAGGTGTCCATCGAGTCAATGAATGTGTAATCGGGTGTAACACCCCAATCCCATTTTTTACCGAGGATGTAGTGACGCAACGGTAGTGCTTGGTCGGTGCGAGGAATGCTGACGCTGTCAGATACGGTGCTGATGACGGCGGCAGCGATATCGCCACTGTGCTGAAGCTGTGCGATCACGACCAGACTTTCGCTGGTGCGATAGACTTTTTCGATTTCGATGCTCCAGCCGGCATCGGGAGTATCGAGGCGGATGGAGATGTCTTGTTGTTGCAGTATGCTGGCAGGCTCAGTTTCTTGTGGCTTGTCGAGTGAGCCCGCGACGACGAGCGTGTGCTGCTGTGGCTTTAAATGTTGGCGGATGGTGCGGTTGACTTGCTTTGCGGTGACGGCTTGGAGGTGTTTCGGATATTGGTCGATATACTCGGGGGCGAAGCCTCTCTGCACGAAACTGAGCACTTGCCCAGCAACGCTGCCAGTAGTGGAGAGTCCGACGAGGTAGCCGCCGGAGAGCGTGTCGATCGCTTTTTGCACTTCGTCTTCGCTGACGCCTTGCTCATACCATTGGTTAAAGACGGACTCGGTCGCGGCGAGACCTTGATCGAGCAGGGCGGGCGAAAAGCTGGCGCTGAGGCTCCAATTGCCCGGGGTGAGGATGTCGCCCGTGTGGCCGGATCGGATGCTATAAGTGAGGCCTTGCTTCTTGCGCACTGCTTGCATGAGGCGGGAGTTGAAGCTGCCGCCGAGGATGTAGTTGCCGAGCATGAACGGGATGTAGTCGTCGTCGGTGCGTTGGATGCCAGTGTTTTGTGCATAGCGCACTGCGACACTGGTCTTATCGTTAATATAGATACGTTTCTCTTGTTGATTTTTTTTCAATTGCGCAGGGAGCTCGGTCGGGTAGTTCACGCCTCCGCTCCATCCGTCGAAGGCAAATTCGACTGCGGCGGTGAGTTGCTCGAAGTCAATATCGCCCGCGAAAACCAATTGCATCGACTGCGGACCGTAGTGATCAGAATGAAACTGCGCGATGTCTGATATGGTGGTGACCTTTAGATCTTCGAGCAGCACATCGATTTTGGCGGAGTAATTCGGGTGGCCTTTCGGGTAAAGCAAGCGTGCGACTTGCGCGTTGGCTCTGTAGTCAGGGTTGTCGATGGCTTGCAGTAGCCCTGCGCTCTGGCGGCTCTTCAAGGTTTCGAGTACCCCGGGATCGAATGCTGGTTCGCGCAATTGTTCGGCGAGTAGGGCCATGACTGCACCAGCATCCTCGCGCAGGAATTTACCTGCAAAGCCGAGACTATGTGCGCTCGCAGAGAATCCGATGTCTGCGCCTAGGGTGTCAAGGCGCTCGGCGATGGCAAAGCGGTGGTTGCGCTTGGTGCCTTTGTCGAGCATCAAGGCGGTCAGGCCAGCGAGCGTAGGTGCATCGACTGGGCTGAGTGTCTCGCCCGCGGCAAAGCTACCGACAAAAGAGACGACGTCGTCGATTGGCATGTCGATGGCGATAATCTCGATACCAGCGATATTGGCACGCTGCATGTGGCTTGAGAAATCGACTAGTGGTGCTTCGTTTGTACTGGCGTTAACGCTTATTTCGGGGGCGTTGTGGCTAGGGCCGAAAACGGCAGGATCGCGAAAGTACTGGGGCCCATGTGAGCTATGGGTGAGTTGCGCGACGGTGCTCGATTGCTGTGGGACAAACCAGCCAGTGGTGCTATGATTGCGCACGAAATATTTGGCGGCGACGCGTTTGATCTCTTCGGCAGTTACAGTTTGAATTACTTTCGGGAGGTTGACGTAGTTGGTCCAATCACCCATCGCGATCGCTTCGTTGATTTGATTGGCAATCGCATAGGGGCCATCGCGCCCGTAAACGGTGTTGGCTTGAATGACGGATTTGGCGCGCACGAGTTCGTCTGCGGTGACGCCACCACCAATTAATTTTTTGATCTCATTTAGGATGATTGCTTCGGTTTCTTCGTGCGTGGCCTCAGCGGTTAAATAAGCGCCGAGTATAAAGAGGCCAGGGTCGCGGAGTTGTGGCGCGTAAGTGAAGGTGGAACTGGCCTTGCCTTGGTCTTCCAGCGCGCGATAGAGGCGGCCGGTTTTGTCGGCACCGACGATTTGCTCAATCAGAGCGAGCGCTGCCCAGTCTTGGTGGGTGCCAGCAGGTGCTTTGAATGCTGTCATCACGACGCCGACTTGGCCGCTGCGTTCAATAATCAGCCGACGGGGGCCGAGTTGCTTGGGCTCGGTGGTTTCAACCACCGGGATTGAGTTAGGTGCTTTGGGCACCGCACCGTAAAATTGCTGCACGGCTTCAAGAGTGGCATCAGTGTCAAAGCCGCCGATCACGGTCAGCACGGCATTTTCGGGCCAATAAAAGGCATTGTAAAAAGCCCGCAACTTTTCGGGAGAAGTACTCTCAATGTCTGAGCGCCAGCCGATGGTCGGATGTGTGTAAGGGTGGGCGACGAAGGCAGCTGCATAGACTTCTTTAATCAAGGTGCTGACGGGACTGTTCTCACCGCGTTCGTATTCGTTGCGCACGACAGTCATTTCAGCGGCTAGATCTGCTTCGCTGATGCGTAGATTGCGCATACGGTCGGCCTCTAGCTCGATGGCGTATGCGACATATTCGCTCGGGAGCGTCGCGTAATAGTTGGTGCGGTCAAAATAGGTGGTGGCATTTGAGCGCGCGCCAATACGTTCCATTTCACTGGAATAGTCTGAGCCGTCACTGCTATTAAAGCGCTCGGTGCCTTTGAACATCATGTGTTCCAAAATATGAGTCGCGCCAGTGGTGCCAGCCACTTCATTGCGCGCGCCAACTTTGTAGGTGACCATCACGGTCGTGACCGGCAGGCCTGAGTTAGGCATGAGTAGCACGCGTAGCCCATTATCGCTGAGGCGATATTCTTGTATGCCATCGAGTGTCTGAATGTGTTCAATCCCTTGTGGGAGGGCCGATAGGACAGAACAGAGCGCAAATGTGTAAGTGCTGGCTAAGATGTAAAAAAGCTTCATAATTCGTATAGTGTGGAGTCCATCAGCTGCGAGTAAAAGTTCCTCGCGAATTACTGCAAGCATCGCGCGGTCTGTTCTGCATTTTATTTGTGTGTGCGTTCAGCGTACAAAAAAGCGAATGCTGGGTAACATTCGCTGTTTAAAAAGACTAATGTGTAGACTTACTCTTTGCCTGCGTTGACCACTGTTTCCTCTAGCTCTTCGAGACGGTTGAGATCTTTCGAAGTCAGTAGATCGATCAACTTCTTGATCGCTGGAGTGAGCACTCGGCCCTTACGATGTATCAATGCCAGTGGCCGTTTGTAGGTCTGGTTGTTGAATTTGAGCACCTTGAGCAAACCTTGCGCCTCTTCCCGAATGACGGTCGTTTGCGGCAGGATTGCGATGCCGGCGTTGATTTCAACAGCGCGCTTCACAGTTTCGACGTTGTCGAATTCCATTACAGGTTCAGCTTCGATGTTAGCTTCCCTAAAGATAATGTCGGTTGCCTTACGAGTAGGAATGTCTGGTTCGAAACCAATAAATTTTTGACCAGTGACATCTTGAATGTCGATGCTGTTGCGCTGCGCGAAGGGATGTTCGGGGCTGACGACCAAAACCAAAATATCGTCGTGAAAGGGTAGCACTTCCAGTTGCTTGTGTTTCTGTGGATATGCGACTAAACCCAAGTCGATGGAATTGGTTAGAATGTCTTCGTATACCATGTTGGCACGGCGATACTCTACGCGGATATTCACTTCTGGAAATTTGGCTAAAAAGACTTTTACGTAGGGTGGTAACTCATGTAAACCAATACTATATACAGTGGAAATGTGGATCGTGCCGCTGATGACTTTCTTCATCTCTTGCAACTCACTGGAGAGCTTATCGTACAGGTAGAGAATCTCCTTAGCTGATTCGTAGAGTTTTTGACCTTCGCGTGTAAGGCGAAATTGCTTCTGGCTGCGATCAACAATAAGTATGCTGAAATGCTTTTCCATTGCACGTAGTTGTTGGCTTACGGCAGATTGTGTGATTCCGTTAAGTTTTGCAGCGCGTGAGAAACTTTCACTCTCCACAAGATCGGAAAAAATCTTAAAGTTTTCAATATGCATGTTATTAGATATAAATTCACCTAATGATACTGCAACATCATAAGCAGTTTTTCTTATTTTAAATATAAAGCTTAATATCTCAGCTTATAGACTATGATTTCCTTTGAAGCCTTTGAAAGTAATTTAAAACAGGTCAAAAGCCGTATTCACACTGCTTGTGTCGGTGTGGGCCGCGCGGTCGACAGTGTACAACTGCTACCCGTCACCAAAAACCATCCTGTGGATGCGGTGTTGTTTGCAGTTCGTGCTGGTTTGGCAGCAGTGGGGGAAAATCGCGTGCAAGAAGCGAGCGAGAAGCATGCTCATTGCATGGGTGAGCTGCGTTGGGAGTTAATCGGCCATTTACAGTCGAATAAAGCAAAAGACGCGGTGGCGATGTTTGATAGAGTGCAATCAGTGGATTCATTGAAGTTGTTAAATCGCCTCAATCGCTGTGCTGAGCAGGCTGGGAAAACGCTCTCCATTTTGTTACAATGCAATACCGGTGCCGATCCCAATAAGCACGGTTTCAGTATCGGCGAAATGAAGACGGCGCTGGAGACAGCTGTCGCGGCTGAATTTTTACAAGTCGACGGCTTGATGACGATTGCGCCACTCGACGATGATCTCGATGTGGCGAAGGCGGCGTTCGAGGGCTTGCGTGATCTGCGTGATCGGCTCTCAGCCGAGTACAAGCTGCCGTTGGCTGAGCTTTCGATGGGCATGACTGGTGATCTTGAAGTGGCAATTGCCGCAGGTTCGACGCAGATTCGTGTTGGTTCTGCGCTGTATGGGGCACGCTCTGGTTAGTCGACATGCGCGGTGCGCAGGATTTATCTTGAGCAGCGCGCTAAGGTGCTCCTCGCGTAAAGCTAGTCGCTAGAGCAAGAGATGAGAGTAGCGAGCGGGTTGACCCCGCGAACATTGCTGGAGCTGGTAGTGTACCGGTTATTTAAGGTGCTTTCCGTATACTAAAATATTTTCCTGTCTTGCCGATGGAATCGGCTCGTATCTATTTGCGATACTGATTTAAGTCCATACTCTAATCCTTATAACTAGGCAGTGAATACCGACAAAACTTATACCCTTAGGGATCTTGAAGCGACCGAATTTAGTGGCACTCCGCTGGCTGTGATCGGCCATCCGATCCAGCATTCAGTCAGCCCGGCGATGCACAATGCGGCGTTGGCAAAGTTGAGAGAGACGGATTCGCGTTTTATCGATTGGGCCTATTATCGCTTCGATATTGCACCCGAGGATTTTGCTCAGGCATTAGCGTTGTTTCATCAGCGGTGCTTTTTGGGATTGAATCTGACAATTCCGCATAAGGTGCAGGCGTTGGATTTGATTCAAGGCGTCTCTGCTGATGCGAACAGTATGGGGGCGGTAAATACACTAGTTTGGGATGAACTCGGCTATGATGGTTTTAATACTGACGGCTACGGCTTATCGCGTGGTCTGGAGTTGGACCTGGGGGTCGCGCTGAAAGATGCCAATGTAATTTTGCTCGGTTCTGGTGGCGCGGCACGAGCCGCTGCGGTGCAGTGTATACTCTCCGGTTGTGCGCAGTTGTTTGTCGGCAATCGTTCGCCCGAGCGCTTACAGGATCTGCTGGCAGTGCTTGGCGGAGTGTCGGGCAGCACGCTGACACAGACTTTTGCCTTAAATAAATTGCCGCAAGACTTGCCGGAGTGTGGTGTAGTGGTCAACGCGACATCTCTAGGCCTGCAAGCTGGTGATCCGGCACCAATCGACGCGGAACAACTGCCTGCAGGTTGGAAAGTTTATGATATGATTTATAATCCAACGAAGACTGCGTTACTAGAGCAATCCAGTGCACGAGCGCTGCCGATTGCAAATGGGCTATCGATGCTGGTCCATCAAGGGGCACGCTCATTGGAACTCTGGTCGCACAGTAAAGTTGATGCCCATGCGATGATGACTGCAGCCTGTCATTCTTTGAAACTTCCGCCCCGTGATGCTTGAGACTCTTACCTATATTAACGCCGACTACCCTTGGTTATTCGCGGCCTTTAGTTTCATTTTTGGAGCGATTGTCGGGAGTTTTTTGAACGTTTGTATCTATCGTATACCTGCGGAACGTTCCGTGGTCTTTCCCGGCTCGACCTGTGCCTGCGGGGAGCCAATTGCATGGTATCATAATATCCCGATTTTAACTTGGTTGTTTCTGCGTGGGCGAGCGAGTTGCTGTGGCGAAAAATTCAGTGTGCGCTATCCAGCAATCGAATTGCTTACAGGTGCCCTATTTTATGCTTCGTGGGTGATACATTCACCGCTTATCGCAATTATTGGCTTCCTGTTTATTGCGTTTTTGATCTGTTCGACTTTTATCGATTTGGATTATATGATTATACCAGATCGTTTCTCTATCGGTGGCATGCTGATTGGTGTGGTGCTGTCGATTTTATTTCCGTCATTGCAAGACGTAGAGGGCCAAGCGATCATGCAAAATATTGAGTCCGGCGTGCACTCAATCATCGGCGCGTTGATTGGATCGGGACTGGTGTATTGGATCGCGGTGCTCGGCGAGATCGTTTTTCGCAAGCCAGCGATGGGAGAGGGCGATGTTAAATTTGTCGGCTTCATTGGCGCATTCTGTGGTTGGCAGGGCGCAGTGTTTGCCATGTTTGGCGGCGCCTTTATCGGCACGCTCATTTTGCTGCCAGTGCTGCTGCTGGGACGAATCTTTGGCTGGAAGCAGGGCGTCGGCACTGGTGAGAGCGAGGCCGCAGAAGAGAGTGAGGAGCCAGTGGCGTTTGGGTCACAAGTACCTTTCGGCCCAATGCTGGCAGTGGGTGGCTTGGTTTATTTTCTCGGCTTTGACCAGTATGTGGATGCCTACTTTGCAGATTTCGTGCTCTCTTTCTTTGGCAAGTAAACGAATTATTAAATATTTAAATCGCAGGTGACTAGATTACAAAAAACTGGATCAGAAGAGTTTCTCATCGTCAGCATGGCGTATTGTATGACTTGGGAATTGGCGGGCACGCGAGCTTCCGAACATTGGTCGGATATTCACGCATTTATTACTGATGAGAATGCCTTGGGTGAACTGCAACGTTGGACCATCGAACTGTATGAGGAAGGCCCACCGACGGCACAAGAGGAGCGCTCGATTCGTGCCCGGATCGATGCCTACTTGCTCCAACCACGGGACGTTGCTTACTTTGGTAGTGGCATCCTACAACTCCTACCTGAAGGCCTGCGAGAAGCTGCTGCGACACATAGTCTGATGCATGGCTTAGCTATGCCCTCGACTGAGTTCGGCACCTTGAAGTCATGGGTGATGGGTTGGAAAACCGCTCAATATCATGCCCCGCAAGTGCGCTCCCTGCCACTGGCTGAGCGTGAACAAGATTTTAGCCGCTTTTTAGAACAGCCCTATTTTATCGAGGGCTTCCGTCAGTTCTGGCGTGTTGCTCCGAAGCGGCGTAGTAATCGGCGGACACGCGTATTGGTCTGTATCGGTGCGGCCTTGAGTCAGATGGTGCACATTGATCAGGTAGCTGATTTTGATCTTTGGGCCGAGCGATTGACGGCGTCGTGTCACTTTACATCACAGACTAAGGATGACCTGCGTTCGTTGATCGATGAGATGTCGGCCATCTCTTACGACGTACCGGAGTTGGCCTATCGGCTGTTCGTCGATGCTCGCGAAATTGATCAACAGAATATCCACGGCTTCATCCGCTGTTATCGTGATCAACTCTCGGCGTTGGCACCAGAGCTTGCCCGTAATATGCAATTTGGCTCTATTTGAACTTTATAGCGCAATTCGGCGGGGCTGATTATCAGGCTTGTCGAAACGCTAGGTATTTGTCTTTCTAGGTCGGATCGCTGCTGATGAACAGATGAATAAAGAGGCTCAAGAAGTGCATGATTTGTTCTGCGAGCGTTTGCACAGTTCTGGACTTCTGTCGCTCTTTGATTGCTTGCCTGATGTATATTTCGTGGCGAAAGATCTGGCTGGGCGTGTGGTGCTGGCGAACCCGGTCGCTGTGAAGATGTGTGGTTTCGAGACTGAGTTGGAGATGATCGGCAAAACCGACTTGGATATTTTTACGGAAGACCGCGCTCGGGAGTATATGAAGGATGATCGCCATGTTTTTGAAACGGGTGAGAGCATCATTGATCAAATTGAGATGGCTCCGAATCCGAATAATTCGATTAATTGGGGAGTGGTGACGAAAGTCCCGCTTTATTCGCGCGAAGGTGAAATGATCGGGTTGGGCTGTATCGCTCGCAATGCCGTGGATTCTTATTCTGCGCTACGTCCCTATGTGGAGATGAATGAGGTGCTCGAATATGTGCGTTTACAGTATGCGCGACCGATCAAAATTGATGAGTTGGCTGAGTTGGTTCACTTGTCGATGAGCCAGTTTAAGCGGCGCTTCCGGCAATTGTTTAAGATCACTCCGACTAAGCATATTCAAAATGTCAGAGTGAGTGCGGCCTGTCATCGACTTTCTTCGACGCATGATACGGTGGCTACCATTGCTGCTGAGGTCGGCTTTTATGATCAGAGCCATTTTAGCCGAGTTTTTCAGCGAGTGGTGGGCGCATCTCCGAGCGACTACCGTAAGCAGGGGCGAAGGGTTGTGCTGTAATATACATGAGCGTGCCTTGATTTTACAAGACGCTGTAGCGAAAAAATGCTATAGTGTGATTCATGCTAGCCCTCAGTTCCTCTATTCAGCTTCGGCTTTCGATCATGATGTTTCTCCAGTATTTTATCTGGGGAGCATGGTATGTGACGGCTCCAAACTATCTGGCAACCATCGGCTTTACGGCGTCTGACTTTGGCTGGACGTATTCCGTGGGGCCGATCGCTGGTATGCTTTCGCCGTTTCTGGTCGGCATGATCGCGGATCGGTTTTTCTCAGCGCAACGAGTGTTGGGAATCATGCACCTCGTGGGCGGGTTGACGATGTTTGCCGCTGCGGTGTGTATGGCGCAGGGGCAGTCACCTACTATTATAAATGGGGTCTTCCTCGGCTACATGCTGACGTATTACCCCACCCTGGCGCTGACTAACACAGTCGCCTTGCGCAATATGCAGGATCCGGAGAAGCAGTTTCCGCGTATTCGTGTTTTGGGCACGATTGGTTGGATCGTTGCCGGTGTTTCGCTGTCCTATTTGGGGTGGGGGACCCAGATTAGCATGTTTTATTTAGTGGCGGCCTCTGCATTGGTGTTGGGGGCGTTTAGCTTTTTTCTGCCGCATACGCCGCCGACTTCTCAGGGCAAGGTGTCTCTGCGGGAGTTATTAGGATTGGATGCGCTCGTGCTGCTGAAGAACCGCTCGTATTTGGTCTTTATGTTTTGTTCGATGCTGATCTGCATCCCGCTGGCTTTCTATTATCAGATTACCAGCCGCATGGTGGAGATGTGTGACTTCGGTGAGTTTGGGTTTCTACAAGCGCTCAAGGATATGTTTAAGATGGGCGATGTGATCGGCGCGACGATGTCGCTCGGGCAATTGTCTGAGCTGTTCTTCATGCTGGTCATGCCGTTCTTTTTTAAGCGATTGGGCGTGAAATGGATGTTGGCTGTCGGCATGCTGGCTTGGGTCGCACGTTACGCATTGTTTGCCTTTGGAGCGCCGGATCAGGTGCGGTGGATGGTCATGAGCGGTATTTTACTACATGGAATTTGTTATGATTTCTTCTTCGTGACTGGGCAGATTTATACCGATCGAATCGCTCCTCGGGCCATTCGCGGTCAGGCTCAGGGGATGTTGGTATTCTTCACGCTTGGGCTGGGGATGTTTATTGGTGCTCAAGTCGCCGGCATGGTTGAGACGCGCTATACCACGGAGGCTTCGCAGGCCTTTGCCGCCGAGATTGCTGAGAATCAGGCAACGATCGAGACGCTGGTTGAGCAGCAGATCGGCAGTGAGTCCGCTAGTGTGCAGGCGCAAATTGATCGTATCCGATCCGAGACGATTCCTCAGCTCCGTAAGGAGCAACTCAAGGCGATTGATTGGAGGCCGCTTTGGGGCGTGCCAACCGCATTTGCCGGAGCGGTTCTACTGATATTCCTCATCTTTTTTAGAGATAACCGTAAACAAGAAAGTCCTACATCATGAACGTAAATCGCCGTAATTTCCTTAAATCATCTGCAGTCTTTGCCGGATGGAGTATTCTGCCTACGGGCGCTTGGTCGAACCCACTGAATAGTCGGTTTTGCACGGCTCACATCGGTGTGGGAGGTATGGGGGGTGGAGACTTGCGACAGGTCTCGAAGCATCCGAATGTCCAAGTCGTGGGGCTGGCGGATGTGGATCGCAATCGACTGAATGGGGCGGGCAAGGGTTTCGCCGACGCGGCTCGTTTTGCCGATTACCGTGAGATGCTTCGCACGCTCGGCGATAAGGTGGACGGCGTGGTGATTTCCACTCCGGACCACACGCACTATTCTGCGACCTTGATGGCGATGAATATGGGCAAGGCGGTCTATTGCCAGAAGCCGTTAACGCATGAGATTGACGAAGCCCACGAATTGGCGGCACTGGCGAAAGAGAAGAGCCTAGTTACCCAGATGGGCATCCAGCTGCATTCCAGTAGTGGCAATCGCATGACGGTCGACCTTCTGCAGCAGGGGATTATTGGTAAGGTGAGTAAGGTGTATGTGTGGTCAAATAAGACCTGGGGCGATGACGGACCCGCCTATTCTGGCTCTGATACGATTCCAGAGACGCTTGATTGGGATCTGTGGTTAGGATCCGCAGCTGCTCGCCCGTATCTCAAGGGTAAATACCATCCCGGGAAGTGGCGGAAGAGTCTCGACTTTGGCTGTGGCACGCTCGGCGATATGGGGATTCATATTATCGACACCCCATACTCCGCGCTGGATCTTTCTGCGCCTCGTTTTGTTCGGGTGTCTTGCCGAGAACCGAATAATTTATTGCACCCAATAAAGAACACCGTCGAATTGGAGTTTGCTGGCACGAAACATACCGCTGACTCCTTACGGATGACTTGGTTCGACGGCGCAGATGCGCCGAAAGCAGAGGGGCAGACGAATCCGGATCTCCAACTCGAAGCGGGCAAGAAGCTGCCGTCTCAAGGAGCGATGTATATTGGTGAGGACGGACATCGTTTGCTGATGCCCCATATGTCTGGGCCACAGCCGCTGCCTCGTAGCTTGCTTGGGTCTGTGGTTAAGCCTGAATTAAAACCCGTTAATCATTATCACCAATGGGTGGATGCTGGTATGGGGAATGGCACATGCAGTGCCGCCTTTGAGTATGCTGGCCCTTTGACGTCCACAGTCCTGCTTGGCGTGGTCGGTAATCGCTTCCCTGGACAAACCTTGCAGTGGGATGGCGCAAACATGCGTTTCACAAATAACGAAGCAGCCAATCAACTTGTCAGCCGCACACACCGCACGAGCTATTAATAATATGTCACACACACCTATTAGAATCTTGTGCGTTGGTGCAGGTCACATGGGCCGGTCGCATGCGCTCGCGTATCATCAGCTTGATGGCTTTGAAATCGTTGGCATCTGCACCCGCTCGCCAGAATCGCGGGCGGCTCTGAACCGTGAACTCGGAGGCAATTATCCCGAGTTTGGCGACTTCGAATCCGCCCTGGCGGAGTGCCAACCCGACGCCGTGTGCATCTCCTCGTATCCCGATACGCATGCGCCCTATGCACGTGCGGCATTGTTAGCGGGGTGTGATGTCTTTACCGAAAAGCCGATTGCCGACAGCGTAGCCGCAGCAGAGGAACTGGTCGCGTTGGCTAAAGAGAAGAACCGCAAACTTGTGGCGGGCTACATCTTGCGGGTTCATCCCTCATGGATGACGTTCATTGAGCAAGCTCGTCATTTGGGAAAGCCGCTGGTAATGCGTATGAACCTCAATCAGCAGTCTACGGGGGCACAGTGGGAGACGCATAAGAATTTGATGTCTAGTATCTCGCCAGTCGTTGATTGTGGAGTGCACTACGTGGATGCGATGTGTCAAATGACCCGCGCTCGACCGCTGCGCGTTTCTGGACTGGGCGTGCGTCTGACGGATGATCTGCCTGAAGGGAAAATCAATTACGGCCATCTGCAGGTCACCTTTGACGACGGCTCCGTCGGGTGGTATGAGGCAGGTTGGGGGCCGATGATGAGTGAGACCGCCTTCTTCATCAAAGATGTGGTTGGGCCGAAGGGTTCGGCTTCGATTGTGGCGGAACAGGCTTCATCGCAGGGGCAGAGTGCCAATGTCGATGTCCATACACAGACGCAGTGTATCCGTGTGCATCATGGTAGATTGAATGAAGACGGCACACTGGCGCGAGCCGATGAAATTATTCGATTAGATGATGAGCCCGACCACGATGGGCTGTGTTTACGTGAGCAGGAAGCTTTCCTGCGCACGATTCGTGAAGATTTAGACGTCGATGAACAGCTCGATGCCGCGTTAAATTCAATGCGCATTGTCGCTGCGGCGGATGAAAGCTTTAGAACTGGAAAGACTATAGAATTATGAAAAAATACTTAATATTACCCACGTTATTACTATTGGTTGCCCCTTTGTTGGCTGCGAGTCCACCTGAAGGGTTTACCGCTCTTTTCAATGGTAGTGATCTCGCTGGCTGGCATGGCAACGACCCTCACAAAACAAACAAATCCCAGGATCGCACACAAGCGATTGCTGGGCAGCAGGCCGAATTCCTGAAGCACTGGTCGGTTGCAGACGGTGTGCTCATCAACAACGGTAAAGGCCCCTTTGCTACCACCGACCAGGACTATGGCGACTTCGAACTCATGCTTGAGTATAAAACAGTCGCCAAAGCAGACAGTGGCATCTACCTACGTGGTAATCCACAGGTGCAGATCTGGGATACCACCGAAGCGGGCGGCAAATGGAGATTCGGAGCCAAGACAGGTTCCGGCGGCCTATGGAACAACGGCAGAGGCGCCGCAGGTAAAGACCCGCTCGTGCATGCCGATCGCGCATTTGGCGAATGGAATCAGGTCCACGTCCGTATGGTTGGCAGCCGCGTCTGGGTATCTCTCAATGACCAACTCGTCGTGGACGGCGCGGTAATGCGTAACTACTGGAGTCGCGGAAAAACTCCGATCCAAAAGACCGGTCCGATCCATCTACAAACGCATGGTGGAGCCATTCACTGGCGCAACATCTTCATCCGTGAAATCAAAGCGCAAGAGGCGAATGAACTGCTGAGTCAGTTGGACGACGACGGCTTCGAATCTATTTTTAACGGTAAAGATTTTACTGGGTGGGCTGGATCGCTTGCGCAATACAACATTGTCGACGATAGCGTGATCAGTCTCAAGGGAGGCAATATCTTCACTGAGCGCACATACAGTGACTTTGTGTTTAAACTAGAGTTCAAACTGCCTGCTGGAGGGAATAATGGCTTAGCCATTCGCTACCCAGGTAAGGGGAATCCTGCCTATGTGGGAATGTGTGAACTCCAAGTGCTGGATGACACTGCTGCGAAATATTCGGATTTGGATGCTCGGCAGTATCACGGCAGTGTTTACGGCAAAGCCGCCGCTGCACGCGGCTACTTACGCCCTGTTGGTGAATGGAACTATCAAGTCGTGCGGGTGCAGGGTAGCACGATCGAAGTCCAGCTCAACGGAACGACCATTGTCGATGCCGACCTTTCAAAGATCACCGAATTTAAGAGTCCAAAGTTTAATTCGGAGATTCCTGATACAGGGCACCTTGGATTTGCTGGGCACGGTAAGGGCGTCGCCTTTCGTAATCTATCGATTCGAGAGCTAGACTAAACGGTCCCGCTTAGCGCTCGATCGTTTCTTCAATCGCATTTTGCTGGCGGGCGATATCGTGCAGTGTGACGATGCCCAGCAGTTTGGTCGGATCGCTACGACTAACGATTGGCGCTTGTAGCACGTCTTTGATCACCAGTGTATTGGCTGCATCACGAATGGAACTGTCTGGATAGATTTCAATGACCTTGTGCCCTTCGATCCATTGGCTGATGAGTTGTTCGTCATTCGCGGCCGCCAATTCTTCCAGCTC
This sequence comes from Opitutia bacterium, assembly GCA_029252625.1. Taxonomy (GTDB): domain Bacteria; phylum Verrucomicrobiota; class Verrucomicrobiia; order Opitutales; family Coraliomargaritaceae; genus Lentimonas. The sequence goes on along the minus strand of JAQXBA010000173.1, from coordinate 25,942 downwards.
GTGATGCGTGATCACACCGAGAAGTTCTTGTGAGTTGAACTTTGTGACTACTGGGTAGCCATGGTGCTTGTGACCACCTGCTTTAATGTGCTCCAGATTTCCTTCTGCGTCTAAAGTGCCGATTACCGTGAGGGAGTCATGCGTCATGATCGTGCTGACCGGCAGGTTTCGCCAGTCTTGTTCGCCTCGATAGGCCGGTAGCTTTTTAAGACTGATGCCGTCTTGTAGTAGCAGCGCGTCGTAAATGGGCACGGGGCTTAACTTGGCAGAGATCAGGTGGGCCAAAAAGTTGCCGATCATCAACGGCAAGATCAGTGAATAATTGGCGGTCATCTCAAAAATGATGATGACGGACGTCAGTGGACAACGAATCACGGCTGCAAAAAAGGCACCGGTGCCAAGTAGGGCAGCACCGGCCGCGACAGAGGGGTCGGCGCCGAAGCGCACTAGCACGACTCCAAATAAACCGCCAATCATACTGCCGATGAAGATGACGGGAGCGAAAATACCACCACTACTGCCAGATGCGTAGCATACCGTTGTCGCCACCAACTTGCCGACTAGTAATAGCAGAATGACTGTCCAGGTTAGATTGCCATTCAGAGCAGCATTGAGATCCGTATAGCCGATACTAAAGACGCCTAAATTGCCGCCACTGAAGTGATACACCGTGACTCCCACGAGTCCGACGCTCAGGCCGCCGAGTGCCGGCTTTGCCCAATTTGGAATGGTCTGCCATTGTTTAAAATGAGCGCGTAACTTGAGTAGGGATTGTGTAAATAGGTGGCCTATCAAGCCAGCAATCGGGCCCATCACCAAGCAGATGAGCATCCACCACGATGTATGAAAGAAGGTGGTGTCCGCCTGCAGGGCGGCATGTTCGCCAAGCAAAGTACGTTCGACGACCGCGGCGACCACTACTGCAATGAGGATGCCCCCCAAGGCTTTACTACTGAAATTGTCGAGCAGCTCTTCAAATACAAACGTGATGGCTGCGATTGGCGCGTTGAACGCTGCCGAAATACCCGCGCCCATGCCGACTGGAATCATCGCTTGCACGCGCAGCTTGCCCAAGCCGAAGAATCGACCCAACTTCGAAGACACCGCACTACAGATGTGCACCGTCGGTCCTTCACGACCCAAGCTATTACCGAAGGCCACCGAGAGGGTGCCGATAATGAAGCGCCAAAACGCTTCCGAGGTCTTGATGACACCGAAATTCTGGTAATAAGCCGCTTTAGTCTGAGGAATCCCCGAACCACTGGCAGTGGGGGAGACATGGTAAATCATTAGGCCGACAATCAGACCTGCCAATGCCGGTGATAGCACCATGGCGGGTAGCGCCCAAATGCCCAGACCTTGGTAAAAATGAAACAGCGCCTCGAAAATTCCGGTGATTGCCAAGTGGAAGCTCACTCCGACCAGCCCACAGAGCACGCCTGCACAGATGCACAGCATTAGAAACCGCTGAGTGTCATCAAAGCGTCCTCGCATCCAGTTCGGCAAATTATTCAGGCTAAAACGTTCTTTAGGCATCTCTAAGACAGTCAAAAAGAAAAGCTGTCGAGGGGCTTCCTGACAGCGAGGTCTGGTATTGCAAAACTCTTTTGTGAATCCACGGTAGAAATTTGAAAAAATTACTTGGCAAGCCGCAAAACACTCCTACAGTCCCGAGCTTTCCCTTTGGTGAGATATGCAAGTGGCTAAAGCACGTAGACTGTAAATCTATTCTCTTTGAGTTCGCTGGTTCGAATCCGGCTCTCACCACCATTTTAAGACCCGCTCCTCGGAGCGGGTCTTTTTATGCTGAGAGTCTCGGGAGGGACGGCCTCCGCGCCGTCTGCTGAACCCTACCTACTTCAGTCACTGCCATCTTTTCCGAATTGACGATGATCCGCAATCCACACTTAGTCAGCCGCTATTGCAGTGCGGGTGTCGTATAACGGCTATTATGTGACCTTCCCAAGGTTGAGACGAGGGTTCGACTCCCTCCACCCGCACCACCTTGTGGTACGACTTTCGGTTGTCTCACCTGCGGTGGTCCGGTTCACTGCGTGCCCGGTCTTGTCGGCCTGCGGCCTCGGAACGACTCCCTCCAGCCCCAGTAGGCCTGGTGTTGTGAGTGGCGTTAACTTTGATCAACTTGGATGAGTCTACAAAAAAACGGCCACCTTTCGGTGACCGCTTTTGAGTTAAACGTGTTGCAGCGTCCGATTACTCGGCTGCTGTTGTTTCTTCTTCGCTTGCAGGTGCTTCGTCAGCTGCCTCTTCGGCTGCTTCCTTGGCTTCTTCAAGAGCCGCTTTGCGTGAGAGTCGCACCTTGCCCTTGTCGACGCCAAGGCACTTGACGACCATTTCGTCGCCCAGCTTGCAGATGTCTTCGGTCTTGTTGACGCGAAAGTCAGCAAGCTCAGAGATGTGCACGAGACCTTCTTTACCAGGTAGGCATTCGACGAAAGCACCAAAGTCCTTTACGCCGCGAACGATACCACGGTATGTCTTGCCGATTTCGATTTCTGCAGTGCATGCATCGACTTCGATGATTGCGCGATCCATGGACTCTTTGTCAGTCGCAAAAACGAGGACTTGGCCTTCGTCGTTGATGTCGACTTGAGCACCGGAGACTTCGGTGATACGGCGGATGTTTTTACCGCCTGGGCCGATGAGTGCACCAATTTTGTCTGGTGCAATCTTGATCGTGTGAATGCGTGGAGCATGCTCACGAAGATCCTTGCGGGACTCTGGAAGGTGCTCGGACATGACAGCGAGGATCTTCATGCGTGCATCGCGATTCTGCTTGATAGCTTCGAGTGCGATGTCGAATGGAAGGCCTGTGATCTTAAGGTCAAGCTGGAAGCCGGTGATACCTTCTGGTGTACCAGCAACCTTGAAGTCCATGTCGCCGAAGTGATCTTCTGCACCGAGGATATCTGTAAGGAGAACGCTCTTGGTGATGTTGCCATCTGCGTCTTTTTCAGTGACAAGGCCAGTGGAGATACCAGCACAAGGTGCGGTAATTGGCACACCTGCATCCATGAGAGAGAGGCAACCACCACAGATCGACGCCATTGAAGTAGAGCCGTTGGAGCTCATGACTTCAGAGACAACGCGGATCGCATATGGGAACTCGTCTTCTGGAGGAAGGATCGGTAGCAGGGAGCGCTCTGCTAGTGCACCGTGGCCGATTTCGCGACGTCCTGTGAATCCAAAACGACCTGCTTCACCAACCGAGAACGGAGGGAAGTTGTAGTGAAGGATGAAGGATTTGCTCTTCGCACCACCAGTGAGGCCGTCGATGTCTTGTGTGTCACGGCTAGTGCCGAGAGTGGTGATAACGAGAGCTTGTGTTTCGCCACGATTGAAGATGGCAGAACCGTGAACGCGTGGGAGCACACCAGTTTCGCAAGAAATGGTGCGAAGGTCAGCATCGGCACGACCGTCAACACGCTTACCAGTGTCAAGGATGTTCTGGCGGTAGAGCTTTTCCTGGATTTCGTCAAATGCGCGAGCGACGTCGTCACCCTTTACATTTTCAGCACCAAGCTTTGCTTCCAGAGCAGCCTTAGTTTCCTTGGCGATCACTTCGATCGCGAGCTTGCGCTCGGTGTAACTATCAAATCCAAGCGCACCCTTGACCTTCTCAGCAGCGTGTTCTTCGCAGAAGTCGACGATCGCTTGAGGTGTTACGAGCAGAGCGAACTCTTTTTTCGCTTTGCCGCAAAGCTTCGCGAGTTCTTTCTGTGCCACGATGATCGGCTGAATAGCTGCTTGTCCGTAGACGAGAGCTTCGTAGAAACGTTCGTCAGAGATGAATTCAGCAGACCCTTCGATCATCAACATCTTGTCTTCAGAGCCGACGTAGATAAGGTCGAGATCGGAATCGAGCATTTCGTCGTGAGTCGGGTTGGTGACGAATTCGCCATCAATTTGACCCACGCGCACACAGCCGATTGGGCCGTTCCAAGGGATGTCAGAGATCAGAGTCGCTGCAGATGCGGCGTTGACCATGAGGATATCGGGCTCATTGACTTGGTCTGTTGCCAAGAGAAGGCCGATCACCTGCACTTCATTCATAAAGCCCTTCGGGAAGAGCGGACGAAGTGGACGGTCGCAAAGACGGGAGGTGAGGATTTCCTTTTCGGAAGGCTTGCCTTCGCGTTTGAAATAGCCACCTGGGAACTTACCCGCTGCGGTGAACTTTTCGCGGTAATCAACGGTGAGCGGGAAGAAATCCTGCCCTGGACGAAGCGATGAGGCTGCTGTGACCGAAACGAAAAGTTCGGTGTCGCCCATGCTGATTGTGACGGCGCCGCTAGCGAGGCCAGCGAGAGTGCCAGTAGAGATCTCGATGCCGAGACCTTCAACGGTTACGTTGTGTTTTTGTTTCATACGTTTCTTTGTGTTTTGCTTTATGCATTCAACGGCATGTCGGGAGTTTGACCCTAATTGCCGCCGACCATGATCGGCATGGTCTTCTGGTGTGATACAGACATTCCTGTCTGTTTCTGGGAATTACAGGCATTTCTGCCTGTGTCACTCAAACCACAGGCAGGAATGCCTGTGTCACGCTAAGTGAGTTCCCTAAATGAAAAATGCCGGACTCTCACGAGTAGAGTCCGGCATGGAAAGGAAAGTGATTCGGTTAGCGACGAAGCTGCAGCTTGGTAATAATCGCGGTGTAACGATTGAAGTCTTGGCGCTTGAGGTAATCAAGCAGCTTACGACGACGAGCTGTCATTGCGATCAGGCCGCGGCGAGAGTGGAAGTCCTTGTGGTTGCCACGAAGGTGCTCTGTGAGGTGCTTTACACGAGCTGTGAGAAGTGCAACCTGCACTTCGCATGAACCTGTGTCGCCTTCTTTAAGAGCGAACTCTTTGATGATCGCTTCTTTGTCTACGATTGTATCTGTGATGTCTTTCATTGTATTGATGTTTCTTTGCACGACTGTTGAGCTTCGAGTGTTCGAAACCGCTAAAACCGCAACCGAGCCGTTTTAGCCGTTATACCCGCATATTTAATGGGCGGGAAGTCGAGGAACAGACCTTTCGCAAGGTGTGCTCTAACGCTGAGGGCAGGAAAATGGCGTTCTGGGGGCGTTGAGCAAGGAAAAAATGCGTATTTTGCTGACTGTGAGCCAGCCAGCGCGAGCGCTTCTATCACCTCATGTGTTGTGGTTCGAATTCCCCCCCCCCAGTCATCGACGACGAAGCTTATTTTAATTGCCACTGGGCGAACTGAAATTCGGGCATATCTGCGTTGCCAATCTGGGTCGCGAGCTTGAGGAGTTCGGCCGCTGCTGTGGGATTTTGCCTAAGGCGTTCGTGCTGCGCGAGCCAGTAGGCGGCTTCGCAAATTTGCTGTTGGGCATTCGCGGCTGTTGTGGCGCGACCGGCGGCGTCGAGTACCGCTTTACGGTCGAGTTCACCTTTGATGTAGCCGAGGAAGTGCTTGAGTGCTGCCGAAGCGTCGCTGGATTTAATTCGCTGACTCAGTTGCAGGGCTGCGTGCTTGGTGTCGGCTGCTGCGGCGAGTGCATATTCGAGAAGCCAAGCAGACTCATTGGTCTGCTTGGGCACCAGTGCCAAATAGCGGTCGAGTGCACTGCGGGCGGTTTTCGGGGCGCTGATGTTGTAGGCCAGTAGGGCATGCAACAGCTGTATACCAGGGTTTTCCGGCAGGAGTTGAGCGCTGAGGCCAATCGATTGCTCGGCGGCGACGAGATCGCCTTGCTGGAAGCGAATTAGGCCGAGGCTGTAGGTCAGTGCGGGGTTGCCGGGATTAAGGATCAGCGCGCTTTCGGTGTCGGCGACCGCGCCTTGAAGGTCGCCCAGTTTGCGCAGTAGCGTACCACGTAGGGCCAGTGTTTCGGCTTGTTTGGGCTGAATGCTAAGTGATTGGTTCAATGCGCTCAGTGCGAGTGCCGTGGCGTCGTCGTTCAGGTGAGCGCGGCCGAGCAGGCTCCATGCCTCGGCGGAGGGGCTGATGCGGTTGAGCGTGATGGCTTCGAGCGTGGCAATGGCACGTTTCGTTTGTTTGGCTCGCAGCAATGTACGGCTAGCTAAGATCGCTTCCTCTGCGGTCTCGGGACGGAAGCCACCGTCGAGTGCTTTGAGAATGTCGATGTCGCCGTCTGCGCTGCGACCGGTCTTGTCGAAGCAGACGCCGTGGTAGAAATCGAGTGAGGCACGTAGCTTGGATTGACCATCGGGCAGCAAGCGTAGTGCATTTTCAAATTTTTCACGTGCGCTGCCGGCGCGGCCTTTGGCGAGCGCGCTGCGGCCTTCCAGATAGAGAGCGATGTCTGCTAGTGCTGGATTTGCGGCGATGGTGCCGATAATGTTTTGTAGCGAATCCCAATGCTTGGCGCTGGCGTAAAGTGAGGCAAGGGTGACGTACGCCTCTAAATTGTCGGGTTGTTGATAGGTGATCAGTTGCAGGTCTTCGATCGCTTCGTCGACTCGGCCTGCTTGGGTGAACACACGGGCGCGCATCATGCGCAAGGCAGTGCGCTGTTTAAAGCTGGCCTCGCCTTGTTGCTGTTTGTGCACCTTGAGTGCTTGGGTGATGGCATCGACCGCCGTGTCCGTGTCGCCCTTATTGAGGGCATTGCCAGCTTTTTCGAGATACGCTTCGCTGGCGAGATCGAGGTTGATGGCTGCGGTTTCTGGATTGTCTAGGTAGAGCTGATTGAACGTGTCGGCTGCGGTATCCCAATCGCCTTCAGCCATTAGCAGAATACCGAGTAGTTTATTCGCTACGCGGTAGTCGTTCCCGTCGATCGGAGCGGTTCGCATGACCTGCTCAATGAGGGCAATGGCATCGGTGCGGCGGTTCATATTACCGAGCACGAGTGCTTTGAGCAGCAAGTGCTCTAGGATCTCGGGTTCGAGCGAGATAGCGTGATCGACCGATTCGAGTGCGACTTGCGGCTCGCCTTGATCGATTTTAATTCGGGTTTTGAGCGTGAGTGCGGGCACGTAGTTCGCATCGAGTTTGAGCATTTGATCGACGCCGTTGTCAGCTCCCTTGAGGTCGCCGATCAGGTAGTTACCTTCAGCAATACCATAATATAACTCGATACGCGTAGTGTCCGACTTTGCATGGAGTGTGCAAAGCGAGAGCAGGAAGAAGGCGATGGAGCTACGAAAGCGACGCGACATATCTGGGAGCAATGAAGAAGTTTCTAGCAGCGTACAAGGGCAGGCTTTATCTTTTTAGCGTTGCTTACTGATGCGTGCGAGAGTCGTAGACTTTGATGGCTATTCGCTATCGTCGCTGTCAATCTCAGCGAAGCGCATGACTTCTTCGAGAGTGGTAGTACCTTTTTTGATGTGCTCCCAGCCGCTTTGCTGAAGTGAGCGCATCCCTTGTGAGATTGCGGTCTCACGGATCGTGCGCGATGACTCGCGCTTTACAATATGCTCGTGAATCTCTTCGGACATGCGCAGAATTTCAAAGATCGCGACACGGCCACGGAACCCGAGTTTACGACAACGTTCGCAACCGACCGCAGTTTTGGCCATGTGGCCATATGCAGTCTCGCTGCGGTCAATGCGCATAGTGGTGAGGCAACTTTCGATGTGGTGCTGCTCGTAGTTGGCTGGTTGTGCACAGTTGGGGCAGAGTCGACGTACGAGTCGCTGTGCGATGATCATTTCGACGGAGGACGCGATTAGAAAGGGCTCGATGTCCATATCCGTCAAGCGGGTGAGTGCGCCTGGGGCATCGTTGGTGTGGAGTGTGCTGAGCACGAGGTGGCCGGTGAGCGAGGCACGGATCGCAATGTCGGCTGTCTCGCGGTCGCGAATTTCTCCCACCATAATAACGTCAGGATCTTGGCGCAAAACGGCGCGTAATGAATGAGCAAAGGTAAGGCCGATATCGGCATGGACTTGAGTCTGGTTGACGCCAGGCACTTCGTATTCGACCGGATCTTCGACGGTAATGATGCGCCGTTCGGGGCGATTGATCAGGCGAATGAATGCGGTCAGCGAGGTGGATTTACCGGAACCGGTAGGGCCAGTAACGAGTACAATACCGTGCGGTGCGGCAAGGGTGCGCGTGACTTTTTCTTCTTCCTCTTCGGTTAAGCCGAGCTCGCGCATTGAGAGTGGCTTAGATTTCTGGTTCAAGAGACGTAAACTGACGCTCTCACCATACATGGTCGGGAAAGTTGAGATTCGAATATCGAGCTCGGTGTCGCCTGCACCAAATGAGATGCGGCCGTCCTGAGGGCGGCGCTTTTCGGAGATGTTCAGCTTCGCCATGATCTTGAGGCGCGAGATAATCGCGTCTTGGAAGCGAATCAAGTTATCCGGCACGCGAATGGCCACCAGTTCGCCGTCGATACGGTAGCGGATTTGCAGGGCATCACGGTGTGGTTCGAAGTGAATGTCGGTCGCGCGATCGCTGACCGCTTTTTGCACGACTTCGTTGACGAAGCGAATGACGGCGGCATCCTCGTCTTCGTCCTCCTCTTGCTCAGCCTCATTGGTTGCGATTTCGGACTCATCGAGACTACCGGCGCCGACACCGAAACGTTGTGTAATGGTATTGATCACTTGCTCGGGATCGCCGAGGTGCCACTCAGGCTTGCGCCCGCAAACCGCAAAGATCCAGCGATCCATCTGGTCATCTGGGGGCCACAGAGTGACGAGAGGAATCGGAGTATTTTCGGTGACGGGGCTATCGTCGAATGCGTCGTCCTGTGACGCCTTACATACTGGTATACATTGATATTCATGAATGAGACGCAGGGGCAAGGTAGCTGTGGGATTATCGATTAGCTCGATTTCGTTGAGCACTGGGAGGTTGACCATCTGCGCGATTTGAGCGACGAGCTCACGAGTGGCGCGGTTTTGTATGCTGGCAATTTGAATGAGACGCTCGGAGCGAGGCAGAGCTTCGATCTCTTCGCGTGCGTCTTCGCTAAGGTCGCTGTAGAGTGAGGAGAGGTCCATTTTCTGAAAATACTAAAAAGTTGACGGAGCGCAAGGTGCGCAGATACGTCGAATTAAAAACGATTCGCTCAGCAGGTGTGAGTGATATGGGGCTTTGGGCTAACTAAAGAAGGCAATGGAACGCTAAAAATCGAATAGAGTTACATTAATATAAAAATAAAATGATTTGCTGATAATATCGACTATTAATCTTCAATCAGCAACTCATCCTTTTCCCAATAATCTTCGCCATAGTCGAAGAAAATCTCTTCGCAGGGCTCAATCACGCGGAGCGCTTCGAAGCGAGCGCTCTTCCATCTGGAAGAGACTATTAGGGAGGCATTTGGTGCGTCGCTATGATTGATGAAGCGTGTGTAGTTGGCCTGCGGGCCTTCACCGACGATGATGTGAGAATGACATACCCATAATACATAGGCAGAGAAAGGGCGATCGGGGTGATGGAATTGATCCGAGTTGATCACCTCGCCAGTATAATAGCCGATGGTATCTTCCGGTTCGAGGCGGACCTTGGCAAATAAGCCTCGTCCAGCGCCTTCGATTCTGGAGGCTTTGACTTCAAAGTCGGCTGTAGTCCATTTTTTCGGTTTAGGCATCAACGTTGTACCTTGTTGTGCGTGCGAAAGCACGACAAGGACGGATTTGAAAATGTGAAACATGGATCAGCGCAGGTGAAAGTCCCGTGGTGAAAGATAGCAATACACACAAAAAAACCGAGCGTTTAAGCTCAGTTTAAAAGTGGTGGTCGAAGGGGGACTTGAACCCCCACGCCCGAAGGCACGAGTCCCTTAAACTCGCGTGTCTGCCAATTCCACCATTCGACCAAACTTACTGCGCTTACACGCGGTGAAGTTGGAAGGTGATAGGTGAGTTTTTTAAGAGATCAACTAAATTCTTAAAAAAATAAAAATTAGTATAAAAAAGACTGCCCGCGGGCTTGAATGTTTAGGCACTTTCCCTTACCACCATAGTTCACTTCATTAACTAGACCCACGTGGCCGTTTTTTTTCGGCCCGTTTTCCAAATAACGCTATGGCTGAAAAACCAGCAGATAAACCTCAAGAGTCACCTAAAAAGGCACTCGATCTTAATACACTTTCTGGTCTCGATTTCGGTCCTTCATGGGCAGACGAGAACGCAAAGCGCCAATCATTGAAGCAGTTTGACTCTCGTGGAGATTCGCGTGGTAAGGGTAAGCGCTCCGGCGGTGGTGGTTCGCGTGATCGTCGTGGTCCCGGTGGTGGTGCACGTAGTGGAGTTCGTCCTCAAGGCGGCGGACCAGGCCGCCGACAGGGTGAAGGTCGTCCACAGGGTGGCGACGAAGGTCGCCGTCGAGGTGATCGCCGTGGTGGAGGTCGTCCAGCGCATGCGGTGTTTAATCCAACAGTGAAGGTAGATATCTATCCCCAAGACGAAGCCTTCGACGCATTGGTCAAGCGCCTACGTTCAACCGTACGCACCTATCAACTTTTCGAGATCGCGAATCTCTTGCTTGAGAAACCAGAGCGCTACGTAGTGGTGATCGAAAATAAAGCGAAAGCTGGCGAGAAGCCTGCACCGCTGTTCTTCGCTGTCCCAGGGCATTTGCCTTTCGAGACCGAAGAAGCTGCGATTACTCATGTGTTGGGCAACCATCTCGACTTATTCTTCGACATCGAAGAGATCGAAATCGATGCACCGAAGGGCAATTTTCAGATGGTCAATCGCTGCTCCGTGACAGGTGACTTGCTCGGACCGCCAAATTATCACCTCTATCAAGAAGCGTTGAAGCGTCATTACGCTGCTAAGATCACTGGTATGTCCTTTGAGCGTTTTGTCTCAAAAGTTGAGGCATTGAAGGAGCAAGAGTCGATTGATGCATGGGTGGAGTCGATGAAGAAGGGTGCACGCTACACTTTAAAGGATCGACAAGAGGGTGAGCCGGAGTCGTTTGACTCGCTCGAGTCAGTGCGTTTTTTCCTATTGCAGAATCGCAAAGATAAGATCGTCAGTTCTGGCGAAACCATTCGTTTTGCTGGACGCGACATTGAGCATCTGCCAAAGGGCGATATTCGTCGTTCGGTCGAAGCGTATGTCGAACAGCAGCTTCATTTCCCGCTTGATTCCGCAAACAATATTCGCGGTCGGCTGCGTCGCCACAAGTTTGCCGTTTATAAGAAGGGCTCTAAAGGCGTATCCTTTGTCTGTGCGGTGAAACGTAAGTTTCGCGATAGCAAGACAGTCTTCACGCCTTCGATTCAAGGCCTGATAGAATTTGTTGAGAAGCATCCAAACACACCTGCTTCTAAGTTGCCTAAACTGTATATCGATATCGATACCGAAAAGCAGCAACCCGCTAAACTCGAAATGACCGAGGCCGAAGTCGCCGCGGCGGCGGCCGCCGAAGCAGCTAAGGTCGCCAAAGCGGCAGCAGCTGAAGTCGCCGAAGCCGCCGCCGAGTCTGGTGAAGTCAGCGAAGCAGCGACTGCCGAAGTGGCGGAAGCTCCAGCACCCGATGCCGCTGCGTCCACTGAAGCGACACCAGTTGTTGAACTCAGTGAGGACGAGCAGAAGCGCTTGAACCAACTTATGCTTGATTTGCGTTGGTTAATCGTCGAAGGCTACGTGACCGAGTATGGTGATGGCCGCTTGTTTGCAGCACCACCGCTGCCGCCGGAAAAGCCGAAAGCAGCGAAGCAGTCTGCTCCGAAAAAGACTGCTGCTGAAGCCGTGACAATTAAGGCGAAGGCCGAAGTCGAAACAGCGCCTGAAACTCCAGTCGTAACTGAAGCCGCAGCTGAAGTTAAGGCTGAGCCAAAGGCTGAAGTTAAGGCTGAGCCAAAGGTTGAAGTGGCCGCAGAGAAAGCTCCGGAAATGGAACACGCGCAGCCAGTTGAACCAGTTACTGAAGCGACACCTGAAGCTGAGGCGGTCGAAGAAACGCCTAAAATTGTCGAAGTCGAAGCCCCTGCAAAAGAGGCAACCGACGAAGCTGAGCCAAAAGCATAGTTGCACTTAAATTTGCGGGCATTCGGTGGCATTACAGGTCTGCCGAATGCCCGTTTTTTGTGTCTGAATGTGAGGCGAGCGTGACACTCGTCGCAAAAAATATGATAGTGGTATCTTTTGTTTGTTGATGTCGAGGGACGCCGTCCCTGGTGTCTTTCATGCAGTGCTCCAAGCACAGTCCCTACGTTTGGCAATGCTACCTTACGCCCGGTCGCGTTCCGCGATGGATCGGATATAAAGCTCGCGGCTGATCCATGCATCGGTGGCTGCGTAGCGGACTTGCTTTAGGTCGAGCTCGGGGCGTGCCCAGTTGGAGACTTGAGCGGCTTTACTGATGCGGCCTTGCATGAGTAGGCCGGCGAGGGCGCGTAGGCCGCGATTTTCATAGCCTAGCTTGACACTGATATCAGCGATCTCGACAAAACCTGCAGCTTGGAAGTCTTGCATTTTACGCAGCTCTTTGACGTCGTCCTTGATCGCGACGCCAGTTTTAAGAATCGATTCCGACTCCAAAATTGGCATGAGTGGGGCGAGTGTTTTTGTGACGCAGATACGAAATAAATAGACGCAGTCTGGTGTGCCGAGCTGGATGAGTGCGGGGGGGTAGTAATCGCCCTTTTTAAAGGTGGGACGTGTCTCGGTGTCGAAGCCTAGAATTGTCTCTTTCTTTAACTTTTCAACGGCGGCGGCCATCTCCCCTATGGTATTAAGGATTTCGATACGACCTTCCCAATTAATGAGAGGGAGTTCGTTGATTTCGGATTTAGAGATCTTCCGTGGCTCTGGTCGCGAGGGCGTGTTATTTTCAGGCATGTATATAATGGAGTATGGTGACTCATCTGAGCGATGCGTCTGCTTAAGTCCACTAGGCTTCGACGACTAAGCCATCGTAGGCAATGGCAATCTCGTTTGGAAAGAAGGCCTGGTCTCTTGGGTTGAATTTTTGGTTGTAGCTACGGCGGTATTCAAGGGTGCCTTGGTGGATTTTTTCGATGTCGTGATCGGCATGGGCAGGCTCGTGGTGAAAGATCACCAACTGCTTGACCTTTGAGCGGGCAGCCAGTTCGACGGCGGTGATGTGATTCGAGTGGCCCCAGTTGCGCTTGGCTGTGGTGGCTTCATGGAAGGTGTATTGTCCGTCGAAAATGAGCACGTCCGCATCTCTGAAAAAATCGACGAATGGGTAATCGGGCTCTTTGGCTTCTGGACCATGCTCGGAGTCGGACGAGTAGATCACGGATTTGCCTTTTAGCTCGAAGCGGTAGCCCCAAGATTTTCCGGGGTGCTGCTGCATGATGGCGCTGATGGCGACGTCGCCGATTTGAAATGAGTCACCAGGTTCGCGGATGTCAAACTCGATGTCTGCTTGCATGGTCTCGAATGGTACAGGGAAACACGGGGCGGCCATCTGTGCGCGCAGCGCTTTTTCGGTTTCAGGGTGGAAGCCGTGAAAGATGATTCGGTTGCCGGCAATGTAGGCTGGGGTAAAAAAGGGAAAGCCTTGGATGTGATCCCAATGCAAGTGGGAAATGAAGATATGAAATGTCTTTGGCTGCGTGTCGCTTGGTAGTGAGAGTACGTAATCACGGATGCCAGTGCCGGCATCACAAAGAATGACGTCGTTGCTGCCGGCTTCGATTTGTACACAGGAGGTATTAGCCTTGAAGGTGCCCCGCATGTGGTGTGGCAGGGAATCGAGGAATCTATCGAGCTCTATTTCGCAAGTGAACGTATGGTCGCGAGCGGCCCACAGGGCGGCTTTGACCTTACCTCGGATTGTAGCCGATGATGCGGGAGAGGGGAGGGAGCCACAAGAGCCCCAAATAATTGCTTTAATACTCACGGTTGCGATTTCTCATGCAATATGGCGCTCTCTGTCTTCGAGTCAAAGCAAAGGGGAGGGGCTCTGTGGGAAGTCGCTGTCTGCCTAGGTGTTGAAAGCGACAACCATGGCGTAATTCTAGATTAGAATCCAAATACCGACATGCCGGTAAAGGCTAGCCAGATGAGGCCTATGGTGACGAGTCGTGTGACGAATGTAATTCTAAGCGCGATCGCCCATTCATGCGCCTCGGTGATCAGTCGTATCAGCAGCAGCATAACCAAAGAATTCAGCGCGATCTGCAGTGGGTTCAACAGGCTAATGCCGAAGATGACATGCATCAGTACTCCGAAGGATGCAACAACTAGGCTGATTGGCAGCACTTGAGAGAAGTAGAAGCGTAATTCACTCAGCAAGAAGGTGATTTTTAAGACAATCAGCGTCATGATGACCTCGATGATGAAACCAATAAGCATCTCGAGCAGCGGATTTCTTTTCTGGGACCGTTTGCTGACGCTGAATTCCGCTGTATCATCCTCGAGTGTAGCGGCAAACGCTTGTATTCTTTTGCCGTAACTGAGGTCTAGGTCTTCGATCTCGACGGATGTACCTTGGGCACTTTTGGTGATCGTGAGTTGATCCCGCATTGAGGGCAGTTCCAATGTGTTTCCGATCAAGGCAGTGGTGCCTGCGTCGCTAGATGGATCCACTTCGCCGGTCGCAGTCGGTGCTGTCAGGATCGCTGTAACATGATTGGAGAGCTTATCTTGTTGGTCTTCAACCGTAGAGGTATAACTCGGCTGGGTTTGGGCGCCGACTTCCAGCAATAGGCTAAGCAGTGCTAAGAACGAGTAAGAGAGGGCTTTCATGGTAGTGGTAACACAAGGGGTAGACGCACATCGAAGATATTACCTGAGGGGAGGTCAACCCTGTAGACGCTGTCGGTTGGGATTTCCGCACGGCAAATATTAAGAGCTACTGTTGAAGCCGAATGCGTCGTTTACGCTGCACGCATAGTGCTTTTCCATTCTCTAGCACATCAGCAAAAGACAGATGAGAATTGATTAACGACAAGTCTTCAGTGAAATCACCACTATCATGCGCTCGTCTGCTATTGGCTGGTGGCTTCTTCGCGGGCGGCCTTGGTCATGCGCACGACATTGCGTACGGCATTTTTCGTGATGACGTTGCCTCCAGTACCACGGCCACGCACTGCTAGGTCGCGAAAGAGAACTTCTTCTTCGCTCTTGCGCAGCCGCGGAGCGGGCTTGAGATTGACTTTAACCGCGTCGGCTTCGCCACCTTCGGTCGGGTAGCAGGAAATATAAAAGACGCGTGAGCCGGGCTTGCCCTTGGTGAGATCGTATTCTTTGTCGCGCGTGACGCCGCCGATCGTGAAGTGCTTGGCAATTGTCGGGCCAGTGCGACCATCGCGATACACCATGCAATAAGTCTGGGCGTTGGGTTCGGTGCGGTTATAGATGTCGATGTGCAAGATGTTCTTACCGAAGAAGGCTTTGTCGCTGACTTTGGAGACGATGAGCTTGCCTTCTTGGTTGATCGACAGGAGGTCGCTGAGGTTAGAGCATTTGCAGACGGCTTCGTCTTTCTTCATACTGATCCCAGCGAAGCCTTCCTTGCGGTCGACGTAGAGTGTTTCATTGGCGATGACCACTTCGTGTGCCACGACTTTTTTGAAAGAGGCCAGCTGGGTCTTACGTTCGCGGCCTTTGCCGTATTTCTTGATCAACTCTTTGAACCACCGGATGGTGTATTTGGTAAGTTGCTTGAGGTGGCGCTGCGTTTTCTCGATGGCCTCTTCGAGGCCTTTGATCAGTTCGTCGGCACGAATCGCGTCGAACTTGGAAATGCGCTTAATCTTAATTTCGAGCAGACGCAGAATGTCGTCGCGGGTGACTTTGCGTTTAAAGATTTTTTTGTAGGGCTTGAGTCCGACATCGACGGTCTCGATTACAGCTTCCCAAGTCTCTTCTTCTTCGATACGGCGGTAAATACGTTTCTCGATAAAGATTTTTTCGAGTGAGGAGAAATGCCATTTTTCTTCGAGCTCGGCGAGTTCGATTTCGAGCTCTAGTTTTAGTAGCTCACGGGTCTTTTCAGTGGCGAGGTAAAGAAGGTCGAGTGCGGAGTAGAAGTTGGGCTTGTCGTTCTCGATCACACAGATGTTGGTCGAGACGGAGACTTCGCAATCTGTAAAGGCATAGAGCGCCTGCTCGGCGGTCTCGTAATCGACACCAGCGGGCAAATAGACGAGGATCTCGACCGTGTCGGCGGTGTTGTCCTCAACGCGCTGAATTTTGATCTTACCCTTTTCGTTGGCCAAGATGATCGAGTCGATCAGCGAGGTGGTCGTCTTGCTAAATGGTAATTCGGTGATGGCGAGCAAGTTCTTCTTGCGGGCTTCGATGCGGGCGCGGCATTTGACGCGGCCACCGCGTTTGCCGTTGTTGTATTCAGAGACGTCAGCGATGCCACCTGTCGGGAAGTCGGGCACGATCTCGGGCGTCTCTTTGCGTAAAAATGCGATGCAGCCTTCGAGCAGCTCGATAAAATTGTGTGGCAGGATCTTGCAAGAGAGACCGACGGCGATGCCTTCGGCGCCCTGAGCTAGCAGTAATGGGAATTTGACTGGTTGAGTCTCGGGCTCTTTGTTGCGACCGTCGTAGGAGGAGAGCCAGTTGGTGGTCTTTGGGTTGAAGACCACTTCGAGGGCGAATTTGGATAGACGCGCCTCGATGTAGCGAGCGGCTGCGGCAGAGTCGCCGGTGAGGGTGTTGCCCCAGTTGCCCTGCATGTCGATCAGCAGCTCTTTCTGACCGAGCTGCACCATGGCGTCGCCGATGGAGGCATCACCATGCGGGTGGTATTTCATCGTGTTGCCGATGACGTTGGCCACTTTGTTGTAGCGGCCGTCTTCCAACTCGCGCATGGAGTGGAGGATACGGCGCTGCACGGGCTTAAGACCGTCGTTGGCATGCGGCACGGCGCGCTCAAGGATCACGTAGCTGGCATAATCGAGAAACCATTCGCTGAACATGTCGTCGATGTGGCCGGAATCCGGTTTGTCCTCGAAGATCTCTTCGAGCTCGGTGACGTCGGTCATCTGCTCGTTACTGTTGCCCTCTGCAGGTACATCGAGCGGGAATTCTAGGTTGTCGTCGTCTGCGGGCTTTTTGTTGCGAGGCATGTTTGGAAAGCTGAAGTGGAGTCTGTCGAGGAGTAGGACCTCAATTAATGCATAGTGTCAGAGATGAAGACAGATGGGCGTGGATCAAGAGTGAAGTGTCAGTTTGTTGTTTTTGAGGTTATTTTTTAGAGGAATTTACCCAAGATGAGTCGGAGTGTGCTTATTATTGTGTGAGTTTGCCGTGAGTCGCTTTTTTATAGCAACAAGGAAGTCTGGTTGTGAGCAGCACGATTTCGCCTAATTTGATTAAAAAAAGTGTGATATTTTTACCACTTTAAGCTTATCATTTTGAGTTAATTTAGATACGTTATTAATATGCTTAAAAACGATATCCCGAAGACGACGCATAAGGCCCTTTTAAAGTGGGCTGAAAAAATGATATCGCTTTGCGAACCAGCCGCTGTTCATTGGTGTGATGGTTCGCAAGACGAGGCCAATCGGCTCTTCGCCTCGATGGTGCAGCGGGGGATGTGCGTGAAGCTGAATGAAAAGAAGCGCCCAAATAGTTACCTTTTCCGCTCAGATCCTAACGATGTAGCACGTGTCGAATCGAAGACTTTTATTTGTTCGCAGAACAAGGACGGCGCAGGTCCGACCAATAATTGGCAAGATCCGCGTAAGATGCGCCGCAAGATGAAGCAGCTTTTTAAGGGCTGTATGCACGGGCGCACCATGTATATTATCCCTTTTAGTATGGGCCCAGTCGGTGGGCCGATTTCAAAGATCGGTGTCGAAATTACCGATTCGCCCTATGTCGTGGTGAACATGCGGATTATGGCGCGGATTGGCGATTCTGTCCTCGACGCGTTGGGCAGAGACGGCTTCTTCGTACCTTGCTTACACTCAGTCGGTTACCCGCTCGATGAAGGTGTCGCGGATGTGACATGGCCTTGTAACCCTAAAGATACTCATATCGTCCATTTTCCCGAAGAACGCACGATTGTCTCTTACGGCTCTGGTTACGGTGGTAATGCACTGCTGGGCAAAAAGTGCCTCGCGCTACGTATCGCTTCGACTTTGGCCCGCGATGAGGGGTGGATGGCGGAGCATATGCTGATCCTCGGCGTCGAAGAACCAGATGGGCGTAAGACCTACGTCACCGCCGCGTTCCCCAGTGCCTGCGGAAAAACGAATTTCGCCATGATCATTCCTCCCAAAGAAATGGAGGGCTACAAGGTGACCTGTGTCGGCGACGACATTGCCTGGATTAAGCCAGGGCCCGATGGATTCCTCCATGCGATCAATCCCGAAGCTGGTTTCTTTGGCGTGGCTCCGGGCACTTCGTATGCGACTAATCCGAGCGCAATGGATTCTTGTTCCAAAGACAGTATTTTTACCAATGTAGCTTTAACAGATGATGGCGACGTCTGGTGGGAGGGCATGACGGAGCAGGCACCGCCACATTTGATCGACTGGAAGGGCAAGGATTGGACACCAGCCAGCGACACACCGTCTTCGCATCCGAATAGCCGTTTCACGGCACCCGCGGTAAATTGCCCGGTGCTCGACCCTAATTGGGAAAAGCCTGAAGGGGTACGCATCCATGCAATGGTATTTGGTGGTCGCCGTATGAGCGATGTGCCCCTCGTCACGCAGGCCTTCAACTGGGGGCACGGCGTCTATCTTGGCGCGACCACGGGCTCCGAAATGACTGCGGCCGCGGAGGGCACCATGGGATCACTGCGTCGCGATCCGATGGCGATGCTACCTTTCTGCGGCTATCATATGGGCGATTACTTCCGCCACTGGTTCAAAATGCAGCGCGGCCTAACAGAGACGCCTCGGGTGTTTAACGTCAATTGGTTCCGCAAAGATGATGCAGGCAACTGGCTCTGGCCTGGGTTTGGCGAAAACATGCGCCCGCTGCGCTGGATTGTCGAACGGGCAACCGGCCGCACTTGCGGCAAGGAGACGCCGATTGGCTGGATGCCACGTTACCAAGATCTTGATTGGCGTGGCATGGATGATTTTAGCGAGGAGGAGTTCGACAAGCTGATGCATATTGATCGCGAACGTTTAAAGATGCAGACGCTGCAGCACGAAGAGTTATTCTTGAAACTTTTCGAACACTTGCCGAAGGAGATGATCTTTGAGCGAGAGTTATTGATCTCGCGGTTGTAGTTGTCAGGCCTCGTTTATTCGGGTGCGTCACATCCATGGCGACTTTAGACGCCGATACGATTTTCACACAGTCGTATCGGCGTTTTTTGTGAAATACCTTGGCATGGCAGCGGCTCACTCGTTTGATCGGCGCGGTATGAGACATCTATTTTGCCTACTGACCCTACTACTGCTTGTTTCCTGTAAAAGCACTGTGTTGACGCCCATTAACGCAGGGACCGACCCCAAGTGGGCGGGGGCGGGAAAGTATGAAGTGTTGGTGGCGGTATTGGCCTATAGCCCTGAGATGCGCGTGCTGTTTGAAAATAAGTTGGCTGCAGCGATCCAGGAGCAGGGGATCAATGCGGTACCGTCTTTTTCGGTGTTACCTAACGTGTCTTCTTTGAATGCTGAGACATTGACTAAATTCCTCTCAGGGGACCCCACGCTGGCAGTATATTTCGCTCAGGCAAAGAACGTGAGCAAGCAGCAGTCGAATCGCAATGAAGGCGAGAGCTCTCGATTCTCGGATTTATTCGGTGGTGGAGAGTGGGATACTACATTTACCGCCATGATGGAGAGTGCGCTCTATGTGCATGGAAAAACTGATGCAGTGTGGTGGAACCGGGTGCGCCTGGAAGCAAAGGATCAGAAAGTGCAGGAAGTCGTTGAACGGTATGTGCGCAACGAAATCAAAGCTATGCAGCAGGGTGGTGCGATCAGCCGTTTAAAATAGATCCGAGCTTATGGTGATGATTGCGGCCCTGATGGAGATCGCGGAGTAAACCCGCTCACTACGGATTTCCTTAGTGACTGACTGGGAGTCGCTAGTAATCAACAACTACTCCGAAATCGGCGTAACGCCTTTTTTGAGTAGGATATTACCGTATTTGGCAGTCTCGCCCGTCATGACGATGGCGAAAGCACCTTCGGCACGATCATAAAATGCGAAGCGGTCGATGCGGGCAATCGCGGGCGCTTTTGGCGCATGCTGATCGATCGCGTTACGATAGGTGCTCTCTACTTGAGGGTCGAGCGTATCACCTTCGACGGCTGCCATCATCACCAGTGGATCCGGCACATAGGCGTCGAGCTCGAATAAAGGTAGGATCGCCGCGAGTAAATCGGCGATCTTGAGACCATCGGCACGAAGCACATTTTCGTTAAAGGAATCAGCTGGGAAATGCGCATCGGCGAGGATGATTTCGTCGCCATGGCCCATCATAGATAAAGTGGCGAGTAGTTCAGGCGAGATGAGGGGAGAGATTCCTTTAAGCATACTATGAGAATTAGGAGTTAAGAATTAAGAATTAGGAGTTCGGAGTAAAGTGGTGTATCGAAAAAACTCCCGTGCTGCCGAGGCAACACGGGAGTTGGATTAAAAACGCTTATTTGTACAGCGGGCCGTACGACTCGCAGGCGCGGAAATCTGCACCTTCGAGATCGGCCGTGCCAAACGCTCGCCATGCGCTCGGGCGGAATACGCGCGCTTCTTCCACATTGTGCATATAGACTGGAATGCGTAGCATCGCCGCGAGCGTGATGTAGAGATTGCCGACGTGGCCAGCAGTCATCACACAGTGATTGGCACCCCAGTTGTTCATCACTTCATAAGTCGAACTAAACGCGCCCTTGCCTGTCAGGCGTGGTGCGAACCATGTGGTCGGCCAGCTTGGGTTGGTGCGCTCATCCAGTGCGTCGTGCACGTTTTCTGGCAGCTCGACGGTCCATCCTTCAGCGATTTGTAGGCAAGGGCCTAGACCCGCTGCAAGGTTAAGGCGAATCATGGTCGCCTTCATACCACCCTTGGTTTTGAAGCGTGTGCTCATGCCACCGCCTGGAAAGTATTCCGTGATGGAAGGGTGCCAAGTGGTGTTCTTGAGACTCGCGGCTGCTTCTTCGTCGGTGATATCCCAGAAAGGTTTCATGGTTGGATTACCGTCGGCATCGGTTTGATCACCCGTGCCATCGAGTGCCGCAGGGCCAGAATTGATCAGGTGGAGTAGGCCGTCCGCTCCGTTGCCTTCGAGCTTGTAGCCGTCTGCGACACGAGCCACTGCGTCGGGGCTCCAGTAGGTGCGCAGGTCGGCAAAGATCTGTGCGCTGTTAGTCAAGAGTTGGCCAAACAGCATGCCAGCGCCGTTGAGGGCGTCGTTCTCCGTGGCGAGAATGTAAGGGGGGCGCTTGCCGTTCCAGTCAAACGATGTGTTGAGGATCGCTTCCATGAAGTCGCCATTTGGGAAGTGGTCAGTCCATTGGCGTTGGCCTTGGAAGCCTGCGGCGATGGCATTGTGGCCTTGGGCCTGCTCGCCGTAGCCGACTTTTGCGAGTTCGTCATTGCCGACCATCAGGTCGCGGGCAATCAGTGCCATCTTGACTGAATCAGTCCACTCGGAGTCGAGCTGTTCGCGGCTGCGCTGGGTATCGGCACTGTTATAATCTTTGCCTTCAGGGCAGTTGTCTTTGACCCATGCGAGGGCTTTATCAAATTCAGCCTGATCGTAGATGCCTTTGTTCATGCGGCCTACAAATTCGGTCATGTCGATCGCTTCGACACGCATGCCAAGTGTGCGCTCCCAGAATGACGAGTCGACAACCGAACCAGCGATACCCATCGAAGTGCCACCCATTGAGAGGTAGGATTTGCCACGCATGAAGCCCACTGCGAGTCCGGCGCGTGCAAAGTTGAGAAGCTTTTCAACCACGTCTTCCGGCATGGTTTCGTCGCCCGCTTCTTGCACATCTTTACCGTAAATACCGAAGGCAGGAATGCCTTTCTGTGTGTGGCCAGCTAGTGCCGCTGCGAGATAGACCGCTCCGGGGCGCTCGGTGCCATTAAAGCCCCAGATCGCTTTCGGACGATGCGGGTCCATGTCCATTGTCTCCGAGCCGTAGCACCAGCAAGGTGTCACAGTCAGGCTCAGGCCGACGCCCTCGCGTTGGAATTTTGCTTCACAGGCCGCGGCTTCGCGCACGCCGCCAATGTTGGTGTCGGCGATCACGCACTCGACTGGGCTGCCGTCTGGGTTGCGCAGCTCTTTCGTGTAAAGGGCAGCCACACGTTTAGCCATATTCATGGTGATCTCGTCGAGCGACTCACGCACGCCACCGAGACGACCATCAATTGTGGGGCGAATGCCAATTTTGGGAAAGGTAAAGGGATAATTATTCATAGCCTTCATCATAGCCTAGATCGTTCTTGCTTGTTAGAGATATTCCTGACTATACATGGATATTATTGAACTGTTAACTGCAGGTAGGATTCACATGAAAACATTTCCTTTAGAGTTGTCACCGCTAGTCCGACAGGGTCGTTATGCAAACGTTTCAAGGATGGCGGACGCGGCTGGGCAAGTTTTTATGGCAGGCTATGAGGAGTGCACCGCCGATTACTTTATTGAACGAAGCGATTTCCCTTTCTGGACCTTGGAAGTAGTCGTCGGCGGGCACGGATTCTTTCGAGAGGGGCGACAGTTGCGGCGCTTGCGGCATGGTTCGGTCTTCACGCATGGGCCTGGCGTGGTGCAGCATTTTGGCAATGAAGCTGAGCGGCCGTTTCGTAAGTATTTTTTGGTGAGAGGCGGGGCGGTATTTCCAGGGGCATGGCACGCTGTCGGACTTCGCCCGGGTAAGTTGTTACAACTTGGGGATGTGGCTTCGCTGGTCGGAGTGGTGGATAAGATTGTCGACGAAGGTCAGCGCAGTGATGCGCAGACGGGGCAGATCGTGGATGGGCTTGAAGCGGTGTTGCTGGCGCTGATTGCGCGCCACCAAGGCTCGGCCAGTGGAGCGAAGTCAGCCTCTCGTGTGGTTTACGATTTGGCGATGGAGATTCTGCTGCGCGAATACAAGAGCCTGCATGCCTTATCGGATTTGGCAGAGCGCTCTGGCTATAGCAGTGAATATCTCTGTCGAATCTTTAAGAAGTATCACGGCGATTCGCCGTATCAAGTACTCTTGCACCGTAAGATGAGCGCCGCCTGGCTGTTGTTGCGCGATGGGCAGCTTCAAGTCGGAGCAGTCGGGCGAGAGCTGGGTTACGAGGATCCGCTGCATTTCTCACGAGTGTTTCGTAAGATCATGGGCTGCGCACCTAGTTCAGTCGGCGCTGGAAAGCAGTGACCCTGCAAACAAAAATGTCCGATGTTAATTTGGTAGTAAAGGTATTATCGTTGGATTGACTGGAGCGACTAGATCAAACAGTGTACTCAATTAAGTATCACACTTCATCATGTCATATAATCAATGACGGGTGCCACGGCCAGAGCGCTTCTGGTAGTCGAGCTTATCAATGAAAAGATCCAATTGCCTGCTCTTATGACACCCAACACTGAAGAGCTTTATTTTGCTGGCGGCTGCCTGTGGGGCGTTCAGGAATTTTTTCGGCACGTCCCGGGGGTGGTGTCAACCGAAGCGGGTCGAGCCAACGGTGCGACCGATCAGAGGCACGGCGACTACGATGGCTATGCAGAATGTGTGCGCACCCAGTTCGATCCACAGCAAGTTTCGGTTGAGCAATTAATCGAGGCCTTGTTTGAAATTATTGATCCTTACAGCCTGAACCAACAGGGCGCCGACATGGGAGCGAAGTACCGGACTGGAGTGTACAGTCAGGATCCATCTCACCTGCGCAGGGCTACAGAGTGGATCTTATCGAGGTCAGACGCATCGCGGGTCGTGGTCGAAGTGATGCCGCTAACAAACTACTTGAAAAGCGCTGCCGCGCATCAGGATCGACTGACGCGGCGGCCTGGTGATTACTGTCATATCCCCAGACAGTTGTTGTACCGGTATCGAAAATCAGTATCTGATGGGAATAAGCGCTAGGGTCTCCCCATGACTAGAACCTTGAGCAGTTCTGAGCAGAAATTAAGGGATATATAGGCGCAAACAGGCACGATATGGCACTTTGGGCATTTTAGAGATTAAGTACCTAGTTTTGCATTAACCCAATCCCAGAGCGAGATGGGCGCATTTCCTTCTACGCGTTTTTTTATGTGTCCACTCCGGCCACTCCCGCGCCTAAACAGTGAATCCTAGTCAAGCCGAGTGAAGCCAGCACCTTGTTTGATCGCTCAAGCCCGAGTAACCATTAGGCAATGCTTCAGCCCTCCACGCCGCCGAGAAATGCCCCGCAGGCATGGGCCTCTCCGAGCAGTCGCCTGCAAGAGTCGGCCAAAACCCAAGACGGCATCGACCGTTGCGAACACGGTTTGCGCAGGTTTGGCGATAGCTTTTTAAAATCCTTGATAAATAAATGTCTAACCATTACAAGTGCTTGCATGATTAGAGTAAGTTTTCTCGCCTCACTATTCTTAGTATCACTAACCACTACATGGGCCCAACCAGCTGATCTTTCAGGTAAGATTCGAGTTTCTTATTTGGATGGTGATTCTGCACCAAACTACGGAGTTGAATACCACTATTACAAAACCAGCTCACAGCTCATTTTTTTAGATAGTGAGGAGCGATCAGCAAACGACTACACATGGGATAGTGGAACGGGCCGACTCACCGACAGCACATTCGCCGAGCATTTTGATTATACCTACACGGGCACCGACACGGGCACATTTGTCTTTAGTGAAGGAGGCACAGGCGAGTTCGTTACCTACGATGCATCTTGGGATCTTGATTACAATGGCACACCTGACGGAGAACAGATCGATGCGGGAATCCTTCCGAAATATCCGCATAAGCAGCTCGGTATAGCCTCTTTAGATACATCTAGTTTTTGGCTCAGTAATGAGGGGGTGAGTTCGAGTGACCTGAGTCTTGAATTCTCAGCACAGCAGATCGATGTAATCGCTTCAGGTTCCAGCCCTTGGGGAATTGTTAACGCATTGTGGGTAACAAATTCTGGCGAAATCAACTCTCTCAGTTGGGAGAATGACTGGACGATTTCTGTTATCATGCTTAATTCGGTAACCGTTGTTGATGGAGGTACCCGCATCGACTCTGATGGTGACATTGAAGCAATTAACCAGGCTGTGATATGGATGCAGTTACTCACGACAGCAGCTACAGTCGACAACGACTCAGATTTTCTCGAGATTATGTTACAGGACCACAATGGTGTTAAGCGAATCGGAGTCGACTCAAGCCTCGCTGCTGATGATTACTCGATTCCTTATTCGCCAGTGGAGGCGGTTCACATTCGTTTATCCTATGATTCAACTGCGGCTGAGCTTACCAGTGCCTATAGTTACGATGGTAATGAGTATATCCATTTACGCACGTCTTCAGTAGCAGAGTTACCATCTTACATTAATGGTGATCCAATCGGGGTTTCATTTGGAGCGGAGAGTGACAACGTGGCAATTAGCCCAGGTGAAAATACTTTTAAGGATTTTGTAGTTGTTTCTGATCGCGATGGAGATGGCCTTGATGATTCCGTCGAGACCAATACAGGCACCTATGTCAGTGAAACTGATACTGGAACTGATCCAAACAATGCCGATTCAGATGGTGATTCCATTCTAGACGCTATCGAAGTCAGGCAGGCCACGTTCGGGTTCGATCCCACTGTATCGTCAGCGGCTCGACTCTTGGATTTTCAACAAGCAGCAGCAGAGCTACCTGGTGTGCTCACCGATGCACAGAGACAGGGACTTAACTTGGGTGGGATCAGCCTGACTCCTAGCGGTGGTAATTCATTATCAGTGGATTTCATTATCGAAGAATCCGAAGATCTCTCTAGCTGGACTACGGTGGATACAGTCAGTCATTCGCTCGATACTTCCGACACGAAAAAGTTCATTCGCGTCAGGAAGCCTGAATAGTGAAATCCAGTTAAATTCCAGCCTCCGTGTCTTGGTGTCTCCGTGTGAGACTTCAGCGCATGCCTCCGACACGCACGGTCATCCG
>JAQXBA010000158.1 GCA_029252625.1 Opitutia bacterium | reverse complement strand
AGTGTTGATTGATCAATTCGGTCGCACCGAAGATGAGCATAGCACTAGCCGGGGCAAAGGTATTCACAATATTATCAGGGACCCAGTCGTGTTTCATGAACCAGTAGATCAGATAGCCGCCGATGAAGCCGATGCCAATACCACTGACGATGCGGATCAAGAAATTTGGCAATGCCACTGTGCCGCCGCCTTCGACAACCCACTCGAAGCAAAGAATGGCAATGAAGACACCAATTGAATCAATCAACACTGCTTCCCAGTGCAAAATGCTGCCGATTTTTTGATCGACTCGTATTCTGCGCAATAAGGGCACGATCACAGTCGGACCAGTTACGATAATCAGACTGCCCATCAGTAACGCAAAGGAGGGTGAGATGTCGAATGCCAGATATACCGTGAGCGCGGATCCCAGCCAAGTGATGAGCACCCCAACGGTGAGTAAGCGCTTAATAACAGTCGATGTGTGTGAGAAGTCCTTAATCTCGAGCGTGAGCCCGCCTTCAAATAAAATTAATCCGACTGCTAGCGAAACAATCATCGGCAAGAATTTGCCTAGTTCATTCGGATGGAGGACATTCAGGCCCTCAGCACCGAGTACAAATCCACCAAGCAATAAGAGTACAATTGTCGGTAGATGAAGCCGACGTGATAAGACTGTGAGTAAGCAACCCGCACCAACTGCTAGGCAGAGTGCCCAGAGTGCATCTTGTGTGGTAGCCATTGCGAGATACGGTATCATCATATCATATTTTTAAGTGTTACTCTCAAGCTTTGTTCAAATCCTAGGCACCCACTGAATCGGTGAACACCTGCACTGGCACGAGAATCGTGTTCAACTAGCAGCAATACGACGCCTCCTTAATGCTCGAAATCTTGGCACATACCTAAGGCTGGCGATACTTCGGAAGCCTTACCGATTACTTGCGCTGGCACCCCAGCTACACTGGTGTGAGGTGGCACATCCTTAAGCACCACGCTGCCCGCACCAACTTTTGCTCCTTCTCCGATTTCCACATTGCCGAGAATTTTGGCACCTGCGCCAAGCAGCACACCAGAACGCACTTTCGGATGACGATCGCCGCGGTCTTTACCGGTTCCTCCGAGAGTCACATCGTGCAGAATCGATACGTTGCTTTCGATCACAGTGGTTTCGCCTGCGACGAAGCCTGTCGCGTGGTCGAGCAAAATCCCACAACCGATTTTGGCCGCTGGATGGATGTCCACCCCGAAGGTCTCGGAGATAAGACTTTGCAGGTAAAGCGCGAGCTCCTTGCGACCGTGTTGCCATAGGTGATGACCGATTCGGTAGCAGACCAGTGCCTGAAAACCTTTAAAATATAGCAACGGGGTAAGTGCATCTGGGCAGGCCGGATCACGCTCATAAAAAGCACGCATATCAAAAGCGACATGCTGTAAGATCATTGGCTCGTCAATGAAGGTCTCGATGAACACCTCGTGCAGTACTTTGATTGAGGTCGAGTGGTTAACCAACTTGCGGGCAAGACGATAGGTGAGGCATTCGGCAAACGAGCAACGATTCAGTACAGTCTCGTCCAGTAACGGCTTGAGCGCCTGCTCCCGGGCGACGATTTGGCTGGCTTCGTGGCGGATCTCGCCCCACAGGGCGTCGAGGTCGATTGGTTGCATAGAATTATATTGAGTCGTTTTCTTAAAGTGAATGCCATACCAAACCGACGCTAAGAGCTAGCCCACAATTAAGCATGACGAAAAGTATAGCTCGCATAGCCTTCCTTAGCATCGGAAAATTGCAACTCATAGTCTCGGAAAATACGTAACATTTGGCTGTGTAATATTTTAAGTAATGCCGAGAACTAGTATTGGGGCGTGATTGATAGCAATCAACTGTGCTTGGGGAGTGGTAGCGGCGAATGCCAGGCAGATGCGCCACGCGAATAAACACCGAAGGTGTCAATTGCCTAGCCTCGCTGTTGGCATAGCTGAAAGACTTGCCTCAATTCATCCCAATTCGGGTCAGACTCGACGGTTAAATCGATGGGTAATTGTGGAATAGTTGAGAGGGCTTTGTTGATCCGTATCCCGACTTCGCTGACGTCTGAGAGATAGAAATTCCATTCCCTGGTCCCCGAACTAGTGAAGACGAAAGCGAGTATCGCTAGTCGATCTGGATCGAGTGCACCAATTAACATGTCTTCAAAGTCCTTCATGTCAGCACTCTGAGTGTCGTCCGGCATACCAGTTGCATCTGCAGCTTCAAATTGCCAGATGATCACCAGCCTTCTAGGGTAGTCTTCGTTGCCCAAATGTTGATGTAAACTGGGCCTGAAGCGCAACACCGTAGGCTGCTCAGGATTTTTACCTTTGGCTATATTCCAAGCGTCTGTGTTGGCGGCTTCTATTTTCATCTTTTTGATACAGGTAGTGATTTATAGATTACTGAAAACCGTTTCAGAATATGTTGTATCGTATTTTAGCAGTCGTGCACTAGCGGTTTGTGTCAGTAG
>JAQXBA010000093.1 GCA_029252625.1 Opitutia bacterium | reverse complement strand
TAGTGTAACATTGCAGTGGCTGAGATGCCAACGAATGCCGACGGCCCAATCCCCGGGGCGACTATCGATTGTAAGCGTATAGATGCTAAGTTGCTGCAGTTATAGAATGCGCCACTCCCGATGCTGGTGACGCTGTCGGGAATGATGACGCTCGTCAGGCCATAGCAGTTATAGAATGCGCCATCCCCGATGCTGGTGACGCTGTTGCCGATGGTGACGCTCGTCAGGCTGCCGCAGTAACCGAATGCGTAATCCCCGATGCTGGTGACGCTGTCGGGAATGATGACGCTCGTCAGGCTGCTGAAGTTATAGAATGCGTAATCCCCGATGCTGGTGACGCTGCGCCCGTAAATAGTAGCTGGAATCTCAATCGCGCCAGCGGCGCTTGTCGGATAGTCGGTAATCGTCACCGATACGTTGTCGGGATTGATCTCGTAGTTATATCCATCGAAAGGCTGGACGCTGCCATCATCCGTCGTCGGCACGCCATCATAGGTAGCCGCATATCCGGTCGCTCCATACGGATAATATATAATTGCAGCAGCTGAGATGCTAAGGAAGGCATCTGACCCAATTGTCGGGGCGGCCATCGATTGAAAACTTATGGATGCTAAGTTCGTGCAGCTATAGAATGCCCTACTCCCGATGCTGGTGACGCTGTCGGGAATGGTGACGCTCGTCAGGCCAGAGCAGCCATAGAATGCGTAAATCCCGATGCTGGTGACGCTGTTACCGATGGTGACGCTCGCCAGGCCAGAGCATTCTCGAAATGCGCCACTCCCGATGCTGGTGACGCTGTCGGGAATGGTGACGCTCGTCAGGCTGCTGCAGTTATAGAATGCGTCATTCCCGATGCTGGTGACGCTGTCGGGAATGATGACGCTCGTCAGGCTGCTGAAGTTATAGAATGCGTAATCCCCGATGCTGGTGACGCTGCGCCCGTCAATAGTAGCTGGAATCTCAATCGCCCCAGCGGCGCTTGTCGGATAGTCGGTAATCGTCACCGATACGTTGTCGGGATTGATATCGTAGGTGTACAGGCCAGATACTGCAGCCCCCGCATTGCCTAAAAGTGCGATCGATAGGAAGATAATTAAAAGTCGTGACATTTGGCATACACTTGAGAGCGACAGTAAGTAGGCAATATAAAAAGCCACGGACTTAAATTAGCAGGGTTAGCAACTGGCACGCCAAGCGATCGACACATAAGACCCGCAGGAAGCGATTGCTGAGTTCAATAACTTCGGCTTTGCCAGATTCCTCAAGAATCTGTATCAAATCAAATCAACGCCTTCCAAGTAATTTTCGCCTTCAGATTGAAAGCATTCTACAATCCAAATTGGCAACTTCACCTGACTTTCTGATTTGGTTAATACCTTCAGCCCCTCAAAGATGCGGCCACCCAGTATAGCAGGAGAAAGCATTTCGTAGATCTTGGCTGGCGATGATTCAGCTGCCAACACTTCGGCAATCTCTTTGATTTGCCCCCTGACGCATGCATTGCCCCCATAAATCATAGCCTGGATGATCCGCTCGATTTCTTCCCTTGGCATCATTTCGCCCTTCTCAATGCCAAGCTTCTTAATGTGCGCCTCTGATTCACGAATGCATTTCTCTGCCTTCAGCAGCAAATCATTCCAATGCTTCACTTCATCTGCCAAGTCTTCCTTAGTTGCCACGTTCAATTGCTCAACGTAGTAATCCCGGAAATCTTCCAACGTCTTGCGATCTTGGTCTCTACTTGAATTTGTTTTTGGAATGACATTTTTGGATGTTTGTTTTTCCATCCTTTCAATGCCGACTTTCAATTCTTTTGGCATGCGTTGCCGATTAAGTCGAAGCCATTTGCACAACGCTTTCATGTCATCCATTGGTGCGCCTTGTTGTTTCCAACGACTCACCATTTTTTGATTAACTCCAAAGTTATCGGCTATTTTTTTCTGAGTGATTTTAGTCATAATTTTTTTGTTTTTGGTTCGCGTAAGAAAACGCACCAAGTCATTTTACCCCAGTGGCTCGATTCTTTAATAGATTCCTTGATGGGGGGTGTTTTCTCTGCTTTATGGCGATCCTTTTTCAGTAAATGCCAAAAGACAAAAGCGCCAAAACTGCCAAAAGGTCTTGGGTATAGAGTAATACGAGGCGCAGCGAAGGCCTGCCGTTGGTCTGGTGCTTCTCTATCGCGTATTTCTCTGGCTGAGCTTCGGCAAGTGCCTTGGCTGTTTCCTCTGTAACACTGCGGCGCTTGAGATTGCGAATTGTGACTGATCGCCCGCGCTCGGTAAGTTTTCCGCATTCCTCCGCGGCTTTGTCGATCCGTTCAACTAAACTCAATGTCTTGTCGTGACTTGCGTCGGCAAGGGCGGCTTCCTGATTCTGGATGAACCAAGCAACTAAGGCGAGCGCGTCGGCTGCCGTCTCTACGGTTAAGTTCTCCCGGCAAGCGGCGTGGCCATGCTTTAAGGCGTGAAGGGTTACAGATAGGCGCTTTGCTTGTTCGACGTGGCGAGTATAGAAAGCGGCGTCGCCCTCGATCTCATCGAAGCGATCGACAAATTCAGTGTTCCAATAGTCCCGAAAGATTTTGAGCGCGGCGGGCTCGCATTTAATAACTGCGGGCGCTTGTGCATTTCGATAAGTAGAAACTAAGTCGAGGATTGTATCTTGCCAGCGGGCGAGGATTTGCCCCTCAGGGCAGCGCTGCGTTCCGTCGTCGTGCTTCGGTCTGGCGTTTGAGGTAGCAACTAGGAAGCGAGCCATAAGGCCACCTTCGACAAATCGAGGGTTGCGAAACATCTCCCGGGCTTTGTCCGGTGTCACGATTAAGGCGATAGTCAGGCAAGGCGATTTGAGGCGAGTCTCTCCGGTGCCTTGCCTAAGTTGTGAGTCAGGGTCTCCCGAGAAAGCTTTGAGTGCTACTGTGTCGGAAGTCTGCCCTTTGGTATCTCCGTAGCGGCCTAAAAGGTTTGCGATCACTTGCCCGCCTTCTGAACTCATTAAGGCGAGCTGTTCGCGGTTGGTTACAAAGGCCTGTTTCATTGCGGGCTCGGTCGCGTCCTCAATTATTATCCGGCGCGGTTGCAGTTCCTGCTTTGCTCTTTCGTGCCTCTCGAATAGTTCGGCCAACTGATTTATTCTGTCTTCTGTGTGCCCTTTGATTTTGCTCATTTCAGCCTCAAGCAATTTCACTTCGGCCGCCTTCCGGTGCCGGGTGGATTCGTGGGCGGCGTTTGCTCGGTCTTCTGCTTCGACAAGCGGGGCGGTAATATCTCGAAAGCAATCTGATTTGCCTGTGCCGCTTCGGGCTTCGGCTAATAGAAATATATTTGCGCGGGTGCGGTGGGGCGGTATGTCTAGCTCTAGGCCTTTGCCAATTGCGGCTGCTGCCGTGACCAAGGAAAGCGAGCCCGGTAGGTCGTGCGGAAGCAATCGGGTTCGGGCTATTTCTTGGGCGATTTCCTGAGCGGCGTTAAAATCTACGAGAACATCGTTTATAACACGATTGAGCAGGAGTATCAGCTGATTGTTGATACGCCATGGGAAGCAGGGCGTTTCGCCGATTCGGTCGAAGTGCGTGACAATCTATTCTACACGACCGGAAAGGCTAAGATCTATCAAGGCACTTTGGACGGTAGTGGTATGGGACTATGGAAATATCAGAAGCCCATTAATCAACAGACGGTTCGCTTTAGCGGTAATGCCTATTCGAATATCGTGGATCATGAAGAGCCAGATATGCAGGCGCTGTCAAAAGAGGAGACGCTGACGAGTTTAGTAAAGCGCCTAAATGCCGACCCAGTGACGCGCGAAGGGTTTAATAAGATGTTCGAATTCCTAGAAGACTCGCGCCATCGTAGTCGCATTCAAGAGGCACTTTAAATCAATGATAATAAGATAGTTAAAAAATTATATGGAGTGCAGCGGAGAAGGGCATCGCGCAGCGATGGGGCGTAGCGCGAAACGCAGTAAATCAATCGGTTCGCAACGCCATCCCCGTAGGCCGACCATGAGGTCGCTCAGGGTTGAGCATCCGGACGGGCGGAAGTATTGTGATGAAGATCCCTGTGTTGGACTCCCTAAGGTTATGTGCATCAGCTCATTATGTTTTATTAATGAGATGCCCTGCGTCAAAATGACGAGTGATTACTTCGCGGTTGATGTGGGCTATGCAATCGGACATAGTCGCTTCTTGATCGCGGTGAGGGTCTCGTGATGTTACAGGTGGCCGAGGGGGAGTCGGTCGCCGGGCCGATCTTGCAAATCGGCAACACCAACAGTCGTTACAAATTCAGTGTCAGTGCCAAGCAGTTTATGAATGACTGGTCCCAGCGATGGGGTCCACTTCATTTGTGGATTTCACTTATCTGAATGCTACAATGCAAAGGCCACGACATCCCCCCCCCTTTCTGTTTTTTTAATCCATATGGAAGACTTCGCTCAATGGCAGTACGACCGGCGAGTTATCCGGGTTTGTCTCCATTAGATCTGCCATGTAGGCCCACCATTTTTGCACCAATGGATGGTTCGGCAAGTCCGCGCTGGTGTTGTCTTCAGTCAGCTTGCAGGAGGCGAACAGCGTTAGCGTGGCGTCATCGAGAAAGATCGAATAGTCGGCGACTCCCGCATCCGTCAGAACTTGAGAAAGTTCCGGCCAAATCTTGTCGTGGCGTTTTTTGTATTCTGCTTCGAAGCCAGGCTTCAGTTTCATTTTAAAAGCGTCTCGTATCATAATTTGTCTGCTCGTTGTGTTTAGTGATATTTTGCTGATCAGGCGTGAGGAAAGACTGTGATGATTACAGACTTGGAGGTGCGAGTGCCACTTTGTGCGTGTGGGGTTCAACTTTAGCATCTGTTCTTTTAGCCTACGACTTATGGTATGGATTAAAAAAAGCACCTTGAAGATGCAATTGACAATTTTTGTAGCCTGTAACTGGAAAAGTCGTGCTGCTTTTATTGCGCACGGGCTTGATCTGAAACCGTTCGTTTTCTTTTTCTGTTTCGCCATTATGGTGCATTTTGGGCACACTTTTAGTCATACTTTAATTTTTATTTTTCTACAACGGTTCAGTCATGGCATGCAAGAGGTCAGGAGTTCGACTCTCCTATGCTCCACCAGTTTACGTAAGTAGCTTTTTTTGAAGTTCTTAGGATTTTATTTTGTTTCCTTTTGTTCGAGCGCTTTGGTGTTTCTTACACATGGCTTACATATGCGCATTTTAAGTCATTAAAATTTGGGGTATTAAGTGGGCGTAGAGGTATAGTGGTGAATAACGGCTTGCAGAGCCGATAATAAAGCAGATATCTCCGCGCGTCATGGAAAACTGTTCAAGCTGGGCAAACCTGGTCGCTTACTCCTGTGGCATTGCAAAACGGTAGAATCCTTTGCCTTGCTGCATGGGCAGTTCGACTTCGATTAAGTCCTCTGCAGACGAGGTCCATGTGCTGAGATCGTCACTGCGCTGAATCTGTAGCTGCATCACTGCATTTGAACCGTTAATGTTAAGCATCGTGGAGCCTGTCCGTAGGTCAATCAACTCGGCCTGCGCAGTAGCGCTGGTAAAGAGATTGTAGCTCGCGGGGGCGGCAATTACAGCTTGCTGGGCTTCTGTCGTCGCAGTGGCGACTTCGCCAGCTGTGAAGTAAGTAAAATGGTCTTCTAGCGTCGGCACGCCGTCATAGGTTGCTTCATATCCTGTAGCTCCTTGGCGATAGTGTAACATTGCAGTGGCTGAGATGCCAACGAATGCCGACGGCCCAATCCCCGGGGCGACTATCGATTGTAAGCGTATAGATGCTAAGTTGCTGCAGCCATAGAATGCGCCACTCCCGATGCTGGTGACGCTGTCGGGAATGGTGACGCTCGTCAGGCCAGTGCAGTTATAGAATGCGCTATCCCCGATGCTGGTGACGCTGTTGGGGATGGTGACGCTCGTCAGGCCAGAGCAGCCATAGAATGCGCCACCCACGATGCTGGTGACGCTGTTGGGAATGGTGACGCTCGTCAGGCCAGTGCAGTAATATAATGCGTAACTCCCGATGCTGGTGACGCTGTTACCGATGGTGACGCTCGCCAGGCCAGAGCATTCTCGAAATGCGCCACTCCCGATGCT
>JAQXBA010000091.1 GCA_029252625.1 Opitutia bacterium | reverse complement strand
CAAAGAAAGCTGTGAAAAAAGCAGCTCCAAAGAAAGCTGTGAAAAAAGCAGCTCCAAAGAAAGCTGTGAAAAAAGCGGCTCCAAAGAAAGCTGTGAAAAAAGCGGCTCCAAAGAAAGCTGCGAGAAAGGCGGCGCCTAAGAAAAAAGCGAACAAGAAGTAGTCGCATTTTTTCTAGAATATTAGGCTAGGCTTGCTTTTGCTTAGGCAGAGGTTTTGATTCTGCGCTCTCGATACGTTGCTACCCGTGCAAACGTGTCGAGAGCGCATTTTTTGTCATGACTAACCAAGCAAAACTATCCTCCTGGGCCAGCAACATCGCTCCATCACCAACGCTGGCTGTTGATTCTAAAGCAAAAGAGCTCAAAGCAGCTGGCGAAGACGTCTGCGGTTTTGGTGCTGGTGAACCGGATTTCGATACTCCGGAATTCATTAAGGAAGCCTGTATTCAGGCGATCCGCGAAGGAAAGACCAAATATGCGCCTGCTCCAGGCATCCCCGCGCTGCGCGAGGCACTGGCCGCGCATTATCGTAACAACAACGGCGTTGAAGGTGTCACAGCGGCCCAAATCGTTGTCAGCCCCGGCGGTAAGTATTCCTGCTACCTGGCGATTCTAGCCGTGGTGAGCCCTGGCGACGAAGTCATCATCCCTGCGCCGTATTGGGTGAGCTACCCTGAAATGGTCAAACTCGCTGGTGGTGTGTCGAAGACCTTGTTCGCTGGCATCGAAAGTGGTTTTAAGATTACACCTGAACAATTGCGCGCGGCCATTACTCCGAAGACTCGCATGGTGATCATTAACAGCCCGTCTAACCCGACTGGGGCGATCTATTCACCAGAAGAGCTTAAGGCGCTCACAGAGGTAGCGGTTGAAGCGGGCATTTACATCATGTCCGACGAGATCTACGAGTATCTTCTCTACGATGGTGTAAAGCACGTCAGCCCAGCATCCTTCTCAAAGCAAGCTGCGGACCTAGTGATTACAGTCGCTGGCTTTAGTAAGACCTTTTCAATGACAGGCTGGCGCCTCGGCACATTGATGGCTCCCTTGCACATTGCTAAGGCGGTCGCGAACCTACAGAGCCAAACCAGCTCGAATGCCACCACGTTTGCACAATACGGTGCATTGGCTGCGATGCAGAACTGGGATAAGTCGATGCAAGCGGTCAACGGCATGCTGGCAGTCTTTGATGCGCGTCGTTTACGCCTTCTTGAGGGTCTACGTGCAAT
Organism: Opitutia bacterium; assembly: GCA_029252625.1. Lineage (GTDB taxonomy): Bacteria > Verrucomicrobiota > Verrucomicrobiia > Opitutales > Coraliomargaritaceae > Lentimonas. Next base: position 13,532 of record JAQXBA010000091.1, on the reverse strand, counting down.
TCCTGGCGTCGAGTGTGCTCGTGCGCAAGGTGCGTTCTATCTTTTCCCCAACATCGAGAAGCTTGGTTTAACTGACAGTGAATTTGCGGCACGTATCCTCGAAGAGGAGAAGGTGGCAGTCGTCCCTGGTAGTGCCTTTGGAGCCGACGGCTACATCCGTCTTAGTTATGCGACTTCGGACGATGTCATTGATAAGGGGCTAGAACGCTTGGCTCGTTTCTGTGCGAAACTAGGCTAAACGAAAGGCGGACACGACTGTCCGCCTTTTTCTTGTCCGCCATCGCGCGGGCATTTTCATTTTTAAAAAACTAGAAGAACATCTCATTATGAGCGATAAAGCTAAAATTATCTACACCATCACCGACGAAGCGCCGGCACTTGCTACGCATTCGTTGTTGCCGATTATTGAAGCCTACACCAGTGCCGCTGGTGTGGCTGTTGAAACGCGCGATATTTCATTGTCTGGCCGTATTCTTGCAAACTTTCCAGACGCATTGAATACAGAGCAACGCATCTCTGATGCTTTGGCTGAATTGGGCGATCTCGCTAAGTCACCGAACGCGAACATCATCAAACTGCCTAACATCTCGGCCTCAGTGCCGCAGATGAATGCAGCCATCGCTGAGCTTCAAGCGCAGGGCTATGCGCTTCCAAACTATCCGGAAGTGGCGACGACAGACGAAGAAGCGGCTGTTAAAGCGACCTATGACAAGATCAAGGGTAGTGCAGTGAATCCTGTGCTTCGTGAAGGTAACTCCGATCGCCGCGCTGCGGGCGCAGTGAAGCAATACGCGAAAGACAATCCGCACCGCATGGGCGCATGGAGTGCTGACTCGAAGTCCACTGTTTCCAGTATGGCTACCGGCGATTTCTTTGGTAATGAGAAGTCAGTCACTATTCCTGCTGCGACCACAGCCAAGATCGAATTGATCGCTGCGGACGGCAGTGCAACTGTGTTGAAAGACAATCTCGCTCTCCTTGAAGGTGAAGTGCTCGATTCGACTTTCATGAGTGCTCAGGATCTTCGCGAATTTCTTGCCGGCGAAATCGCCGCTTCGAAAGCAGCAGGCATCTTGTTTTCGCTGCACATGAAGGCGACGATGATGAAAGTCTCTGATCCGATCATTTTCGGTCACGCCGTTACAGTATTCTTCAAGGATGTCTTCGAGAAGCACGCTGCGCTGATCGCCGAACTCGGTGTGGATGTGAAAAATGGTTTCGGCGATTTGTATGCCAAGATCGAATCACTGCCGGCAGAGAAAAAGGCCGCAATCGAAGCGGACATCGCTGCGGTGTATGCGTCGGCTCCTGACATGGCGATGGTCGATTCCGATAAGGGCATCACCAATCTTCACGTTCCGAGTGACGTGATCATCGATGCATCCATGCCCGCTGCGATTCGCAGCTCTGGTCAGATGTGGAATATCGCTGGTTCACTGCAAGACACGAACTTTGTCATCCCTGACCGCTGCTATGCCGGCGTCTATGCGGCGACGGTTGACTTTTGCAAGAAGAACGGCGCGTTCGATCCGACCACAATGGGCACTGTGCCAAATGTTGGCTTGATGGCTCAAAAAGCCGAAGAGTATGGCTCGCACGATAAGACATTCAAAATCCCAGCAGCTGGCACCGTTCGTATCTCAGATGCGGGTGGCAAGGTGTTGCTTGAGCACACTGTGGAGCAGGGCGACATCTGGCGTGCTTGCCAAGTCAAGGACGCACCGATTCGCGACTGGGTGAAACTTGCTGTCACACGCGCTCGCGCAACTGGCACACCTGCGATTTTCTGGCTCGATGCAAATCGTTCGCACGACGCGCAGCTGATCACCAAGGTGAATCTCTACCTAAAGAACCACGACACTGCGGGTCTAGATATTCGTATCCTGGCTCCCCTTGAAGCCACTGAGCTCACACTGCAACGTGCGAAGGATGGCGAAGACACGATTTCTGTTACTGGTAACGTATTGCGTGATTACCTCACTGACTTGTTCCCGATTCTTGAGCTTGGTACCAGCGCCAAGATGCTTTCAGTCGTTCCATTGATGAACGGTGGCGGTCTGTTCGAAACAGGTGCGGGTGGTTCCGCTCCAAAGCATGTGCAGCAGTTCGAGAAGGAAAATCATTTACGTTGGGATTCTCTAGGAGAATTTCTCGCGCTCGGCGTTTCCCTTGAGCACCTCGCAGCTGTCTTCAGCAACGACAAGGCACAGATTCTTGCGGATACACTCGATCTGGCTAACACCAAGTTCCTCAAGGAGAATAAGTCGCCGTCACGTAAGGTCAACGAACTCGACAACCGTGGCAGTCACTTCTACCTAGCACTTTACTGGGCACAGGCGCTTGCCACTCAAGACAAGGATGCCGAGTTGAAGGCCCGCTTCGCACCGCTCGCAGGTGCACTCACCGCGAACGAAGCGAAGATCGTCGACGAATTGAACGCCGTTCAAGGCGTGGCAATGGATATCGGTGGCTACTTCCGCCCAGACCTGGCCAAGGCTCAAGCAGCCATGCGCCCGAGTGAGACGTTCAACGCCGCACTCGCAGCGTTGTAAGCCAGTCATTCATTTGAAATTCAAAGGCCCCCGTCCTCAGATGGGGGCTTTTTTGTCGAAAGAATTGAGTTGCCCAAAAACTTTTTTGAACGTTGGGCGATCAGTTAGGTCTAAACATACATATAGACTTAGTATGTAGTAACTTTGTTTGTTGTTTGTTAAGAAGCGTCGTCCGATTGTTCGGGTGGCGCTTTTTTGTGCTACATTGCAACCAGTGCGGCCGCTCCTAAAATCGCAGCATCACCCATTGGTAGTATTGATTCGATGATCTTGATCTTGTTTTTGAGTGGTGGGATCAAGTGTTGCTCGAAGGATTTACGAACGGGGTCCAGCAGGATCGGGCCAGCTTTGACTGGGCCGCCAAACAGGAAAAAAGCCGCTGGGCTGGTGACGAGTGCGGTGGAGGCCAATGCCTCGCCTAGCAGACGCCCGGTGAATTCCATCGTGGCTTTAGCGACTGGATCGCCTTTTTCAGCGGCATCGGCTACGTCTTTGGAGTTGAGTTCTCCGATGTTGAGGTGGTCCAGTGCGCTTGGGCTGCCGAGTTGGGCCAGCATTTCAAAAAAGGTGCGGCGGATTCCAGTCGCGGAGCAGTAGTTTTCCAAACTGCCGCGACGACCGAAGCCGCAGTGACGGCCATCGGGAATCACACTGATATGGCCGACTTCGCCAGCAAAGCCATCGTGGCCATAGACGAGCTGGTTGTTAACGAAAACACCGCTTCCTAGCCCAGTGCCAAGTGTGATCATAATGAAATCTGAGTAATCCTTGGCAGCACCGAATTTTTTTTCTCCGATGGCCGCTGCATTGGCGTCGTTGGTGAGGTCAACGGTCGGGAGGTCGAGTCGCGCCTTCATTAATTCGACGAGTGGTGTGTTGCCTTTGAAGTTCAAATTTGGCGGTTGTTCAATGCATCCGCTGTGGTGGTTGCCGTTGGGCGCGCCAATGCCGAGTCCGAGCCATTCAAACTGAATTTTGGGCTGTTGACTCTCGGTTTGTGAGATGACTGCACGCACGGCTTCGGCCAAGCGATCTGCATACGCGGTGCCGTCGCTATAATCGCTGGTTGCGAAGGTTTCTTTATGGAGCACCTTGCCGTCTGCAGAGACTGAGCCGACGCATGTGTTTGTGCCGCCAATATCGGTGCCGAGTGAAATTTTCATAAGGGAGATCAGGTTGAACGCGTTGTCGCCATTTATCGGCAGGAACTCAAATTGTAGATACTTCCAGAAAGCCATGATTGAGCATGATTGGAAGCAGAAAATTGGTTTATCTCGAATTGAGAGTGATTCTTGCGAACTGCGCAGAGTCACTATAACTAGTTTGTATTATGAATATTTATCTGTTGCGTCATGCCCAAGCGGAGTCGAGCTACCCAGATAGTCAACGTACCCTAAGTGCTCAAGGGCGAGACGATGCTGAGCGGCTGGGCCAGTTTTTGCGTTCGAAAGAGACCGCTCAGCCTGCAGTATTATGGTGCAGCCCGTACCGACGTGCTCAGGAGACCGCAGCAATTATTTTGAATGCGTGGGGAGTTGAAGTCGAGCAACGCCAAGATGAGACATGTTTGGAGCCTGATATGAACCCGGCTTCGGTTGCTGAGGGCTTGCTGCTGCTGGAGGAAGATGTGCTTGTCGTTGGTCATAACCCAAACATTTCAATCTTAGCCTCGCTGCTTCTGAGCGCTGAGCGTGGACGCACGCGGACTAATTTCAATACCTGCAATATGGCATGCCTTTCGGTGGCTCCGATCCCGAATTTTGGAGAAGTGGGACCGTGTGAGTTAAGTTGGATGCTGGACCCGCGGATGTTGTAGCTTTTTATTGCTTATGAGGTTGAGTGCTGTTCTTCCTTTCCGTTTGGTGTACTTGCATGATGCGCATAGAAACAGATTTACAGCAACGCAGTGCTTGCACTTGCGAGCTATGCGGTGCGACCGAGGGCTTGGCAGTGTACGAAGTGCCACCGACATCGGATGGCAGCGCAGACGAGGCGCTGCTACTTTGCGGCATATGTCGTGCGCAGATCGCTGATCCTGAACAGCTGGAGGTACATCATTGGCGCTGCTTGACTGAAAGTATGTGGAGCGAAGTGCCGGCGGTACAGGTCATGGCATGGCGACTGTTAACTCGTCTCAGTGACAACGAGGTATGGGCGCAGGATTTGCTCGATACGCTGTTTCTCGAAGACAATGTTCAAACCTGGGCCGAAGCTGAAGCCAATCAAGCGGCTGCGGTGCTCAAGTACATTGATTGCAACGGTGCGCTACTCGAAGCCGGCGATACGGTGACGCTGGTTAAAGACCTAGTTGTCAAAGGCGGCGGTTTCACTGCAAAACGCGGCACTGCGGTGCGCCGTATCTTACTGGACCAAAAAAATGCGACGCAGATCGAAGGTCGTGTAAATGGTCAGCACATCGTGATTTTGACGAAATATGTGAAGAAAGCGTAGGAGCGAGCTTGCTGCTTAATAGACGTCTTTCTACGTGGCGTCGTTGCTTGCAACAACCTCACTGTAATTTTCTGATGCCCGTTACAAGTAGCGATGCCAGCCAAGAATTACTGAGCTAGCAATGTATCGAGCATTGCAAACAATGCAGTTCGCATGTGCTCGTAGGTTGAGTCGGGCTCGGCGAGCATCCTATCGGCGTCTTGAATATAGGGTGCATTGACTAGTTCATTGCGAGACGCGGCAACTAGGAGCGCGAGGCTTTGTGGCGTCATTTCTAGATGGCATTGCAGTGCGAGCACCCGATCTCGGTAGAGGAAGCCTTGATGTTTACAGGCGTGGCTGAACGCGATGAGCTGTGCGCCTTTTGGAATTTCGAATGTATCGCCATGCCAGTGTAAAACGCGTAATTCGTCGGGGAGTGGCAGCGAGTTTGGACAATGCTCACTCGGACGAATCGGGAACCAGCCGATCTCTTTGTTCGTACCTGGCCTGACCGTAGCGCCAAGTGCATCTGCGATTAATTGTGCGCCGAGACACACGCCAATCACATGCTTACCCGCTGCGATCGCATCACCGATATAAGATTTTTCTTTGGCCAGCCATGGATAGATTGAGTGTTCATGAATGTTCATCGGGCCGCCCATCACGAGCAGCACATCGAATGTTTCTATTGCTGGGAGTGGTTGATTGTGGTATACGGAAACGACTTCGAGATCATGGCCTCGTGTTTGTGCCCAGAGTGCAAAGGTACCAGGGCCTTCGAATGCGATATGTTTTAAGCAGAGGATTTTCATGTGTTGTAACTTTGTGTCGTTTGAAACTATAAATTCACTGTGAATCGAGTTTGTTTTTTTCGTTTTTTGCGTTAATCGAATTATACGATGAAAGATACTCGTAAATTACTAATTTTGTGCGTTCTGATGGTTGTCGGTGTATGCATTGGCCTGTTCTTATCGAAATGGCAGCCTGGCGAGGAGAGGCAGGGTATTATTACAGATGTATCTTCTGGCGAAGTGGTGATTCATTTCCCGGAGATTCCAGATGGAATATCCGCAACTTGGGACGTCGTTTTTCCTGAGGATGCGATTCCGGGCGAGATGGTGATGCATTTTACCAATCGTAAAGATTATCTGGAGTATTTGAGAACACTGACTCAGGCAGGTCTGGCTCCGACAGGGCAGATCGATGAGTTGCTAGTCGTGCGCATTGGTAAAGATGCGATGTCAGGGCCAAATCCCGGATTGTATGGCGGCGAAGGGAGTTTTTCGTATCGTGTACAGCGCCCCTTGCCACCAAATGCAAGGGCGCCTGTGCAGTATGCGCAGTTGCGTGTATTTGGTGAGTCCGCTCGATCCATTGTCGGCGGTCCAGTTGAAGGAGATGGTTCGGGGGTACTGGTTGGGATTTTGGATTCAGGTATCAAAGCGCATTCACAATTTGATGATGTGTATATTGTGCACATTGACTTGGCCGGCGGCGGTGTGGCGGGTCCTGGTGCGGCGCATGGTACAGCCGTGGCGTCGATCATCACAGGATCAGAGGGAATCGCTCCCGCAGCAGAACTGTTGGTGATTCGCGTTCTAGATCATAAGGGAATGGGCAACAGTTTTCACGTCGCCGAGGGCATCGTTCAGGCGGTGGACCTTGGTGTCGATGTGCTGAATATGAGTTTGGGCGTGTATCAGGATACGCAACTCATGCGCGAGGCGATTCGTTATGCAGAAGATCATGGCGTGATCATGGTCGCCGCCGCTGGGAACGATGGTTATACGCAGATGCCATACCCTGCCGCATATCCGCAAGTGCTTTCCGTGACTGCCGTGGATAGCGCAGGGCGACAGGCGCTCTTTCCGAATCAATCCAGTTCGATCGATTTCGCTGCGCCAGGCGTCGGCGTGCTCACTGCTAAAGAAAATGAGGGCACGACGTTGTTTTCCGGGACATCCGCTGCCGCTCCTTTTGTGACTGGCACATTGGCTTCGATCCTTTCATCGAAAACTAAGCGCAGTCACAAGGAAGTGGTCGATTTGATGAGACGTACTCTCGATGAGGCCGGTGCACCAGGTATCGATCCAGTCTATGGCGCAGGTGTGGTCAATTGGGATAGATTACGCGAGCGTGACAGTGCAGCGATTCTGGATGTGGCGCTCGCTGAAATATACCTACCTACTGATGCGTTGCCTGGTACCACCATGCCGATCGAGGTAATCGTGCAAAACCGTGGCACATCTTGGCTGACGTCTTCCACGTTGACAGTTATTGTGGCCGAAAGAGAGCCAGTCGATTTTACCATCGGCACACTTGGTCCCGGCCAAACGACATCTAGAAAAGTTTATACTCAGGTGCCTTCGATAGATTCCGCAGACAGACTAAACATCGCTGCTCAGGTCGTGTCGGAAGATTCGCTGGACGATGTGCGCTTTGAAAATAACACCAAGGCGGTTTTTTTTAGGCCGATTCAGAAGTAGTAGGCGATCGCTGAGTTGTATCACTGCGATAGTGTTGTTTCTAGAAATTCGACTGTGCGTCAATGACTAAGAAACGGCTGCGGCTATTCTGTACGATAAGCGTTGGGTGCTAATCATATATGCATGAGTAGTCGCGAGTTGCTGAGCCATCATCAGATTTTCGTAGGCAACCGATTTCAATTCCGTTTTGTGCTGTGGCCCCTATAATCGCTGATTAATGGCTCAAAAAACTAATAGCAGTTTTTTTCAGGGCGCGTGTATTCGACCATATGGAGAGCGCGGTTATTTGCTGGATCAGTTCAGCGAATCGAAACGGTTTGCTATCGAGCAAGCGTTGTCAATCACTCCACCCGATGGTTTTGATGAATACGTCATCGGTGCTGATAATCTGTTGATACTGTTTCAGCGGTCGGTATCTGAATGCGTGTTGTATGATTGGTTGTCTGGTTTGCCGAGTAAAATGCTGGACAGTTCTAAGTATTCGCGACGGATCGAAGTGCCTGTTTGTTATGACGGCCCAGATCTAGCCAGGGTGGCAGTAGCGACTGGTTTGAGCGAAGCAGAGGTCGTTGCGATTCATTCGGCGCCTGAGTATCGAGTGCGTATGATGGGGTTCGCGCCGGGCTTTCCTTATTTGGATGGGTTGAATGAACGTTTGCATTTGGAGCGCAAGGCTTCGCCGCATGATCGGATCCAGCCTGGGTCCGTTGCGATCGGTGGCAGTCATGCGGGAATCTATTCGGTGGCCAGTCCTGGAGGGTGGCACTTGTTGGGTCGAACTGATTTAATGTTGTTTCAACCTGAAAAAGCGCGTGGCACCGTGAGTGATGCACGCGAGGTCTTTACCTTGGCCGCAGGGGATAGGGTTAAATTCGTGGTGATCTAGTATGGCGATGATTGAAATCATATCTACGGGAGTTGGGCTGTCGGTTCAGGATTACGGTCGGCCTGGGTGGCGCCGGTTTGGCGTGCCTCAGGGCGGAGTGATGGATCGAAGCTCGGCTGCGGCGGCCAATCGATTACTGGGTAATCGTGCAGATGCGCCCGTGCTGGAGGTTTTAATGCAAGGCGCTAAGTTGCGGGTTTTGGAAGATACATGGATTGCAATTGCAGGTGCTGATTTAGGCTGTGCAATTGCTCCATGGACTGCGTGCCTGGTCTCTGCCGGTACTGTGCTGGAGTTTCCGATGAATCGATCAGGATTGTGGGCTTACGTTGCAGTGCCGGGAGGATTTGATGTAGATCGATGGTTCGGTAGTGCTTCGTTCGATTCACGGAATGGATTGGGGAGGCCCTTAGCGCGTGGAGTTCAATTGTCAGCAGTGACGACCGCGGCGACGTTTGGATATGAGCAAGTGGGGCGGCGCGTGCTCGCTGCTGAATTACAACGCGATTTCTCAAGACCTATGAAGTTCGAGTTATTGCCGGGGCCGCAGTATGATTTGTTTTCCAGCGAGGCACGCGCACAGCTCGTATCTGCAGAGTGGAGGGTATTGGCGCGATCAGACCGCACGGGGTTTCGGCTCGAAGGCCCGCAGCTGGGGGTGCCGGAATCGATCTTAAGCGAACCAGTCTTACCTGGCAGTCTTCAAATTCCCGGCAATGGGCAACCGATCATCACTATGGTCGACGGCCCGACCGTTGGTGGCTATGCGAAAATTGCGATTTTAAGAGAAACGGATATTGATTGGTTGGCGCAATGCCGGCCCGGAACGAAAATAGGATTTAACTTAAATAGTTAGGATTTACGAAGGCGCCTTTGAAGAGGCCGTGCCATTTGTGAATCCCGTATCAGATGTAGGCCGGGTAATCATGATGTTCTTCCAGCAGCTCGTAATTATTAATGCTATTCGACTGATGAATGCTATCGGCTACTTTAAAGTGTAATAAGGAAATAATCTCAGGGGGGAGGGGCTCTTCGTTTCGGTCGTGTATCTTGTGCCTTTCGTTATTTGGTCATTTCTATGGAGCCAGACCAACTATTTAAATCGACTATTTCAGGTCACCTTAACCAGATGCAGAAATCTCATACTTCAATGGTAATATCAGCAACATCACTGTCGAGGAAGCTAAAGCCTACGCACCTCGTTTTGATGAGGGCGATATTCTTTGGCGCGGCATTGGGCAGCAATAGAAGCTGCCAGAAGATCATTATCTTAAAATCAATAATGACTGGCTTACAACAGGAGATTTCACAGCTCTTCGCTGAATATTTTTTCGGTAATTTTCCAAAACTTGCCCTGTTTACGAGCGATCACAAATGAAGGCATACGCAGCCGTGGTCTTATTTTTACTGCGTCGCTTACCGAGCTGATGTCGATCTTTAGTTCAGGTTTTCGTAGGTGCGATCTCAAGAAGTTTATCGTAAACTTTTTCAGACTGCTTGGATTGTTTAAGTAGTGTATCTCAGCGACAAACTGGGCGTCGTAATCGTAATACTTTACCTGTAGGTAGGGCGTTCCTTTTTTATCAACGCGCTCTAGCATATCAATCGAATCGGGCGTGAGCACATGGGCGTCTTTAGAGAGCCTCGCTTGCTTTAGCTTTGTGTCGGGGTCGATCAGTACGCAGCCGCAACTGCGGCAATCACGAGCGCTGATGTCATTTTGAGCTGAGCATTGGGTGCAGACCTTGAATCGAAAAAGATAATCGCAGGGCGTTAATTCGTAGGTCTCCGAATTGACATGCCCGCCTCTACATTTTCGACCGAAGTGCTCCAGCAGCTTACCTTCATCGTCGAGGATCCCCCAAAAGTCATTTATAAAGCCACAATCAGGGCAAGGCACTTGGACTGCCACCGATTCTGACGCCGGCTTCTTTTCGCCGATCTCAGGGCTGAAAATGCTATGACCTATTCCGGTGTAATCCAATACTAGACAATCCTTTTTATCGGTATCTAAGCGCAAGCCGCGGCCAATAATTTGCTGATACAAACTAATCGATTCCGTTGGCCGTAGGATCGCGATCACATCGACATGTGCAGCGTCGAACCCAGTGGTCAAAACCGAGACATTGACCAAATACTTAAACCTTTTTTGCTTAAATTCATTTACGATCTGGTCGCGCTCGCCCAGCTCCGTGGTGCCCACCACCAGTCTTGCTTGTCCGGGCGGCAGGTGATCCATGATCTCCTGTGCATGTTTTACCGTTGAGCTAAAAACCATCACTCCTTGTCGATGGTCGCTTTCGGTGATATCGATAATGTTTTTAATAATCAGCGGTGTGAGTCGTCTTTGTTGATGGAGGGCTTCCTCGAGTTGCGCCATAGTGTAAGCATTGCCACCTTCTCTGAGCTCAGAGAAGTCATAAGAAGTCACTGGTATATCGACCTTCACGGGTGGCGTCAGGTAGCGGTTTCGAATCATATACTCGAGCGGCAGTTCGTAGATACAGTGTTTAAAAAAGCGCAGATCTTTGGTTTTTACCTCGCCGTGTAGTGCGTAATTATAAATCCAGCCAAGGCCTAGGCGATACGGGGTGGCAGTTAGGCCTAAAATACAAATCCGCGGATTGTTCAGCTTGAGCTGCTTGATGACCTGTGCGTACTGACTATCCGATTCGAGGCTGACGCGGTGACACTCGTCGATCACGACCAGGGTGAAATTCTTAAAGAAGGTATCCCCTGCTTTCGCGACCGACTGAATGCTACCAAAGATGACTTTCTGCTCGCTATCTTTTTGATTCAGTCCCGCGGAGTAGATCCCCGCTTGCATACCATAGCTTTCGTACTTCAAATGGTTTTGCTCGACCAACTCTTTAACATGCGCGAGTACCAACACGCGGCCTTGGGCAATGTTAGCCAATTCCGCGATGACCAAACTCTTGCCTGCACCCGTCGGCAATACGATCACCGCAGGGTTGCGGCGCTTCCTGAAGTATTTGAGGGTGCTGTCAACCGCTTCTTGTTGGTATGACCTGAGTGTATACATAGGCATAGACGCTATCAATGTGGCCCTTGAAGTATAGAAAAATAGCCGATTTTATTCGAGCGAGCGACGGCATTAGGTCCGTGAATTACTCAGGGAAGACGGTTAAAAATGTATGCCAAGGGCAATGATTATTTTGATTGTCTGGCTGTCAAATGCGATTGCCACATAGATGATTAATTCGCTAAGTGGGTGCCCATGGGGAAGTTGATTCTAAACTGCGACCTAGGAGAGCACGAGAGTGTGGCGCAAACCAAGCGCTTAATGGCGTTGGTCGATGCCGCCAATATTTGCTGTGGCGTGCATGCGGGCAGCGAGGCCAAGCTGCGCAGTACGCTGGAGCTGGCCAAGCGTCACGGTGTGCTGGTGGGCGCACATCCCGGGTTGGCGGTTGCCGGCGGGCGTGGCGCTGCTGTGCCCTCTGCCGTAGCATTCGACGCGCTGTTGTGTGATCAGCTCACAAGCTTTGCTGGCATCGCTGCGGAGGTCGGCGTGACGGTGCGTTATGTAAAATTGCACGGCACCTTGTACCATGCAGTCGAGCACGTTCCCGCGCTGGCCGAAGTCTTTGTGAGTCAGATGCAGTCGATGCAGCCTTCGTTCGGCATCTTCGCGCTTGCTGGGGGGACCTTCGCACCGTTCGCTCGCGCAGCGGGGATACGCGTGTGGGAGGAGCTGTTTGCTGATCGCGGCTACAGCGCCGACGGTCAGCTGATGCCGCGCGGCCAGCCAGGCGCTGTGATCGACGAGGTGAAGCTTGCTGTGGAGCGCATGCAGCGGTGGCGCGAGCGCGGCGCAATGGCCGTCGACGGGGGTTCATCGATCCCGTTGTCCGGGGAGACGCTGTGCGTGCATTCCGATTCACCGCATGCGCTACCCCTGTTGGCCTCTCTAAGGCGGATTCTCGGTTGATCGGTTGTTATCGGGGTGAGATGTTGGGGGTCTGTTTTGAGGGGGCAGGCAACCAAGGGCGCAGGTTTTTTCTGAGTGTTGCGTGACGAGGCCGCGTTGCCTCGCTGAGGTGCAGTGCGGTCGCGTGCCACTTCAGCAAACGTGCGTATTCTGCCTTCTGGGCTGGGGCTCGGTGCGTTTGCTAAAGCGTCACGTTCCCGAATGCTCTTATTTTTAAGGGACAGACAGCTGGAATTTGATTCACAAGTTGGGCTCGGGCTGGCCCGATGCCACAACAGCCACGGAGCTGCGGTATTGTTCGCGGTGCAGAGGCCTTCATGTCATCGTGCCTTGTTGCTAATCTTGGAATGGTGCAAATGATTCGATGTAATCGCATTTTTTTGGTATTAGTTAGCGTTTATAAGCTCATGAAAAGCGCTTTCATCCAGTATATAAATTCCGAGTTTCACCGCTTTGGTATATTTCGAGCCGCTGGCTTCTCCCGCGATCACGTAGTCGGTCTTTTTGCTGACGCTGGAGCTAGTACGTCCGCCGACTTTTTCAATCATTTCACTGGCTTCACTGCGTGTGAGATTAGGCAAGGAACCAGTGAGCACGAAAATCTTACCCGCAAGCGCACTGTCGCCCATTTCTATCCGTGCGGACTGGAAGTTGAGTTTATAGTTGCGCAGGCGATCAATCAGGGTGATGTGCTCTGGCTCAGTGAACCAGGCGTGTAGGCTTTGCGCCATGATCGAACCGACGCCGTCGACTTCTTCGAGTTGTTCTTCAGTCGCAGAGGCGATCGCATCGAGCGATTTAAAATTTGCTTCGAGGTCTTTCGCGGATTGCTTGCCCACGTGGGGAATACTCAGGCCGTGAATGAGTTGCCACAGCGCACGGGTCTTACTCGTCTCTAGTGCTGCGACTAAATTGGTTGCGGATTTTTTTGCAAACTTATCGAGTTCGAGCAGTTGATCGACCGTGAGTGTGTAAAGGTCGGCGGGGGTTTGTGCGAGCCCGCGTGAGACGAGTTGTTGGACCACTGCGCTGCCGAGGTTTTCGATGTCCATACAGACACGGCTGGCAAAGTGCTGTAGTGCGCGTTGCTGACGGATCGGATCGTCTTTGCGGGTAATGCGCCAGACGGCTTCCTCGGGATCGCGGTCAGCGATGATGCCCAGTGATTCTAAATGTGTGCCGAAGTCGAATGGTTGGCTGTCGGCAGGGCGCTTGCTTTCGAT
>JAQXBA010000202.1 GCA_029252625.1 Opitutia bacterium | reverse complement strand
GCTCTTTACGCGTTCGAGGTAGCAGGGGTCAGCGGCGAAATAGATGTCTGCCACTGGGATGCGGCTGAAGGCAACGGTGCCGTCCAGGTGATGCTTCGGGAGTTCCGTTTCGAGGGCCTCGAAAAAGTGCTTGTTTCGGGAGATATTACTCCAGCCGACTTTGCCGAGAAGATGCGCGTGAATAGCTTCCGGTTGGTCGCCTTTCCATGTGCGGGTGAAAATGTGGACGTCATGCCCACGATCCGCGACAGCTACAGCGGTCGCTAAGCAGTCTTCCTGGAGACCGCCGAACGGGTAGTAATCATAGAGCACAAAACCGATTTTCATTAACGGCATGAGAGCGTGGGGTGTGCCCTTCGGCAATGCGAAAAAAGGAGAGGGTGATCTTGTTCTTTATGACTCCTTGCCCAAGCGTTCCAGTTTGTAGCTGCCGTCGAGGATTTGTTGAGTCCACTCGTGATTCGCTAAATACCATTCGACCGTTTTTCTGAAGCCTGAGGTGTGATCTTGTTTCGGAGACCACCCTAGATCGTCCTTGATTTTAGACGCATCGATTGCATAGCGCAGGTCGTGCCCTGGGCGGTCTGTTACGAAGGTGATTTGCTCGTTGTAGCTTTTGCCGTCTTCACGTGGCTTGAATTCGTCCAAGAGCTCACAAAGGAGTTGCACGATATCAATATTCTTACGTTCGTTATATCCGCCGATGTTATAGGTTTCGCCGGTTTGTCCCTTCGAGAGCACCGTGTAGAGTGCGTCAGCGTGATCCCCCACGTAGAGCCAATCCCGAATGTTGATGCCTTTGCCGTAAACGGGAATCGCTTCGCCTCTTAAGGCTTTCAATAGGACTACAGGTATCAGCTTCTCAGGGAATTGAAAGGGGCCGTAATTGTTTGAGCAGTTTGTTATTAGCACTGGTAGTCCGTAGGTGTCGGCCCACGCGCGTACGAGGTGATCGGATGACGCCTTTGAGGCTGAGTAGGGAGAATGTGGGTCATAGGGAGTGGTCTCAGTGAAGAGCCCCGTTTCTCCGAGTGAGCCGTACACTTCATCAGTCGATACATGTAAGAAGCGGAAGCTTTCTTGAGAGGGCTGAGACTTGAGACCTGAGACTTGAGAGGGTAGTGATTTCCAGTATGAGAGTGCCGATTGCAGCATATTAAATGTCCCGATTACATTTGTCTGGATGAACGCGCCTGGACCATCGATGGATCGATCGACATGGCTTTCTGCTGCAAGATGCATAATCCAGTCTGGCTGGAATGCTTGCATTGTGGCCTCAACAAGCTCGGCATCGCAAATGTCCACTTGGGCAAACGCATAGCGAGGGTTGTCTTCGATGTCGCTTAACGAGTGTCGGTTGCCCGCGTAAGTGAGCGCATCCATATTCAATACTGAATGCTCAGTGGTTTGAATGATGTGTCGAACACAATTACTGCCGATGAAGCCGGCTCCGCCTGTGATTAGTATTTTCATTTTAAGAGT
Source organism: Opitutia bacterium (assembly GCA_029252625.1). Classification (GTDB taxonomy): domain Bacteria; phylum Verrucomicrobiota; class Verrucomicrobiia; order Opitutales; family Coraliomargaritaceae; genus Lentimonas. Next base: position 4,571 of record JAQXBA010000202.1, on the reverse strand, counting down.
TTTCTCGAAGACGATTGATTGAGCTGTGCTGCAATGATGCAATAGGATCTAATTATTGATTTGATTCAATTTAGAAGAGCAGCGTAGATTCGACATCTATCTTTTTTGTAGTGTTTATATGAATATTTTTAGATTTGGATCATGTCGGGTTTTTAGGATGCCGCGGCTTTGGGGGTTCTCAAGGAACAAAGCAGTTGGATTCACCCATGGTGTGGATGAGCATTTGCAGATGGTTAAATTTCTGCAGGATCGTTCCAGCGTCCCCGAGGAACTGATCCCATATGTATTTACCTATTGGGGAGGCGATCAGCTTCGTAGTAATATTGAAGAGGTGTATGCTCAGAATCAGTTAGCCTTTCAAAAAGCAGATGTATTCCTGATCGAACTCAGTAGCTTGAAAAGGATATTCTATGGGGAAGTATCTTTGTGCCTGACGCGTTTTGGTAGCTGGAAACACTATGGGCTGGATGCTCCGAGTTCAGCGCTCAGCGCTGGGGTTGTGAGGAGTAAGATTTCAAAGGATGAGCTTTATATGAAGTTAGATCAGTTGGTTGCTCAGCTGGGAGGTCGAAGGGTTGTCTTTACCGGTCATTTGAACTCGGATAAGTCTGGCGCCGAAATTGAAACTAGAGGTAGTCTTAATCGCTGGTTGAAGGAGTATTGTGTGGCGTCTGGGCATTCATTTTATGATGTGAGTCCTGTGCTTCGGAAGCGTCCGCTACTTTTTATGGATGATGACGCAACCCACTATACTCGTTGGGGGAGGCGCTTGTCTTTTCTTATGTTTATGCGCGCTTATTTGTCTAAGAATCATAAGACGTGTAGCTAGGGTCTGGCTATTGCTGATTTAGCGCACTATCTGCTGCTTGTTATGTTCGGGAGTCTTGGATAAACACTCGATCAAATTGCTCCATGACTGGGGCTGGGCTGTAGTTTTCACTATACGCATCCCAGTCCTGTTGTTGCGCCCACTCGCGGTCGAAGCCTAGTAGGATGCTCCGTAGTCCTTTTTTCGTGTGAAAGGTCAGCGCTTTATCGCCTAGGATATTGATGTGTTCATGCGCCGGGTTTATTGGCAGGCGCTGGGCTGTTTTCGTCGCAGAGTTTAATGCTTGTCGGGCGCGATGCTTGAGGTTCGCCAGGCCAGATTGTGGTGGATAGTAGGTGATTACGGGCTTGTTCTTTATTGAGAACTCCCCAACGGCGATCCCAAAGGTTTCGCCGCCTTTTCGGCCATGCAGCATCGCGTCGCAGGTATTAATGAAGCTCACCTTCTCATCTAAGTCATAGCAGACGGGCAGATGAATGATCTGTGGGTGTGGTTCGCAAAAGCGATCTGTATTCAGCAGTAGAAAGTAGATTTTTGGGTTCTGCTGGACGATCTCCTCGAGTAGTTCATGCGCAAAATTGATGTTGAAACGGCAGGTGCCTCCGTGGCGTCCAATGACTGTTGCATCGGAGGGGATACCCAGCTCATCCCGCATATCTCGGCTATGATCCGGGAGATGGATCATATGTGGAACCACTGGAAATGATGTGCCATTCTTGTCATTCAAATAGCGTGAGATGGGCGCGCACACGTCACCCGCAGGTTCTTTAGTCGAGAACACGCAATGATGTGCAAGGCGGCAGCCCTCTGGGCGGCGATAGTCCGGATGTCCATGCGCCTTTCGGCCTGGAATTAGGTGGTAGCAGAGCTTTACGTCGTTGTCTTTGAGTATATCGTAAAAATCCGCCTCAGTTTCAAAGTAATTGATATGGAAACGTTCGGCAAAACGCTCTACGCTAGGTTCTCCTCGGCTACTCTCTGGAGCGAATAAGATGGAACGATTACCTAGTAGAGTCTCATTGAAATGAGCATAGTCGTAAATCGCGACAGCAGTCCCGCGCTCATTGGCTGTAATAAAAAATGCGATGTTCATGATGAAAATATATTCAAAAATAAGGAGCTCTGAGCAATTTAAATAAATACAATTTAAAAGTCAGGAATTGACGAATGAATCGTTGATGTAAATACTGTGGCTTAGCTTTTCGCCAATCAATGGGATTCGTCGCATCTTGCGGATACGACTGATTTGCCGCTGCAAAGTGGGGCTCCATCGGTGCGGATACTCTTTTTGCGCGCTCAATGCCGTGTCAGCTTGTCGACGAGCGAGGAAGGCTGTGCTCTTAGATAGTTGATCGGGGTGCTTTGTGTAGAGATACAGTACCTCAGGTAGTAAACCGATCTTCAGTTTGAGGTGATGTGCCCGCGCCCAAAAATCTTTATCTCCAATCACTTCAAGGCGATCATCAAAAGGTCCGAAGCTAGGTAGTAAGTCTCGCTTCCATACGAAAAAGGGGCCCGGTCGAAGACTGATATCAAGTTGCTTCAATCGGCTGATCTTAAATGAATTCAGGTCTGCATCCACGCTTTGTTTTGCGATTAAAACCGAGAATAAGTCGCACTGAGCCTTTGGCATTTCAACCAGCACGCGCTCCAGTAATCGAGGATGCATCGTATCATCCATGTTTGAAATACAAACAAGCGGCGCAGTGGCAGCCTCCCAGCCTACATTCCATGCCCGGTAGAGGCTTAATCGTTGCTCGAAGGTGATGAGTTGGCAATTCGCATGCTGCTCGCAAAAAGGCTCGAGTAACTCTCGCTCGCGTCCAGGGGATGCAGGCTCGATGAAAATGAATTCTGCTCGTTCAAAAGCAGTTTGCGCACGTATTTCACATAGCTTTTTATCGATCCAGTCGCGATCATTATAGGTGCTGATCAGCACGGATATTTCGGGCGCGGATGTTGGCATTCAATGAGCTAGTGGCCTCTTTTAGCGGATCGCAAGTCTCTTTTCTGATTGCTCGCTATTCAGGGACTCGCTTGAATTGTTAATGATCCATTCACCAGACTTAACCTATTTTCGGTCATCCCACTCGCCATGCTCAATAAGCTTAGAAGACGCGTCAATCGCTGGCGGTTTAAACGATCCATTCGAAGACTGCGAAGGAGTGAGTTTTGTCTCATTTCCAATAATTGCCTAGGGCGACGACTCTATCAGATTTTAGGTCGTGACTATAACACTCCATTCGTGGGCTTGTTTATGATGCCAGGATGTTTTACTGAGCTGGTCGTTAATTTTGAGGAATATATGAGCCGGGAGATTCAATTCGTCGACGAGTCGAAATATCCCTCTCACAATCAGCAAAGAAGCACGGGTAAGCGTTATCCGATCGGTCTCATTGGTCATGCTGAAATTCACTTTTTACACTACGAGAGCGAGTCAGAAGCGCTTGAGAAATGGAATCGTCGTAAAAGTCGAATCGACTATCAACACCTCTATTATGTAATGGTCGCCAATGGGCCTTACGATGAAGCGATGCTTGCCAAGTTCGTGGGAGCTGACGCGCGGAATAAAGTCTGCTTTCATCGTGAGGGCAGTCGTTCGCTGCCCGCGGGTGCCTATGTCCCATCTGAAGATCCAAATATGGGCAACCTCTACTCGCAATACCAACGATTTGTTGGCTATTTTGATTTCGCCGATTGGATGTTGGGGAAGTAATTGCTAGCTTTTGATTGATTGATGCTGCAGGGCTGGAGCTTCGTCACGATGAGGTGCCTCAGGGCGCCCCTAGGGCAGTTCACTTTATGATTCGGACTCCACTAATGTGGTGTGGACATCTTTTTGAGTAAGGATTCGGTGCTTTTTAGAATGGAATTTTCTCCGACTATTTCCTGTATTTTGTCGCGGTATTCTAGGGCTTGCTGCTGGTTTATTGGTGATCGGTTCAGGTTGAATTCTTCATTGAAGCTATAAACGGGGAGGCCTTGTTTTCGGTAGCTAGTTAGCACTGCAGATTCTCCGAGGTAAACGATGCGTCCCTGCCATATTGAGGCGATTATGTTTCCTACGCCTTGTTGGCGGTGTGTATTAATAATTGTGGTTGAGCAATTTTCGAATTGTTTCAGGTATTCATCTAGTGGCATGAATCCTGTGATTGGGCTGAAGCGGTCGCCGAGCATTTTATGCCCCTGTGTGATTACATGGTCGCGATATACCGGATCTCCGTAGCTAAGGGGTGTGATGATGCGCCGATCGCCTAGTTCTAATGAGGCGAGCTTTTTGAAAACATCAACGTGGTTGTTTGTTACCGAAGCTGAGTTTCCTACTTGTATGTCGTTTCCTTGTGTGGGCAACTTGCAGCCCTTGCTGCCGATTAAGTCGTCGAGCATTAATACCGGTGTTCCGTGCCATTGGTTTGAAGCAGTTAAATAGCCCCATTCTTTTAGTAAGTTATATTCCGTTTCGAATTGTGTAACGATATAGGTGATTCGTTGGAATAAGTATTCGATGGTGGGTTGTCGCCTTCGTCTTTGGCGTTGTGCGCGTGTAAAGAACAAGAGCGGACTTTCTGAGTCGATTATACTGCATTTATTTTTGCCGAAAGCGTAGCGATGTGTTTCGGGGTCTAGTAAATCGCGATTCCTAGGGAATTGAACACGATATATTTCATATCCCCATATTAACCAGCTGATTGTTATTTCAGTTGGAATGATTCGGACAAATGGTTCGGCTTTGAGTAGTAGC
>JAQXBA010000194.1 GCA_029252625.1 Opitutia bacterium | reverse complement strand
ATTGCTCGAAAACATGCGACAAATCATCCGCCGCGATCCCCGCACCGGTATCTTCGACAATGAATGTCAGTTGCGTGGCATTCAGCGCCAGCGTCACCGTCACCTGCGCGCGCTCGGGGCTATACTTGATCGCGTTGCTGATCAGGTTGTCCATAATCTTTTGCAACTTGCCGGCATCAATCGACGCACGGTGCTCACCCGGGGGGCAATTAAAGGTGTAGCGGATACGCTTATCGGAGGCCATCGAGTGATACACCTCAAATCCATTGTGCACGAAATCGGCCACATCGATCGTGCTCCAGCGCATTTCGACCCGCCCATCCTGGAGCTTGCGGAAGTCCAGCAACTGATCGACCAGCGCCTGCAACTTTTTGACATTGCGCAGGGCCAAAGGCATCAACTTGCGGGCATTGTCCTCGCTCGGCGCAGCCAACAACTTCTCAACCGGCCCTAAAATCAAAGTCAAGGGCGTGCGTAGCTCATGCGAGATATGCGTGAAGAAGCGGATCTTCATCTGCTCCAATTCCGTCAGATTCCGCTCTTGCTCGACTCGCAAACGCATCTTCTGCGCACCCAGTTGGCGTAGCACCAGAACGACGACCACAACCACAAACAGCAGCCAGATCACCACCAAGCCACCGATGACAAGTGCTCGCCTGACAAATACATCCCAGCGATCCTGTAGTTGCTTTTTCAATACCAGCGCAGCATCCAGCCGCTGGCTCAAATCACGGTGACGGATCAATTCATCCAGCCAGACAGTCATCGGCAACACCGTCGCGCCACTCGCCTTTCCATCGACTAAACGCTTCGGGTCCACAACCAAGTCAGTCTCCGGAACATCAACCTGTATTCGCGATTCCCATACGTTATAATCGCGACCACCGGCAACTTCGATTTCGCCCAGAGCAAAGGTCGCCCGCCCCTCGTGCTGCGGCAAGTCTGTGAATTTGAAGCGCAGCCAGCGCACCTCCTTTTGACTCCATGGCAAGCGCAACACATTACTACCAGGATTGACCAACTCAACACGATGATAGCCAAGGATCGGACGCTCCTCCCCAGAATCAGTCTGGCCGAGAAAGTCGACTTCCACGGCACCTGGGAAGCCAAAGCCCGGCACAAAGATACTTCCCGGCGAGTTTGCAGGGTGCAGCACGATACTATCGACCTCCCGATTTTCCAGCAAGTCGAGTTCCACCTGCACCGTGACAGCCTCCGAGTCGTCAAAACGCAGGATCAAATCATTCGAGCTGTCCGCATCCGGCAACAGCGGCAGCCCCAAGCTGGTCTTTTGATCGATCAAATACTCGGCGCTCCAAAATGGCAGGGATTTGAAGCTGCCCTCGCAATGAATCTGCATTACCCGTTCAAATTTGTAGTGACTGCGCACAAAAATTTCATCCAAGGCGAAAAACTCCTGTCCACTTTCCTCCTGCCCCTGATAAACTTCAAGGATCAAGCGACTGAGCCCATGGTCCGAACCGGGAATCCCCACCGGGTAACGGCCCGGATCCGGATAGTCCTGCTCGCGCCAATCCGCCAGCACATGGCGTTCACCCTCTGGATCCACACTGATCATCCGAAAGCGCTTTGGGAAGCCATAGCCCGGCATACCCGGCACTCGGCGATCCGCCGCCGGCACCAAATAAGATTCACTAAAGCCAGTCCACACCTCCAACTCCAACTCAACCACCCAGCGCGGCTCCTCCGGCACCGCCTCCAGCACCGGCAAATAACTGCTGTGAAATCCATAGCCATCCAACTGCTGAGAGCTGCGAATCTGCGGTAAGCCTTCGAGCGCCGTATGCAGATTTGCCATCTCGGCGTCGAGTCGCTCGACCGCAGAATGAATCGACCACACCGGAACAGCGCCCAGCTCAGTCGTGCCAGGCCCTTCGGCAAACAGCTCAACCGGATCAATGGCCACATCATCGAATATCTTCACGTTGGCCATCTCCATCCGATAGCCGTAGGCACCGCTGCGGTTGACCCCGAGTATGATTTTTTCCAATCCCATGTCGTAGGCATCCCGAACAGCCAAGGGTTTCAAAAAAGACTCTCCGAGTGCATGCAGATACAATTCCGTGCGCGCCGACTCCCCACGTCCCTGCTTGCGGACCACCACATGTTGCCACTCATTCGGCTCGAAGACATGACCACTGTGTAGCCCCATCGACTCAAACACCTGAATCTCCAGTGCCCCCGCCTCATCGCGGTTGCTATACAAGCCCCAGTCCAACTTACCAGCTGGATTCGTTTCCTGACTCCATTCAGGGTTCCGATTCGAGGCAAACAGTGATGAATACCGATGCCCCTGATTGACCTGATCGGTGCGAAACCAGAACGATACCGTGAAATCTTCTAAAGCACCTGGACCTTCGGCTTCCAGCCAGGCATTCAACTGAGTGCCGCCGCCAAACACCGCCGTGCCATCGAGGGTATTGAGCCCCACCCGCGACATACTGCGCTCCGTCGAGCGCATCGCCTCCAAGTGGTAGTCCGCCCCACCAATTTCATTATCCAGCAAGTCGCCGTCACTGAAATCGTAATGCGCGATGAGGTCAGCCTGTAGGCAATGG
>JAQXBA010000191.1 GCA_029252625.1 Opitutia bacterium | reverse complement strand
CGGAGACGCCACGGTTATTAGGTGACGGCCGGTGCGCTTGGCGGAGACGCCACGGTTATTAGGTGACGGTGATGCGCTTGGCGGAGATGGCGCTGGTGAGCTTGATGTCTTCGGTCCAGTCGACGGCGAGGACGTCGGAGCGGCTGGATTCTTCGCGGTAAGTGCGGACCTCGTCGACTCCGCCGCGGCGGGTGCGGAAGGTTTTCATAAAGCACGGATCGTATAACGAGGGTGTGTTGTTGCCGTGAAATAAATACATCTCGCTGCCGACGATGTTCTTGGCACTCTTGGCTTTGCCAAACAGATTCTCGTCGTAGGAGAGTACGCCGACACGGATGTCGAGGTCGGGGTTGAGCAGCAGGCTGCTGAACTGATTGCGGGTGACGCCGACGGAGGCGGCTCCTGGGAAGCGCGCAATGACTTGCGGGTTGTGGCGGATGGCTGCCCATGCGGGCAGGCCGATGACAATGCGGTTGGGCATCATGCCAGTATCGGTGGCAAGTGCTTCGATTTGTGCGTCGATTTCGGCGATGGGGTCGTTGCTGTTGGTTGCACCGGTCCAAGCGCCGATACCGGCGGTGGCAGTGATCGACCCAGCGACTGCGTTGAATACTTTGCGTTCATGCGAAGCCACTGAGGACGAGACAAGCGTGCGTGTTTTGGCCTGCTCTAAGTGGAGCGGATCGCCCCGCCCTGCTTCGTCGCGCTCGTGGTCGTCGATCGGAATTTCAAGTGCCTGTGGTAAGCAGTTGTAGGTAGGATCGGAGGCGGCGAATTCAAGACGACGGGCTGGGCCGCCGACTGCGCGGGAGGTGTTGAGGACTTGGAAGCAGTTTTTATCGGAGAAGTCTTTGTACTGGCCGGTGGCAGCGGGGACAATAACTTCGGGCGCGATAAAATCTGCCAAGGTGGAACGCAGGTCTTGCGATAGGCCGCGGGCATAGTTGGTCAGGGTGACGTGGAATTTGGAACTACTCATAATTGAATGGGATCGGTTGGGTGATTTTTAAGTGCAAATGGCTTACGCTATGGTGGTGGAAGTGGGCGTGGTGATGATGGCTTCGACCAACTCGCCAGCGACGCCGCTTTCCATGGCAATGGCACATAGCTGCCAAGTGCCAGGATAGGTTTCGAGGTCCCAGAGGGCAAAACCAGCTTCGGCCCCGCTGCGTGCGGCATACATTTTTGCCGGGACTTGAGCTTCGTCGAGGACCTTAATTTTGACGGTACCGGCTAGACCGCCGTGAATTGGTACGACCGTTGCCTGTGTGGCATCGGCGTGGACGAGTACGCCAAAGAGATCGGTATCGTTGGGATCGTAGAGGGTCACTTGTTCGACTCCATCGTATATGGAGAGTGAAATGGGCGAACCGATGTGATCGGAAAGATCGTATCGAGTCGGATAGGTGAAGATGGCGTTGGTGCGGGCTAGTTGTGGCATATTTTTTTAAGGTGGAAGGTGGAAAGTTATGAAGGTGGGAAGGTGGAAGGTGGCTTAACGGAAGAGGTCCGGTGCCTCGGTTTGGGCTTTGGCGAAGACGGTTTGGAAGTCGGCTTGGGGATTGGCGGCTTGGACTTCGGCGAGTTTCTTAGTTTGCAGGCTCATCTTATCGAGCAGGCCGTGCTTGGGATCTTCGCCTGCAGTGACTGTTGCGAGGACTGGGTTGCTCGGTAGTGCTTCGAGGGCTTTAACGGCTTTGGCCTCGTCGCGGATAAGGGACTCAAGCCAAAAGCTTTTAGTATCTTCGTCTTTCGGGGCGATGCGACCGGCTTGGACGGCAGTTTCGACCAATGTGTTTGCCCGAGCTTGGACAGCAGCGGTTTGCTCGGCTTCGAGCTCGGTCACCTTGGCGGAGAGTTGTTTAAACTTGGCTTCGATCGCTTGGGCGGCGGATTCGTCGGAAGCGTCGACGGAGTCGATGAGCTTGAGGGCGTGGAGTTTTGATTTGATTGCCGTAGGCATAGGTTGATGAGTTGAGTGGTTGGGTTGTTGGGTGGAGGCTGACTTTGGCATGGCGGACGACGCGGAGGTGGTCGCTCCCTTTGCAAAGAGTGGCGCGATGGATTTGAAGGCGGCGCGGTTGACTAGGCCACCCATGTTGGTTTCGGAGCCGATGACTTTGCCCTGGTCGTCGGGAATGAAGGTCGGCGAAAAGCGGCGGAAGGTTTTGTCCTGCACTGCGGTCTTTCCTGCCCCACTCCATTCAATCTTGGCGCGGACGCCGCCTGATTTAAGGTCGTCGCCTGCCCAGTAAAATTCGGTGGGCCATGCGGCGGCTTCGCGATCTTCGTGGTTGAAGTCGAAGAACGGACGGTCGTCGTTGCCGTCGGTGGCTTTGGTTAGCTGGGCCTGCAGAAATGCGTTGAGTGTTTCGGCGGTGGTGGCGTCGACGGTGATGTCTAGACTGATGGGCTTACTATTGCGGGAGGCATTAATGCGGTGCGTGCCTGGGGGCATGTACTGAATATC
>JAQXBA010000179.1 GCA_029252625.1 Opitutia bacterium | reverse complement strand
CCATTAATATATTCAAGCAACAAGCCGCTTGAACCGCCAAACAAGCACTGCCCTGAGGCAATACTGGCAAAATCTGACAGCTCCACATCTGTCGCTCCGCGATTAATAACTTCAAAGGTAAGACCTGAATCGATAGAACGCAATACAACTGCAGAACGACCTGCAGCATACAAAGCCCCCGCCGCATCGACTCCAACAACATTCAGTCCTGGCACACCCACAGGCAAGGCGACTTCATCCCAGTCCTTACCATCGAATGAAGTATAGACACACCCTCGAATTCCAAACTCGCGCTCCCCAACAGCAAACCATTTGGAAGAATCGTGGTGCCATACAACATCACGAAACACAGTCGGATACGGCAGCCCGATTCCTTCATAAGCCTCGCCATTCACAAGGCCAGCCCCCTCACCAACATCAAATTCCGTGTTGAATAAATAGGGCCGTCTCATTCCCTCGCTCCAAAAAACGTCAAAATCATCAATCTGCCCGGATACAGAATTGGTATCATTGCCCGTCTGAGCCTGCCAGAGATCAAAAGAAAGATCTGTATAGGCCCATTCATATTTTCCGGGATTCGCGAAATTCGTATAATAGTTATAATCAATCCTCGCCTCTAGGTAACCTTGAAACTGATCAAGTAATTTATAACGCCACGGCTTACTGTAACCAGAAATATGATTATATTTAAAGTCGAAGACATCACCACTCAAACCATCTCCATCATACAAATCAAACGCAGCCAAGAAACGAGGCTGATTTGTATCAACACCATTGACTGTATTATAGCAAAAATCATAACGCTCGAAAGTGCCAAATAGAACACGAGTGTTTGGAACATCAAAAGACGAAGAGCGCACCACCAAACTAGCCGTTGCGCTGTTTCCATTTTGCGCTCCGGTAAACAAGATCGCATCATTTCCACCTGAAGGATTCATACGATCAAAATAGCAATCTAAATAATGAAGTAGGCTAGTCTGATTAGAACTATTCCAAATACTGTCACAATTAATGAAATCTGTGCGCACAAACCACCCGCCCCACCCATTCTCACCATCCGATTCCACTGTCATACCAGCATGCGCCAATTTGAAGTTTTCAAACGAACAGTCGCTAAATGAAATAATACGATTTTTACCGCTAATCCCACGATGACTAATAAAAGCATACGCCTCACGAGTGTATAATGGATCCTGAGCAAACCGAGTATTCGAAAATATAATCTCATTAGCCCTTAAGTCTTTATCGTATACCACAAACTGCCCAGCATGAGTCGCACGGTCTCGATTATTGGTATGCTCAAGTAAAGAGTCCTTTATAAACGTATCTCCACGCGTAAGAGCGATATGCTTTGTCCCATTCCTTAACTGCAGGCGTGCTCCGTAGAGCTGATACCAAGAAGTAAGGCTGCCATCATTATGTGCATTATTTTTGAGTTCCACATCAACAATCGTGCAATCACTCCCCAATTTAACAGCATGATCTCGCGTGGAGATTTCGTAAGCTTTCGAATTTGAGCGTATATCAGTCGAATCTGAAGGGTGTATATAAACCGCACGCACAAGACTATTCAACTGTCCATTCTCATAATAAGACCCAGGCTTAGCATTACACTCCTCCAATGAATCCACCCAAGTTAATGGAATTAGGTCCTCAAAAGCCTGAACTGTCT
>JAQXBA010000147.1 GCA_029252625.1 Opitutia bacterium | reverse complement strand
CCAGCGCCACCATCAAAGACCCCGAGCAGCGCGGCACACTGGTCGATCAGCTCGAAATCATTCTCCTGCAAACACAGCCCGACGTGCTCTACACCCACAACCCTGCGGACAAACATGGTTCGCACATCGCCGTATGCCTCGCAGTACTCGAAGCCGTTCGCCGCGTACCGCCCTACTCTCGGCCGAAGAAAGTCTATGGCTGCGAGGTCTGGCGCGATCTCGACTGGCTGAACGAAGACGACAAGGTCGCCCTCGACGTGAGCGGCAACACCGAATTGGCCGAAAAACTCAACGCCTGCTTCGACTCGCAAATCGCTGGCGGTAAAAACTACGGCGAGGCCGTAATGGGCCGTCGCAAGGCTAACGCCACATTTTTTGATTCCCACAGTGTCGATGTCATTGATCAACTTTGGTTCGCGATGGATCTCACGCCACTGGCCGAAGACGACACACTCGACCTCACGGAATTCGTAAAGGCCAAGATCACCCGCTTCGAAGACAGCGTGATCAATGGGCTTGCTCAGGCGCAGGAGAATAAACAGCCCTGAGCGACAATAAACACCTTACGCCACAGCAGCGGCATCGCGAAATAAAGCCAATCAGGCGCTGCTGAATACGACTCACCATTGACACAGGACTATTATGACAAAATTACTCGATCCAACAACACTCGGCGACCTTGACCTCAAGAACCACATCGCCATGGCACCCATGACGCGCGCGCGCTCCGGTGCAGAACGCATCCCCAACACACTGATGGCTGAATACTACGCACAACGTGCGAGCGTCGGACTCATTATTACCGAAGCCACCACCATCAGTCCACAAGCCAACGGCTGGAATCACTCGCCCGGCATCTACACCGATGCAATGGTCGACGGCTGGAAGCTCACCACCGAAGCAGTCCACGCCAAGGGCGGTAAGATCTTCCTGCAGCTCTGGCACATGGGCCGCGCCTCACACAGTGACTTCCACAACGGCGAGCTACCGGTGTCCGCATCTGCGATCAAACTGGAAAACGACCAGATTCACACCCCCGATGGGAAGAAGGATTACGAAGTGCCACGCGCGCTAGAGATCGACGAGATTCCAGGGCTGGTAGCCAGCTACAAACAGGCCGCTCAAAATGCCACAGCAGCCGGCTTCGACGGTGTCGAGATCCACTCGGCCAACGGCTATTTACTCAATCAGTTTCTCGAATCCAAAACCAATCACCGCACGGATCAATACGGCGGAAGTATTCAAAACCGCACACGCTTATTACTGGAAGTCGTCGATGCAGTGACTGAAATCTACCCAGCTAACCGCGTCGCGGTGCGCTTGTCGCCCAACGGAGTCTTTAACGACATGGGCTCGCCCGACTATCGCGAGCAATACAGTTATGCCGCGCAACAACTCGACGCATATGGCTTAGCTTATTTACATGTTATGGACGGCCTAGCGTTCGGCTTCCATGAACTCGGAGCACAGATGACGCTCAGTGAATTCCGTACAGTCTTTAGTGCCCCACTGATGGGCAACTGCGGCTACACACTTGAAACTGCCAACGCTGCGATTGAAAGCGGCATCGCCGACATGATTGCAATCGGTCGCCCACTGATTAGCACACCGGATCTTGTCGAGCGCTACGCGCAAGGGATTGAGCTCAACCCAGACACGGATATGGCCAACTGGTATACGCCTGCAGGCGCACAAGGATATACCGATCTACCCACTGCCAACCAAGCTAAACTCGTTTAAAAAATGACTGAATTATCACAAAAACGCGCCGGACTTGTCCTTGGCTCATTCACCGCAGATGCGCTCTCCTTGGGCGTGCACTGGATCTACGATACAGATTTGCTGTCACAGAAATTCGGATACATTAAAGGCTACCATGCACCTGGTAGCGATTCCTATCATCCGTACAAGCAAGCGGGTGATCAAGGCCATGTCGGCGATCAAGCACTCCGGCTGGCAGATTTCCTGTCACGCGAAAACACCTGGCATGCTGAATCCTTCATGCAGGACTGGCTTGCCATGTGGCCAGCCTACGATGACTACATCGACCACGCGACCAAAACGACTTTGGGAAATATCAAAGCAGGCAGCAACTTACTTGAATCTGGCAGCGACTCGAGTGAGCTCGCCGGACCAGCACGCATCGCACCGCTCGTCGCATTCTTGGCAAACGAGCCAGAAGAGCACGTAATTGCAGCTGCGATTGAACAAACCAGACTCACGCACCATTCTGCCAAAGCAATCGAGGCTGCTCGCTTTCTCGCAATCGCCAGCTATCGCTTGATCCACGGAGCCGAACTTCAATCGACACTCGAGGCAACTGCCCCCGCGTGGGCATTGCAGCAGGCAAAAGCTGTGCTCAATTTCGATACGATCAAAGCGATCCACCAGCTCGGTCAATCCTGCGCAATTGATAACGCACTTCCGGCAGCACTCTACTGCGCATTCAAATATGGTGACAACTTGCCAAAGGCCTTCTCAGAGAATGCGCTGGCTGGCGGCGACAACTGCGCCAGAGCACTCGCGCTTGGCATGCTCCTCGGTGCAGCGCATGGCAGCGCAGCCATCCCCGCAGAATGGCAAAAACAACTGAATACTCAGATCCCACAAGCTCTCTTCCAATAAAAATCCCCAAACGAACAAGACGACACCAAGCTGAACACACGCGACTGCAGCGCAATTTGTTGCAAAGTGCATCGGGCAACGAAATGCTTCGATCCGTGGTTGAATTCCTCGCCGAAATCCGCTTTTCTTGGCCACATGCAAGCAAATGCAAATAACGCCGTCGTCGGAATCATCATGGGCAGTCAGTCAGACTGGTCTACTATGAGTGAGGCTGCCGCCCTACTCAAGCAGCTGGAAATACCCTTCGAAACGAAGATCGTCAGTGCGCACCGTACACCGCAACTGCTTTATTCATATGCCGAAACCGCCGAGGCGCGCGGCATCCAGATTGTTATCGCTGGCGCTGGTGGTGCAGCACACCTCCCGGGTATGACCGCTGCCATGACTCATCTCCCCGTGCTCGGCGTGCCGGTGCAATCCAAAGCACTCAGCGGCCAAGACTCGCTCCTCTCGATTGTGCAGATGCCTGCAGGAATTCCAGTGATGACGCTCGCGATTGGCGTGGCTGGCGCTAAAAATGCCGCGCTCTCTGCCGCATCCATCCTTTCACTCCACGACGCGGACGTCCGCGAACGCCTCAAAGCCTTCCGCGAGAACCAGACCAACACCGTGCTCGCAACCGAGCTCCCCGAAGCGTAACGTAACTTTCCTGACGGGGAGGGACGACCTCCGCGTCGTCCGCAACAGCCCGTTGCAATGAAACGGACGAGACAGAGCTCGTCCCTCTAAACTTTTTAAAATGATCACTCCCGGAAGCACAATTGGTATCCTCGGCGGCGGCCAGCTCGGCCGCATGCTGATCCTCGCAGGTCGGACCCTCGGCTATCGCTTTCATGTTTTCGAACCCTCTGGTCCTTGCACTGCAGGTATGGTTGCCGACCACGAGGTCAACGCGCCCTACTCTGATGAAGCCGCACTGCGCGCATTTGCTGAAAGGGTGGACATTATCACGCTGGAATTTGAGAATATTCCAGCCGAGGTGTTGGATATGCTCAGCGCCATCAAGCCAGTGCTACCAGGTCGCGAAGCACTGCACATTTGCCAACATCGCCAGCGCGAGAAGGATTTCCTCAAAGAAAATGGCCTGCCCTGCGTGCCATTCGAATATGCAGACTCTGCGGACAGCCTGAAGACAGCAATCGCCGCCATCGGCTTCCCTTGCGTGATCAAGACCGCTGCTTTCGGCTACGACGGCAAAGGCCAGATTAAGCTAAACAATGCCGATGAAGCGGCTGACTCCGATTATCTTTGGAACTTTCTTGAGTGCCCACCACGGGTGGTCGTTGAAAAGTGGATTCACCACATCGGCGAGTTTTCCGTCGTCTGCGCGCGCAAGGCCGACGGCACCAAGAGCACCTTTCCGATGTCGGAAAACGTGCACGTGCACCACATCCTGCACGCCTCGATCGTACCGGCACGCATCACGCCCGCGACCCGCGACGCCGGCGAAACCCTCGCCTGCGAGATCGCAGACAAGCTCGACGTCGTCGGCCTGATCGCAGTGGAGCTATTTCTACACGAAGAGGGTCACCTCATTATCAACGAGATGGCGCCGCGCCCACACAACTCTGGGCATTACACCATCGACGGCTGCATCACCTCACAATTTGAGCAACATATCCGCGCAGTCACTGACTTGCCTTTCGGTTCGACCGAACTGCACAGTGCCACCGTCATGATCAATTTACTCGGCGATGTCTGGAAAGATGGCGAGCCGGACTGGTCTGGTTTGCTCGGCGATCCTCACGTCAAACTACACCTCTACGACAAAGGTGAAGCTCGCCCAGGCCGTAAGATGGGGCACTTCTGCGTCGTCGGCGACGACATTGAAAAGACTCTCGCCAGCGCCGAAGCACACTTTAAGCGCCTAAGCGAAAATTAAATTTCCTCCGCAGAAGCGACACTCTTGCGCTTTACTCATGTGGATGACACGCGACAAGAGTGTCGCCTCTAGCAGTCGCAATTTTTATTCGACGTTCAACGCTCAACGTTCAACGTTTCCCCGTTCTTCATCATGAATATTCAACCTTCCAGATCCGTATTCGAAGCTCTCGCACAGCAAGGCAACACCGTGCCGGTGTATCTTGACCTTACCGCAGACAGCGAAACGCCGCTGGGGGCCTATTCAAAAATTCGCGACCACGGCCCCGCGTTTCTATTTGAGTCCATCGTCGGCGGCGAACGCGTTAGCCGCTTCTCCTTTTTAGGTAGCAACCCACGCAAGGTAATTCGAGTCTTTGAGGACGAGGCCACCATTACCCACAAAAGCGGAAAGGTAGAGACACTTAAGACCCCCGAAGATCCACTCAAGATCATCGAAGCCGAGATGGCCCGCTATCAGCTGGTACACCTGCCAGATATGCCGCCATTCAATGGAGGTGCTGTCGGATTTGTCGGCCACGAGTATGTACACTACGTCGAGCCAACGATTCCAAAGCCACCAGAGAATCCTCTGAAAGTACCCATTTTATATTACTTGATCACCGATTCGGTGGTGATCTTCGACCACGTGCGTCAAGTACTGCGTGTGTGCGTCAATGCCCACATCGAGGGCGACGAAACTGAAGCTTATGATCGAGCCGTCGCGGAAATTGTGAATATTTGTGAACAACTCGAACAGCCCCAGCAGCTCACGCACCTAGAACTCTCTGATCCCGGTGAAATTACAGTGCCAGCCGGCAACTTCACACCAAACCGATTTAAGGCTGCGGTCAATACCATCAAAGAGTACGTTCGCTCAGGAGACGTCATACAAACCGTTTTATCACAACGCTTTAAAAAGGAATTCAAGCCCAGCCCGGTTGATCTCTACCGCGCCCTGCGGACTGTCAATCCGTCTCCCTACATGTTTCTGATGGAAGATGCTGATTTCGCAGTCGTCGGCGCATCCCCTGAAGTACATGTTCGCCTAACTGGCAATAAGGTCGAAATCCGTCCAATCGCAGGTACCAGGCACCGTGGCAAAGACGAAGCCGAAGACCAGGCCTTAGAAAAAGACCTCCTTGCCGACGAGAAAGAACGGGCCGAGCACCTTATGCTGGTAGATTTAGCCCGCAATGACATCGGCCGCGTCTGTGAATACGGCTCCATACAGGTGCCAGACTATATGACGATCGAACGTTATTCACATGTTATGCACATTGTTTCACAAGTGGTCGGAACGATCTCTAAAGATAAGACCGCATACGACTTAATGCGCGCCACTTTCCCTGCAGGCACCCTCAGCGGAGCCCCTAAAGTCAGAGCGCTACAAATTATTGCCGAGCTCGAACAAAGCCAACGTGGCGCCTACGGGGGCGCACTCGGCTACTTTGGCTATGAGGGCAATCACGACTCTTGCATCGGCATTCGCACCGCAGTGATTAAGGATGGCAACATCTACATCCAATCTGGCGCTGGCATCGTGTCCGATTCCGTACCTGAAAATGAATTTATGGAGACGGTGAATAAAGCCAAAGGGATGCTCAAAGCCGTCGCCCTAGCCGAAGAAATGTTTAAAAATTAGAATAATGTAATTTTTTTGTAAGGGACGTTAGGATTATACGATAAGTTGATGTGCACAGAGTTTATTACTCTGTAGCAGCTGTTTTAATCAATACAGCGCGCACGAATTCTTAACTATCTGACCTTAGCGAAATATGGCACAAAAACTGGCAAAACCGACATCCCGCAACCGTTTAACCTATACGCACTCGACAGTGCCTCGCGCTCAGAAGGAGACAGCCGAAGCCATTACCGATGTACGTGAATTGCCCTCCAAAGATCGCAATGTCATGCGTACTTACATGCAGGAGATTGGCAAGACCGCGCTCTTGTCCGCAAAAGAAGAAGTCGCGTTGGCGGCTCGCATTCAAAAAGGCGATAAAGACGCTCGCGACCGCATGATTTCTGCCAACTTACGCCTCGTTGTTAAAATCGCTCATGACTATAATAATTTTGGCCTGCCTCTGCTCGACCTTATCAGCGAAGGCAACATCGGCCTGATCAAGGCCGTCGAGCGCTTTGACCCCTCCAAAGGCGGCAAGCTCAGCACCTACGCCGCATGGTGGATCAAGCAATCAATCAAGCGCGCACTCGCTAATCAGAGCAAAACCATTCGTCTACCAGTGCACCTAGTCGATAAAATCGCAAAAATGCGCCGTATTACCGCAAACTTGACGGACGAACTCGACCGTGAACCGTCCGACGAAGAAATCGGCTACGACATGGGAATGCCAGTCAACAAAGTGGCACACCTCAAGTCAGTTAGTGTGCGACCCTCCTCACTCGATGCCCCCGTCGGCGTAGATGGCAATACCAGCTTTGGCGAACTCGTAGGAGATGAAAACCAGACGACACCACTGGAAAATCTTCAGCAAAAATCGATTCATAATGACATTCAATCTGTCATTGCACTTCTTGATAAGCGCGAAGGTGAGATCATCCGTTTACGCTTCGGTCTCGACGGCGATCATCCACTCACACTCGAAGAAGTTGGCGAGGCCTTTAAGATCACTCGCGAACGCGTGCGCCAGATCCAAACAATTGCCATTCACAAGATGCGTCGCATCATGACTGAAAATGAACGGCAGCGCAGTAAAACTGAAGTCAAGCAAGAGCACATTCAGCAAAAGCGTATGGAGGTCCTACAAGAGTTCTTCGCTGAACAAGCTGCCGAGCACTGATTTCGCTCATCTTTTATTGCACATAAGCCCCTCGGCTCTGTTTCGTCGATGGGCTTTTTTGTGCCTCAACGAACGCTCCACATGATCGGCAATGGCTGCGGCGTTTCTCTACACTGAAAAACGACGGTACTCACGGCTAAAAATACGGTGACAGATGAGACTGAAGTCGACGCACTTAAGTCACCGCCTTGCGCTGCAGCAACCGCCCGACTCCCAGCGCAAGCACCAGCAAACCACTGCAGAGCGCCACATACCAGTCGCCGTGACGCGTGTAAAAACTTTGCTGCTGCATCCATTCTTCGAAGTGCAGTACTGTATAATTACCGCCCCCGCGGAAATACACGCTGCCATGCTCATCATATAAGACATCACGCACCACGCCGTAGCAATCAATCCAGCCGCTCCAACCACCATTGCCGCAGCGCATCACGGGGCGGCGATTCTCAACCGCTCGAAGCACTGAGTGAGCCGCATGTTGCGAGGCACCGCCCTCTTCTCCATACCACGCATTATTGGTCGCCACGAACAACACCTGCGCGCCTGCGCCTGCGCTCTCTCTCGCCAAGCCTGGAAACGCATCTTCATAGCAAACCAAGCAGCCTATTTTTACGGTCTCTTCGCCAATCGAAAGTTCAATCAAGCTGGGGTCACTCCCCGGCACGAAATTACCCCCAACTGGCACTACCTTTGAGATGAAGCCAAACGGCTTCGGCACAAACTCGCCAAACGGCACCAGCTCGCGCTTCACATAAAATAGCTCCGACAGCCCTACTTCTGGCTCGACCAGAAACGCTCCATTGTACCACAGTTCCGCCCCGCGATCCACTGCAAGATTACCCATCAAGATTGGCTTATCAATATCATCAGCCAACGCTTCGACTCGTGCCTGCATCTGTGGGTAACCTTTGACTGGCCATGGCGTCGCTGCCTCCGGCCACAGTATCACATCGCTCTCCAGGCTCGCGACAAACTGCGTCTGCCGCTCCAAAATATCCAAATTCACCAGCTGCTGCGATTCGTCCCACTTTAGCTCTGGCGCAATATACGGCTGCACCACCGCTGCCGTAAACAATGACACGCTGGTATCACGCTGCGGTAAAGACTTGAGAAACACAAAAATGCACAAGCCCAGCAACACCATCGCCACGTACAGATCCGTACTGAACCAACCCGACCACAATTTGCGCTCTTTAATGACCACACGATTGCGCAAGGTCTGCGCGATACAAAAGTTGAAATAGATGAGCAAGAACGACACCCCATAAGCTCCCGTCCACGCCGCAATCTGCAGCACCACTGGCCGCTCCCATTGACTCAGCGATAGCGGTGCCCACGGAAAGCCCCACAGAATCCAGGTGCGCGCCCATTCCAGTAGTACCCACGCGCCCGCCAGTCCCGCAAAGGCCACGACCCGCCACAGAAACGAACGATTCGCCACTAAAGGCAATAGCCAGCCCACTAACAATACCCACAACATGAAGACCACCGCGAGGATGCCGGAGAGAGCCAAGGTGCCAAGCCACGTTACGTGCCGCAGCCAGACTAAAATCGCAAACCATGCAAGCCAGCCAGTGCCCATTGCCACAGCAACGGTCAAGCGACGACTCGGCTGCGTATAGAGCCACAGAATCAGCGGGACAAATGCAATATAGGCGGCCTCCGCAAATTCAAATGGCGGAATCGAAAGTACCCAAGAGAGTGCACTGAGAGTCCCCGCTAGTAGGCCCCACCATGGCGAGCGCACAACCTCCGGAGCTTCCTGCGTACTTGATTCATTGGTTTCCTCTGCAAGCTTTATCATACGGTCTAAGCCTTAAAATGCCTCAATAGTTGAGTCAGTAGAATCCCCAATCTGACCAAGATGACAACACTGATAAAAATCATCGCGCAAATTTGTCCTCAAATCGATCGTTGTAATCATCCTCGCATGTTCAATCATTGATCTTTTAACAATCATAAAATTATGGCCCGCCTTGTTTCCATCCCGCTGCTGCTCGCCACCTGCTCCTTGTGCTTGGTTGCAGGCTACAAACTAGGCAAACAATCCCAAGCGCCTGAACCCCTAGCCGCCGTAATCATTGCGGAGGAAGCACCGATCCAGCAGCTCTCCGACACCAGCTTCCAACCGCCACTCGTTCTGAAAGCACCCACAACCGAACCTGTTAAAAATTATTTTGCAATTCGGGCAGAAGAGACGCTTCAAACATTTTTCGATAAAGATGAGCGCAAGCTCTTTGCCCAGATTCTGGAAGTCAAAGCAGACTCATTGAAAGTCCGCCGCCACGCCGATGGCGCGGAACTCGAACTACCTGTCGCCATGCTTTGTGCCGAGGATCAGGCATTTGCAGCTTATCTGTGGGCGCAAGCGCCGACCAAAATCGATTCGCCCGCAGCCAGCCAATCGATGGAAGACAAGATTTGGGATGAGCTGTTTAAGTAAGCGACTTTAGGCTAGAAAGTCGTGGTGATCACTTTAAAACCAAAAAAACACAGGTCAAACGACCTGTGCTCTTTGAAAAAACGACGCGAAACGATCTACTTCTGAACTAGCTCCCAACCATCGTTGAGGATCATTGTTTCGGCCTTCTTGAACTTCAGCTCCTTGGTTTCCGCGCCCTTGCGAATGGTGACTGTGTCGTTACGCCCAAGCTTAGGCAAGTCACGGCGGATCGGTGCGACCTTCGGCAACTCCACTTGCTTACGTGGGGCCGGTGCTTGCGCAGCCTGTGCTTGCGCAGCTGCTCCAGCCAGTGCGCCGACTTGTGGCTGCCCAGTGCCAGGGCCTGCGACTTGCGCAGTTTGCGACATACGGGCGAGCATACCCTTGAAAGCATCTTGATTGGTTGCAGTGCGGAACACTGCATTACAAATCTCAGTGCGGACATTCGTCATCAACTCTTCGAAGAACACATAGGCCTCGCTCTTGTATTCGCTGAGCGGATCCTTTTGACCGTAACTACGCAAATTCACGCTACGGCGAAGCTCTTCCATCTCAGTGAGGTGGTCCTGCCAACGGCGATCCAGCGAACGAATGACGATATAACGCTCAAGGCCGACCAGTGCTTCTGCGGACTCAAATTCTTCGCGTTGCTTGTAGGCTTGTTGAATACGCTCAAGAATAAGCGCCTGCTGTGCCTCTGCCGCTTGGCCCGCAAGTTCTTCGACCTTCAATGCGACCGGGAAGTAAGCGTTGAGCCATGCGAGGAATTGATCGACTGCATCACCCTCGCGATCTCCTGCAAGTGCATCGAGACGCACTTCGAGCTCCTCCCCAATCATTTCATAAATGATATCGCGCGGCGTGTCCGATTGAATCGCCTCATTACGGATCCCGTAAACGACCTCGCGCTGCATATTGAGTACGTCGTCAAATTGCAGCAAACGCTTACGCATCGAGAAATTCTGTTGTTCGACTTTCTTCTGTGCATTTTCGATCGACCAGTTCAGCGCTGGGTGCTCCAGCTCTTCGCCTTCGCTCATCGACTTTTCAAGAATACGTGAGATCGGTCCAGCATTGGCAAACAGACGCATCAAATCGTCCTCCAGAGAGACGAAACATTTCGACATCCCAGGATCTCCCTGGCGGGCACAACGACCACGTAGCTGACGGTCAATACGACGAGATTCGTGACGCTCTGTGCCTACCACATAGAGGCCGCCGAGTTCTGGGACACCTTCGGCAAGTTTAATATCGGTGCCACGACCGGCCATATTGGTTGCGATCGTTACACCCCCCTTGCGTCCAGCATTCGCAACGATCTCGGCTTCTTGCTCGTGAAATTTGGCATTCAACACGCTGTGCCCGATGTTTGAACGCTTCAACATCCGACTCAGCACTTCAGAGGCTTCAACCGAGGCCGTGCCGACCAGAACTGGTTGTCCTTTCTGGTGCGCTGCTTCGACCTCTTTAATCACCGCAGCAAATTTCTCACGGCGTGTTTTGAAGATGACGTCGTTCTTATCGATGCGGATGCAAGGCTGGTTGGTCGGGATCACCATCACGTTGAGTCCGTAAATTTCGTGAAACTCAGAGGCTTCAGTTTCTGCCGTACCAGTCATACCAGACAACTTTTCATACATGCGGAAGTAGTTTTGAATCGTCACCGTTGCATACGTCTTAGTCTCCTTCTCGATCGTGCAGTTCTCCTTCGACTCAATCGCTTGGTGCAGGCCATCCGACCAGCGGCGGCCTGGCATCACACGCCCAGTATTTTGGTCGACGATGTTGACCTTCCCTTGTTGCACCACGTATTCTTTATCGCGCTCATAAAGACTGAATGCGCGCAACAGCTGACTGATACAGTGGATGCGTTCGCTAGTTTGTTGGAAGCTCGTTTCGGCGACCTGCTTGGCCTCCTGTTTCGCCTCGTCGGGAAGCTTTTCGTTCTTATCGATTTCAATGAACTGAGTCGGTAAGTCCGGAAGCATGAATGCATCTGGATCATCTGGGCTCATCAAGATTCGACCCTTCTCAGTTAGATCGGCTTGCTGCTGCTTCTCGTCGATCACATAGAACAGCGCTTCCTTTAGCGCGTAACGCTCTTTTTTGTTGAAATCACTGTTCATCTCGAGGTCGAACTTATCAACTGCGCGACGAATCGACGGCACCTCATTGAGACGGTGGAACTGCTTGTTCTTCGGCATGCCAAGCTTCACTTGGAAGAGCTTCGAGGTTGCCGCATACTTGGCATCTTCGTCAGAACCTTCACCTTCCAGCGCGGACTTCGCCTCGGCGACCAAATTGTTGCAATACGCCTGTTGCTTGGCAACCAGTTGCTTAATACTCGGCTTAACTTCACCGAATGGCAGCGGATTATCATCCTGCATCGGCCCGGAAATGATCAACGGCGTGCGCGCTTCATCGACCAAGATCGAATCAACTTCGTCAATGATACAGAAGAAGTGGTCGCGCTGCACTTGATCTTCCTTGCGGCTGGTCATACCATTATCGCGCAAATAGTCGAAGCCAAACTCCGAAGCGGTGCCGTACGTGATGTTACATTCATACTGCTCGCGACGAATCTGTGGCGCTTGGCTATTTTGAATACAGCCAACGGTGAGACCGAGCTTGCGGAACAAGTGGCCCATCCACTCGGAGTCGCGACGCGCAAGGTAGTCATTGACGGTAACCAACTGGCAATTGTTGCCGGAAAGCGCGTTCAAGTAGAGCGGGCAAGTTGAGACAAGCGTCTTACCCTCACCTGTTGCCATTTCGGCAATGTGCCTCTCATGCAGCGCAATCCCGCCGATAAACTGCACGTCGTAGTGCACCATGTTCCAGGGTAACATATGGTCACATACGTCAAACTCCTGCCCGCACATACGGCGGGCAGCGTTTTTCACCGTCGCAAAGGCCTCCGGCAACAAATCGTCAAGCGACTCACCATCCAGATGGCGCTGCATAAACTCGGCTGTCTTCGCACGCAGTTGCTCCTCCGTAAGCGATTGATATTCAAGTTCAAATGCGTTGATACGTTCGGTAATAGGCAGGCACTTTTTAAGAAACTTCTTGTAGTGACGTCCAGAGAACTTTTTGAGAATGGCTGAGATCATGAGATCTAATGTATGCGGTTACTAAATGAAAAAGTCGGTCAATTCTAGCTAACAGAGGACACCAGAAATGCGAAAAAGGTCAGAAAATGGTGAAACTCGTGGCCGCTGGCAAGAGTGTTTCCCATACTATATGGGCAAGATACACAGGAATGGTGGTGGGCGGGACGGCACTGCTGAACCAAAAAACACACGGTATAGCTCTCGCGCTCAAGAATCTAAGCCTTGCAACCAAACAATTGTCGCACCCCAGCCACCTTCATTCGCGCCCGCTAATTCGAATCGCTCTACCCGCGGGTCACGCTCGAGGATCGTATGCACCGTCGTGCGCAAGGTGCCAATGCCCTTGCCGTGGATAATGCGTACCCGGGTGATTCTCTTTTCGAGGCACAACTCAATGTAGTCAGGCACTAGCTCACCAACTTCGGAAGGTCGAAAGGTATGTAGATCGAGCTCATCTGTAATCTCGAATTCGACTGAGTCTGGTTCGTGGTCAGGCACCGCGCTAGTCCAGTTTCAGCCAGTCGTAAGTCAAGCCGCGAACTTGGCTACCACCTAGCGCCTAAAAATAGTGCACGACTCCAGCGCCAGTCGCCGACCCAGTATAAGCGCGACTAACCTTCAGCTTTAGGCAGCGTGGGAATTTTCTCGATACCCTTCACTTCAGGCAACTCGGCAGCGGACGCACTGTCGAGGGCTTGAAATTTCTTCGCGGTTGATAGCAAGCGCATCTCCACCGAACTGACGGCTTTATTGTAATGCTCTACCGACTGACCAAGGCTCTTACCGACCTTTGCAAAGTGCCCAGCAACAACGCCGATCCGGTCATAGAGTTCTTTACCTAATACGGCGATTTCTTTGGCCTCTCGAGCAATGGCTTCTTGCTGCCAGCCGTAGGCGATCGCCTTGAGCAGCGCAATCAGCGTGGTCGGTGTCGCAAGTATCACCTTATTTAATACGCCTAGCTCGATCAGCTGCGGATCTTGCTCCAGAGCGGCACTGAAGATCGTTTCGTTCGGAATAAACAGCACCACGAACTCGGGCGCGTTATCGAATTTGTCCCAGTAGGTCTTCGCCGACAGCCCCTTAATATGATCCCGAACATGACGTGCGTGGGCCTGCATACGCTCCTTCTGTACGTCCGGATCTTCGGATTGCAGTGCATCGAGGTAAGCTGCCAATGGCACTTTAGAATCGACCACCACCACACGCTCGTTCGGCAAGCGGATCAACATATCTGGCCGCAGACGCTGGCCATCGGCAGTCTCCACCGATGCCTGCTCTTCGAAATCGCAATAGTTGATCATGCCGGCCATCTCCACGGTGCGGCGCAGCTGCATCTCACCCCATTGCCCGCGAACTTGCGGCGCACGCAGCGCCTGCACCAGACTACCAGTGGTCCGACTCAGCTGCACCTGCGACTCGGCCAGCTGCTGCAGCTGCTGCTTCAGGCTGGCATCTGTCAGTGTGCGGCGCTCTTCGATCTTGGCAACCCGCTCATTGAAAACCTTCAGTGCCTCGCCAACTGGCTCGACTGTCTGATTGATCGCTTGCTGGCGTTTCTCCAGATCGCCCTTGGCGCCTTCTTGATATTTCTCCAGCGTGGTCTTGGCCAAGTTCAGGAAAGACTCGTTGTTTTTCGACAAGGCCTCCGCAGAGAGCGCCTTAAAGCTATCCTGCAATTCGGCCTTCGCCTCCTCCAGTAGCGCAAGCTTCTCCGCCGCCGCCTTTAACTCAGCCTCCCGCTGGGCTTCCACCCTCGCCAGCCCTTCCTTAGCCGCCGCGCCGTCACTACGTACTGCATGTAATTCCGCCTGCGCACTAGCCAATGCCGCATCCGAGCGGATATGGCCACCGCGTAACAAAGCAAAGACCAAGCCCGCCCCCACAAAAAGCCCAACGACTAACGCAACGATTAATTCCATGCGCTCACTCAAGGTATATTCCGCAAAACTGGCAACGGCGGAATTAAAACACTTTGTAAGGTTTTTCGCCGAAATCTGTTTTTTTAATATCATCGTAGCGTGCGCTGCACATCGAATCACCACAGATGACTATCCTGACTACCCCATCCCATGAAACTACTTCAACTCACCATTCTAGCTCTGCTCCTCCTGCAACCCATGTCGGCTTACGAAAGCGCTTTCGCCCGAACGAATGTCGGCACGATCGAGATTAAAACCATCCCCGCGGCGCGACTGCTCGCCTCTCAATCCGACAAAAGCTATTTCGAGTCCGACAACGGACTGTTTCGTCCCTTGTTTCGCTATATACAAGCCAACGATATCGCCATGACCACACCCGTCGAAGCGGCGATCGCGCCTGGCACCATGTATTTCTATGTCGGCTCCGACTACGCCGACCTAGAGCTCAAAAATACCGACGAAGTCACCATCCTTGAACTGCCGGAACGCACGGTCCTCAGCCTTGGCGTGCGCGGCGGCTACAGTGCCAAGAATTTCAACCGCGCTCAGGCACAGCTGCTCACGCACCTTTCCGAACAGAACGAATGGCTCGCCACCGGCCCCGCCCGTGCGATTTATTGGAATAGCCCCTTTATGCCGGGTATCTTCAAACGCTCCGAGGTGCACATTCCAGTCGAACCAGCTGAATAAAATCCCTCCGCTCAAAAGCTTTACAAGACTGCGGCTCGGTTTCAGCTTCCTGACATGCTTTTAAGAGTCACACAATACGGCGAACCCATTCTACGCAAAGTCGGCGACCTCATCACAGAATTTGATGACGCCCTCGCGCAACTCGCCGACGACATGGTCGATACCATGTATGACCAAGAAGGCATCGGCCTCGCCGCACAACAAGTCGGCCTCGCCCTCCAATTCTGCGTGATGGACGTGCGCCCCCCCGAAGGCGAAAAGCCCGAGTTCGATTATAGCTTCGACGGCAAACAGCCGCCACTCGATCTGATTATGCCAATGGCCTTGGCAAATCCTAAGGTCACTATCATTGACCCAAACGAGGATGTCTACGAAGAAGGCTGCCTCTCTTTTCCTGATGTACGCGGCAAAGTCACCCGCCCGATTGGCGTACGTTGCGAGTATCAAGACACTGAAGGCAACAGCCACGTGCTCGAAGCCACCGGCCTACTCGGCCGCTGTATCCTGCACGAGACCGACCATCTCAACGGCGAACTCTTTATCGACAA